>CAIOTJ010000428.1 GCA_903861195.1 uncultured Planctomycetaceae bacterium | reverse complement strand
TCCTAGGTGGGTGTACTGTTGCGCGTTGTGCCAACAGTAACAGTAGACACGCGGTGTGCAAGAGCAAAACGGGAAAGATTTCCAGATGGTGCACTGGCAGGGGGGGAGACGGGTGCCGCAAGGTGTGGGGGGAACAGAAGTTGCGGCGGGAGAGATTTTTTGGGGCGGGACGGAAGCGCAGGAGATCGGGACCCCGCGCCGCGGAAGCGCGGAACGCGGTTTCAAGTTTCACGAACAAATTTGCAAATTTGTTCTACGGGGGGGAGCGGACACAGAGGTCCGCCCCCCCGCCACCCGCAAGATGGACCCAGGCCACGGTGGTCTTTGGGGGTGCGTCCAGCGGGTTGCCGATGCTGTTGGCTCAGCTGCCCATGGGAACGGTTAGCCTCCGATCCAAACCCAGCGGAGTGGAGCCGGAGAAAGTCGAACCGGAGATGTGGGGAAACAGCCAGGGGTGTCAGTCGTCCTCGTCGCGCGGAGCACCTTCTTCGTCCCCGTCGTCCCAGGAGATGCCCGGCAGGCCGGAGGCGAGGGGAGGGGCCGTGGGCCGGACGGTGTCGTGGCCCCAGCATTCGAACGGCAACCGGGCGCGCGACTGGCTGGTCCAGCTCAGCAGCAGCCAGAGACAGGTCACACTGATGGCGAGAATGCCTCCCACGATCGCGATGTCGATCGCGGGGCGTGGGCCTCTCTGAGGCAAGAGGTTGGCCATCGCGATGATCATCGGCGTCAGGACGGTCATCAGCAGTACGGAAATCATCAACAGATAGGGCATGTCGGCCAGATTGTGGACTCCCAAAATCGTGACCGGCCATTGGCGGGCCCGGCGGGAGGCGTGCAGGCCAGGGTCGAGCCAGACCTTGACCGCATGCCGGCGGGCCGAGAGGCAGGCGGTCAGGCTGAGCAGCGTGGCGAGGGGCAGGCCCCCGGTCATCAACAAGGCGATGCCCCAGAAGCCGGCCGGCATGTTGCCCGGTCCCCGGGGCTGATTCCTCGCGATTTGCGCCGTGATCGTGACAAGCAACATCATCAGTAGAAACGCGGCCAGCAACGTGCGGGTGACTGCCCGGGCGAAACTGAACCAGCCGCAGGCGCGTCCCCGGCCTCTGTCTGGATCGGTCCGCCAGAGCCAGAGCCCGGTCAGCCAGTCCTCCAGGCCGAAGTGGCAACAGAGCAAGACTGTCGAGAGGGCGGTGCTGGCTGTCAGTTCAAACGCCAGCAGGGCGGCCAGGGAGACGGTGGGCCAGTACCAGCGCTGCCAGAATCTGGCGGACGGAGTGATCTCCAGCGGTTCGTCCGCTGCGTCAGGGGGGTCAGACGGAAAGGACATCCGGGAAGGCTGTGTGAGATCCGGGACAGGCGGGTGTATCACGGGATTCTACCACACTGGTCCCGTGTCGCCTCCATCCGGGATCTGTGCGCCATTCAGCGATGGCTTGGAAGCGGTCCTCGCCAGCAGCGATTTGCGATTTGCTGACCGAACGCCATCTCGCGGCAGAGACGCATCCTGTGATGTGGTGTGCCAGGGCCTCTGAACCGGAAATGAGGGGACTTGTGGTACCTGCCAGAGACGGAGGCTGTCGAGCGTTGGAGTGTGGTGGATGACATGGTTCTCTCCATTTGACACGAGGGCAGGCAACCGCCATGCTCGATCGAACATGTGAATTTACTCGCAGGTGGTTCCCCATTCGAATGGCGGAAGCGGAGTTGGCTTCATGAGACTTCCCGTGATCCGCGGTGTCATCGACCGCCGCATTCTCGTCAACTATCGGGTCGCCCCGGAGGTGCTGGCCAAAACTCTCCCACCTCCGTTTCGGCCCAAGCTCTACAATGGACACGGGGTGGCGGGGATCTGTCTGATTCGGCTGCAAGGAATGCGCCCCAGGTTCCTGCCGCGCTGGATCGGCATGGCGTCGGAGAACGCCGCCCACCGCACTGCCGTGGAGTGGGACGAGAACGACGGGATTTGCCAGGGGGTGTATGTCCGCAGGCGGGATTCCAATTCCTGGCTGAACGCGATGGCCGGCGGGCGGCTGTTTCCCGGCATTCACTTCCACGCCCGATTCACCGTTCAGGAAGCGGGTGACCACGTCGAAGTCTCGGTGCGAAGTGATGACGGGACAACCAGTCTGGCAGTCGTCGGAGATGTCTGCTCCGAATTGCCGGCCGGATCCAGCTTTGGGTCGCTCATCGCGGCGTCGGAGTTTTTCGAAGCGGGCGCTGTGGGGTACTCGGACACGCCCGAGGCGGGGCGATTTCAGGGAATGGAGCTGCGGTGCCAGCGATGGCAGGTGGAGCCGCTGGCGGTCTCAGCGGTCCGTTCGAGTGTGTTTGACGACCGGCAGCTGTTTCCGGCGGGATCGATTGAATTTGACAGTGCCCTGTTGATGCGCGGCATCGAGCACGAGTGGCACGGCCGGTCGGATCTGTGCTGTGGCCCGCAAGCTCCGGCTCGCGCGGGACTCGGGGAGCCGCTGTAAAAGCCCCGTGAGTGGGGAACGGTTCGAATCTGTCTGGAGGAGGCTCGGGGACCCTGACTTCTTCACGAAAAGCGCGGGGACATGCCACCCTTCGATTGATCGCGAAGCAAGGATCGATGCCTCTTCTGAAGGAGAACGAGTCCTGTGGGGAAAACGGACCAGATCAAGATCAAGGGAGATTCCGTCCAGCAAACGCGGCGAAGTCAGCTGCGAGTCGCATGAAGGATCGGGACAGCAGGACGGATTCCGGGCTCATTCCTCGATTGGCCTGGAGGTTCCCAGGATCAGCGCCGTGATCCGCGATTCCGGCGGGCGGACCAGACGAGGCCCGCTGCCGCCATCAGCGCAAGGCCAAGGGACGAGGGTTCGGGCACGAAATAGTCGGCGGGGTCCAGGTAAACCAGGAAGGTGGCCTGGGCGTTCCAATTCGAGTCGTAGACCGCGCCTCCGAAGGGGCGACCATCGGGAGTCATCGAGGTGACCTCGAGGAAGTCACCCGGGTTCAGCCCCAAATCGAGGTCATGATGGTACGACGCATAGCGTTCAAACGACTTGATGCCCAACCCGTCCCGCCAGATTGTGCTGACGCCATTCAGTTCGGCGCTGATGATCGTTCCATCAGTCGAGATTCCGGACCTGATCGCCGCCCAATCCACCCGCGTGTGCCACAAGACTTCGAGTTGCCCGTTGACCCAGCGCACGAAGCGCCAGCCCTGCGGTCCGCTGCCCAGTCCAGCGACGGTGGTTCCGTCGTCCGAGAGCGCAAGGATCGTCGCGTCATCGTCGGCACCGCTGTACGGGTCGGCACCTGGCAGGTCGGGCAGTTCCGTCGTCACGCCGTTCGACCACAGAAAAACCCGTTTGTTGCCGGTGAGCGAGTTGTACGATTCGGCCGCCACCACTCCGCCGTCGCCTGTGACAAACTGACCGAAGCTGCTGTCATCCCCGGGGAGCATTCCCAGGAGTGTCTTGACACCCCCTTCCATCCGGAAGGCCTGTCTGGCTGGCTGACCGGTGAGTGTGAGCGTCCCCACGAGCACTTGCCCGTTCCCCGAGATGTCGGTGGGGTAGACGACGTCCTCCCCCGCGGAAGCGAGGGGAATCAGCACGCCATTGTTCCAGAGATATCCCGTCCAGGTGAAGAGGGGAGGCCAGGTGCTCCAGTCAACTGTCACAATCGAGCCCACCACCTGGCGGCCGTCGTCCGAGATCGGGCCACCGCCGAAACCGTCGGTGAACGCCTCAAACGCCCCATGGTTCCACACGCCAACCTCGTAGGTTCCGGTGCCGGGATCGGTGCGGTCCCCCATCCAGGCCTGGCCGTCGCGGGTCAGCTCAAGAATCCGGGGGACAGGAGAGTTCTGATAGGTGATGAACGACCCCGCGGTCGCCACCCCCGCCCAACTCCAGGCGGCCAACACCAACCCCCCGCACACACCACCGAGTCCCAAAGACCGTCTTCGCATCGTTTTGTTCTCCCGAGAACTTCGGGCAACCCAGGTCTCATCATGTGGCCGTGCGCACACACGCCATGTCTGTGGCTGCAGTTCCAGATCTGAGTCTGCCTTGGTTTGTCTACTCGCAAAAGCGACCGGCCACCTGCCAAAAAAATTTGAAGATTTTCCCGGAGCGGTGGTGCGCTGTGCGAATTGTGTTCTCCAGTCCACACAGCTCTACGACACCACTCCCACCGCGTCCTCCCCGGCACACAGTGTTGGCGATCGACAGGATGAGGGACCCCGCGCTGACAGCGTCCCACTCAAAGCCGCGCGGCTCCTTCGCGCCCACCGCATCCTCTCCTGGCACCCCCCGGTAGTTGCTGACCGCACGGTGTCTCCTGGGATCGGGAGAACCATGGGCAGCCGGCCCCCACGGAGTCGCGGTCGCTTTGATCCAGCGGACCTCGAGCAAACCGACTTTCCCCCGAGCCCGGTGCCTCGGAGGCGACACGGTCAGCCGGATGTGCCGAGATGTCTTGATCCTGCAACTGGCCGACTCATTCACCCCGATTGCCCCCCAGCCCGTGGCGGAAGTACAATCCTCGCCGGTCGTGCGTGGTCTGAAGACGGATGGTGCGGCCGGTTGCTGTTCTCCTGTTCGCGTTGCGGTCCTGCATGGCCACCCCGTCCGATCCTCCGAAATCGACTGATCGCCCCGATCCACCCGGCGACTTGCCGCCGCACGACCCGGCCGACGAAGCGGCCGATCTCTCTGGTGCCGACGGGCTCCCCGTCGAGAGCCAGATGCTGGGGGAGTTCAAGCTGATTCGCCGGCTGGGGCAGGGGGGGATGGCCCAGGTCTATCTCGCCGAGCAGACCAGCCTGGGGCGGAAAGTGGCCCTGAAGGTGCTGCGTCCCGAGCGGTTGCAGACGGCCAACAACCTGAAGCGGTTCCTGACCGAGGCGACCGCCGCCGCCGCGTTGAGCCATCCGCACATCGTCGCCGTGTATCTGCTGGGGGAACACGAGGGGCGGAACTACATTGTGCAGGAGTACGTCTCGGGAGGGAATCTGCGGGAACTGATCACCCGCAAGGGGCCCCCCGAGGTGAACCAGGCGGTCGAGATTCTGAAGCAGACGGCGGCGGCCCTGCAGGCGGCCCACGAGAAGGGGATTGTCCACCGCGACATCAAGCCCGAGAACATCCTGCTGACCCCCCAGGGGGATGTGAAGGTGGCCGACTTTGGTCTGGCCCAGTTAACCCTCGAGGGAGAGCGGGTCAACCTGACCCAGGAGGGGGTGACGATGGGGACCCCGCTTTACATGAGTCCCGAGCAGGTCTCGGCCAGCCAGATCGACGCCCGCAGCGACCTCTATTCCCTGGGGGTGACCGCCTATCACCTGTTGTCGGGGAAGCCTCCGTTCGCGGGAAAAACGGCGATGGCGGTGGCGATGGCCCACGTGCGGCAAAAGCCCCAGCCCCTGTTGGAACAGCGCGATGATCTGCCCCCCGTGTTGTGCCGGATCGTGCACAAGCTGCTGGCCAAGGATCCGAAGAACCGTTACCAGTCGGCCGCCGATTTGCTGCGGGACCTGAACCGGTTTTCGCAACTTGGTGCACGCGGCGGAGCGGGCCAGGAGAGGGCCGGGCCGGAGACGGTCGACGAGCCCGACGAGACGGACGGCGAAGAGGGGCGGGGCCGGGTGAAGCCGGGGCCGACCGGTTCGTGGCCGCGGCGGCTGGCGGGGGCGATCTGGCGCGGGCCCGACCGGGGTTGGCTGGGCTATCTGCTGCGGGTGTTGGGGTTGGCGGTGCTGGTGGGGGGCGGTGCCGCGGGGGCGGGCTGGCTGATGCGCACTCCCGATCCGTTCGCGGCGGAGCCGGGGCGGCGGGCCGATGTGCCCAGCCTGGGTTCGGCCGAGAAGCAGTACTATCACGCGATGACGCTGGCCGACAGCATTCCGGCGTGGCAGGCGGTGATCGACCTGTACCCCGAGAAGCAGCTGTTCCGGAACTATGCCCTGAAGCAGTTGGCGATGCTGCACCTGGCGCAGGGGAACTACAACGAGGCGCAGGGGTGCTTTGACCAACTGGCGGCGTTGCCGGGTTCGGAGACGAAGTTGCGGGCGGTGGGGCAGGCGGGGCAGGCGATTCTGCTGCAGCACGTGCGGAACGATTATCGGGCGTCGCAGGAGCTGCTTTCGAAGTTGGCGGGGGCGTATTCGAGCCTCGATCCCTGGTTGCAGGAGCAGGTGGCGGATGCCATCCAGAGGAACCGGCGGCAGTTGCAGGAGGATCTGAATTCGAATCTCAAATCGATCCTCGAGCAGCGGCCTTCCGAGCAGGGACGACCGGCGGAGTTGGGGCCGCCGGCGAACGGTCCCCGGCCCGAGGGGAGGGACTGATCCGTGGCGGTGCTGAAGGTGCTGGAGGGGAGCTGCCCGGGGCAGATTCTGGAGATTCCGGGAGACCGGTGTACGCTGGGTCGGCTGCAGAGTTGCCAGATCGTGCTCGACAATCCGTCGGTGAGCCGGAATCATGCGCAGATTCTGCGGAGCCACGACGTCTACTTCCTGGAGGATCTGCGCAGCCGGAACGGGACCGAGCTGAACGGGAAGCCCATTCAGGGACGGGGGAGGGTGGAACTGCATCCGGGAGACCGGATTCGGATCTGCGAGATTGAACTGCAGTTTCAGAACAAGCCGCAGGGGGTGCGGGAACCGGGGTCATCGCACCCCGGCACGAAGACCGAGCCAGCGGGGACGAAGCTGACCAACCCGGAGACGGCGGTACCCCCGTCGGCCCCCAAGGTGCCGGTGCTGGGCGATGAAGAGACCCGTTCGCCCAGCAACATCTCGAGCAGTTTCGACATTCGTTCGCAGCCGTTACCGCAGTTGCAGGTGCGTCCCGAAGCAAAGCTGAAAGCGTTTCTGGACATTGCCGAGAGTTTGCGGGGGGCGCTGGAGGTCGAGGCGATGCTGCCGCGGGTTCTGGAATCGTTGTTCCGGATTTTTCCGCAGGCGGACCGCGGGGTGGTGGTGCTGGAGGATCCCGAGACACGGGAGTACCAGATCAAGGCGTACCAACTGCGGCGGGACGAGCCGGAGATTGATTCGGCGCGGATCAGCACGACGATTTTGCGGGAGGCGATCGACAACCAGCGGGCGATTTTGAGCGACAACGCGCCGAAGGATCCGCGGTTTTTGAGCGAGAGCGTGGCGAACCTGCGGATCCGCTCGGTGATGTGCGTTCCCCTTCCCTGTCAGGAGGGGTTGCGGGGGGCGATCCAGCTCGACTCGTTCCGGCTGGGGGCGATGTTCTCGAAGGATGATCTCGATCTGCTGGCTGCGGTCTCTGTGCAGGCGGCGCTGGCCCTCGACAACGCCCAGTTGCATCGCTCGGCACGCGAGCGCCGGGGGCTGGAACGCGAGCTGCAACTGGCCACCCAGGTGCAGCTGGGGTTTCTTCCCAGCGAACGCCCGCAGATCCCCGGCTACCACTTTGGCGACTACTACGCCCCCGCGCAGAGCGTGGGGGGAGATTTCTTCGACTACCTGCCGCTGCCCAACGGGCGGCTGGCGATTACCGTGGGGGATGTGGCGGGCAAGGGGGTCTCGGCCGCGCTGCTGATGGCCCGCATGTACAGCGACGTGCGTTCGATGCTGTTGTCTCAGCCGACCCCCGCGCAGGCGATCACCCAGCTCAACCGTCATCTCTCGGGGGGAGGTCTGGGGCACCGGTTCATCACGCTGGGTCTGGTGGTGCTGGATCCCCGGAAGAACACGGTCACGCTGGTCACCGCCGGACATCTGCCGCCGCTGCTGCGGAGTCCCGGACACCAGGTGAGCCAGGTGGGGATGGATGCGGCGGGCATTCCGCTGGGGATTGATGCCGACGTGCAATACCGCCAGGAAACGCGGGCTCTCGAACCCGGATCGGCCCTGCTGCTGTACACCGACGGGGTGACCGAATCGATGAACAAGGCGCGTTCGTGCTACGGAGCCGAGCGTCTCGCCCACCAGTTCGCCGGGGCCCGTGGGGATGTCGAACAGGTGATCGAGACCATTCTCGACGACGTCGACCAGTTCAGTGGGGAACACCCGCAATCGGACGACATCTGTCTGATCTGCCTCACGCGGCTTCCGCAGAACTGACCGCGCGGCATGGACACCACATTCAGCTCCGCTTCGATCCTGGGACCCAATGGCCGGATCGCCCAGAAGCTGCAGCGGTACGAGAACCGGCGGCAGCAGTTGGCGATGGCCGAGGCGGTGGCCGAGGCGATCCAGAAACGGACGCACCTCGTGGCCGAGGCGGGGACCGGAACCGGGAAGAGTTTCGCGTACCTGGTGCCGGCGATTCTGGCGGCGACCGCGGGCCAGACCGAAGAGTCGCGCCGTCCGGGTGGCGGCGGCACCGAGAAGACGGCCCGCACGCGAATTGTCATCTCGACCCACACGATCGCGCTGCAGGAGCAGTTGATCGGCAAGGACATTCCGTTCCTGAACGCCGTGCTGCCCCTGGAGTTCTCTTCGGTGCTGGTGAAGGGGCGGGGGAATTACGTGAGCCTGCGGCGGCTGAAAGGGGCGGCCGAGCGGGCCGGCTCGATGTTCACCGATCCGCAGCATGTGTCGCAGGTGGGGAATCTGCTGCGGTGGGCCCAGGGGGACTCCGACGGCAGTCTGGCCTCGCTCGATTTCCGGCCGGCCAGCGAGGTCTGGGACGAAGTGCGCAGCGATCACGGCAACTGTCTGGGGAAGCGCTGTCCGACGCATGAAGAGTGTCTGTATTACCGGGCGCGGCGGCGGGTCTGGAACGCCGATCTGCTGGTGGTCAATCACGCGTTGTTCTTCGCCGACCTGGCGCTGCGCCGCGAGGGGGCCAGCCTGCTGCCCGACTACGAGGTGGTGATCTTCGACGAGGCGCACACGGTCGAGCAGGTCGCGGCCGACCACCTGGGGCTGAAGATCACCAGCGGTCAGCTGAACTATCTCTTCACCAAGCTGTTCAACAGCGTGACCCAGAAGGGGCTCTTGCGGCATTACGGTTTCCGCGAGGGGGAGAAGCAGGTGGTCGACCTGCAGTATCTGGCCGACGATCTGTTCGCGGAACTGCGGCACGCCCGGGTCAAAAGCTGTCCGAAGAACGGGCGGGTCGGCCAGCCGCTGACGGTCTCGTACGACGTCGCCGCGCCTCTGCGTGAGCTGGGGCGGGGGATCGCGGTGTTTGCCGAGACGATTGCCCGTGAGGAAGAGCGGATCGAGCTGGAGTCGGCGGCGAAGCGTTGCCTGGGGTTGGCGCAGGGACTGGAGACCTGGCTGCAGCAGGCGATGCCCGACTCGGTTTACTGGATCGAGGTGGCGGGGCGGCAGCAGGAGCGGGTCGAGCTGTGCTGCTCTCCGGTCGAGGTGGGGGGAGTGCTGCGCGACGAGCTGTTTTCGAAGGTGCCGACGGTGGTGTTGACCAGCGCGACTCTGGCGGTGGCCGGGCAGAGTTTTGACTTCATCCGGCACCGGCTGGGGGTGGGGCATTCGGCCGAGATCCAGCTCGACAGCCCGTTCGATTATCAGGCGAACTGCCGGTTGGTGCTGCCCGCGCAGATGCCCGACCCCACCGAATCTCCCTTCGAATACGAGCAGGCGGTCTGCGAGCGGATCCAGAAGTACGTCGACCAGACGCAGGGGCGGGCCTTCGTGCTGTTCACCAGCTTCAAGATGCTCGACAACTGCGCCCGGCGGCTGCAGTCGTGGTTTCGCGCACAAGGGTACTCGCTCTACAGCCAGGGAGAGGGGTTGCCCCGCACGTTGCTGCTGGAGCGTTTCCGCAATGATGCCCGGGGGGTGCTGTTCGGGGCCGACAGTTTCTGGCAGGGGGTCGACGTGCCCGGAGACGCCCTGCAGAACGTGATCATCACCAAGCTGCCCTTCAGCGTGCCGGACCATCCGCTGCTGGAGGCCCGGCTGGAGGCGATTCGCCGCCGGGGGGGCAATCCGTTCATGGAATATCAGATTCCCGAGGCGGTAATCCGCCTGAAGCAGGGGTTCGGCCGGCTGATCCGCACCACCACCGACACGGGGCAGGTGGTCATTCTCGATCCCCGGGTGCGAACCAAGCGGTATGGGTCGATGTTTCTCGAGAGTCTTCCCAACGCCCGGGTGGTGTTCGATGACTGAATCGTCCGATTCCCATACTCCGATCCGCCTTTCGAAGCTGTTGGCGCAGCGGGGTTTCTGCTCGCGCCGTGAGGCCGACGAATTCATCTCGCGGGGGCTGGTTCTGGTTGACGGCCAACCGGTGAGCACGCTGGGAGTCAAGGTGCTGCCGACGCAGCAGGTCGAACTGACGGCGGAAGCGCTGGGGGAACAGGGAGAGCTCGTGACCCTGCTCTTGAACAAGCCGGTGGGGTATGTCTCGGGCCAGCCCGAGCCAGGCTATCACCCCGCCGCCGAACTGTTGACCAACGACCGGAAGATGGCCGAGTCGGGTGGTCTCCCGCTGGGCTCCGCGAGCTTTGTGGGGCTGGCCCCCGCGGGACGGCTCGACATCGACTCGACCGGGCTGTTGGTGTTCACCCAGGACGGCCGGCTGGCGCGCCGGCTGACGGGCGACCACGGCGAGATCGAGAAGGAGTATCTCGTGCGGGTGACCGGGACACTCGACGACGAAGGGCTGAACCGCCTGCGGCATGGACTGGAGCTGGATGGTCGCCCCCTGCGCCCGGCCCAGGTCGAGTGGCTCAACCGGGACCAGTTGCGGTTTGTGATTTGTGAAGGCCGCAAACGGCAGATTCGCCGTATGTGCGAGCTGGTCGGCCTGAAAGTGACCGGACTGAAACGGGTCCGGATCGGCAAGGTGCGGCTGGGCAAACTGCCCGAGGGGGAATGGCGCCACCTGCGTCCGGGCGAGACCTTCTGAAGGCGAGCTCTTCCCGGATTCCATGAAAGAGAGGGCCACCCCGCTGGACAGGTTCGCCCCAAAGCGATCCGCCTTGCCGGTCAGCCAGCGGTCACCCGATCAGTGGCAGGGAAATCTTGCCAGGCCGGTGGAATCGGCAGAATTGGCTCAATCGGCACGGGGCGAGGAGCCGATGATGAGGGGGAGTGAGCAGAATTCCCGTTGCCTTTTGCGCGTGTGCCAGGGTCAAGCATGACACCGGGGCTGAGACTGGCCATGCTGCTGGCACTCTGGGGGGGAGTGAGCGGGTGTGCGCTCGGGCCGCGGGCGATGGAGTCGGGACGGCTGCGGTACAACGAGGCGGTCAAGAAGACGACTGAGCAGCAACTGCTGCTGAACATTGTCCGCCTGCGGTATGGGGACTCTCCCAGCAGTCTCTCGATTTCGACGATTGCCGATCAGCGGGAATTGAATGTGAATGTGGGGGCCACCCCATTCTTTACCTCCGCCGCGGCGGGGAATTGGGGTAGCTATCGGGGCACCGTGCTGCCGCAGGCGATGCTGGCGGGGGCCGAACGCCCGACGTTCAGCTACACCCCGAACGACGATCAGGAATTCGCCCGGCGGCTGTTCACCCCGCTCTCGATCGAGGGGATGGCGTACCTGGTGAAGACCACCTGGCCGATCGCCACCGTGTTCCGTCTGGGGCTCGAGAATCTGAACTGGGTCGAGAATGCCGAAACAGGCAGCGGCCCGACGCCGGTGCAGCCCCCGGTGTATGCCCAGTTCCGGGCCGGGGTGGACGCGCTGCAGCGACTGCAGGACCGGAGCCTGATCGACATCGTCCATGAAGAGCAGGAACAACGCCGGACCGATGCCCTGCCGACCGAGACCGTCTCGGCGACGGCGGCGGTGGATGCGGTGCGGGCGGGGTTTGAGTACCGGTCCGATGATCGCGGCCAGTGGAGCGTGATTGAGAAACAACGGATTCCCGTGTTGCGCATCGGCCCCACCCCCTCCGATGACCCCGATTTGCTGGAGTTCTGCGGCATTTTCCGCCTTGATCCGACGCTGCGGCGTTACCCATTGACCAACGAAAAACTGGATCCCTTTCTGGAAGGGGCACCTGCCACGGGGGTCGATGTCATCGATCTGGAAACCCGGTCGCTGCTGCAGATTCTGTTCTTCGCGGGGCATGCCGTGGAAGTTCCCGTCGAACACATCGAATGCGGGATTGTGCGGACGACCTTGGGGGGACCGGCGGGAGACTTCGACTGGCAGGAAGTCCTGGGGGGCCTGTTGCGGATCCAGTCGGCGGCGGGACGGCACCCTCCCGCCTGTGCCCATGTGGCGGTCCGGTACCAGGACTACTGGTTTTACATCGATCAACGGGACCACGACAGCAAGGCGACGTTCGCTCTGTTGATGGAACTCTCGCAGTTGGAATTGGGCTCGGGGCAGGGGAGCACTCCCCTGTTGACGATTCCGCTGGGGGGTGGGCGTTGAGATCGGGGAGGCCCGGAGGTTCGCAGGTTGTGGCAGTGTGCGGAAGGGGACAACATCCGGACTCTGGGTTACGTGGAGCAACAGGATCTGCCGGGACTCTACGCGGGCGCGGAAGTCTTCGCCTTCCCTTCGCTCTATGAAGGGTATGGCATTCCCGTGGCCGAGGCGCTGGCCTGCGGGACCCGGGTCCTGGCGACCAACATCCCCGCGCTGCGCGAAGCGGGGGGAGAGCATTCCCTGTACGTTGAGCCGACGGTGGAGGGGATCGCGGCCGGCCTGCTGCAGTCGCCTCGTCCAGTCGCCGGCAGGCATTCCCGCCGTTCCTGGCGCGAGAGCGCCGCCGAGTTGGCGGACGTGCTGGAGCGACTGGCCACATCGCGCGGGGCTTCCCACCTCGGGGGGCGGTGAGTCTGGCACCTTTCTGCGCGCGCGTGGTTCGTGGCTCCTGTCTGTTGGTATTCGGTACCGGGCCGTGGCAGGGGCAATTTGCCCTGCAGCACCAGCGGGCGTACAATAGTTTTTGACTGGTGAATATGTGTCGCGTGGCTGAAGGCTGGTCCGCGAACGCGCGTGCCGATGTGCGCTATCCACTATGAAGCGAAGCGGTTCTACGAAAGACCGCGCTACCCTTGGGTGTTCCTCACGCCGGTCCGTTCCCGTGGGGCCATTCTGCAGTGTTGGGGCCTACGGATTGTTGGGCAGTGGTCTGCCCTGTCGTCCCGCTGTCAACGGTCACTGGTGTGTCTGGGGCTGACTCGCACGGGACTTTCCCGAGCGCAGACTGGCGGGCGAAGGGGGCATCTGCGACTCTCCTGCTTGCATCAGCCTGTGGCTGAGCCCTGTCCTGTAGCCGACCCGCGCGCCAGGTTCCTGGCGTTGTCTGGTCGTGACGATCGATCTTTCTTCTCCGAGGCACTGCCATGCGACTCAAGCCTGTCTGGAAGCGTCTGTTTTCGGTCTCTCAACGTCAGCGTCGTCCGTGGGCCCCCCCGGTGGCCGCCGTCGAGTCGCTCGAATCGCGGCAGTTGCTGGCGGTGGGGAACTACACCATCCTGAAGAGTGGTACGAATTTCACCGTCAACGCGACCGACAACAACAACTCTGGAATCAAGGTGACCCGCTCGGGGAGCAACATCGTCTTCACGGCGTTGAACAACACCCAGCTCACCTACGGCAGCAACGTCGGTACCACCCAGACGATTGCCGTGGGGACCACGGGGGCGATCGCCGGGCTGACCGTCAATCTGGGTCAGGGGGTCAGCTCGGTCGAGCTGGAGGGAGTCGGCACCACGGGGGATGTGAAGATCGTGGGGGCCACCGTGGGAGACACGGTCGTCTCGGTGCATGGAACCCGCTACAACTCGTCCCTCACCACCCAGCCCACCACCACGATTGGCGGTTCGCTGCTGGTCGATCTCGCCGGCAGCCGGGGGACCGTGAATCTCTACGGCAGCACGAACGGCGGCGGGGCTATGGCGGTTACCGGGTCGGTCAACGTGACGGCGAGCGGGACCGGAGCCAAACAGGTGAACCTGGCCGGGCCGCTGGCCAACAACCCCACGGGGGGCAAGCTGACCATCGGCGGCAGCGTGAATTTTGTCGATCAGGGCCAGGGAATCTCGGGGCTGCGGATCGATGCCGGGGTGGCCATCACCGGGAATGTCGCCTACGACAACTCGCTGAACACCAGCACCTCGAGCAACTTCCAGTTGTACTCGAACGCCATCACTGGGTCGTATGGTCCCACATCAATTGGCGGAACGCTCGACCTGAAGCTGGCGTCGTCGGTGTACACCGGGAACGCGGTCACGCTGGATGCCGTCGGGTCGACCCCGCTCACCATCACCGGCGCCGCCTCGATTGCCTCGGGGAATGCAGCCGACACGCTTTACATTGGCAACACGCTGTTCGGCTCGACGCTGACGCTCGGCTTGGGAAGCAGTCCGGCGTACGTGAATGACCTCGCAACGATCAATGGGACGACCTTCAACCAGGGGGTCACCCTCACGGCGACCGGCCCCCGGGCCCGGCTGAACCTGGGAACCGATCTGACCAACACGGTGACCGGTCAGATCTACACTCCCACGACCTTCAAGTCGACCTTCTCGGCCTACCTGACGGGCGACACCTCGAGCATCTATCTCTCGAACGCCGCCGCCTCGACCAGCCGGGTCGTGTTCAATTCGAACCTGTCATTCGTGGGGGGGAACCCGGCCGGCACCTATTACCTGCTGGGGCCGGTGACCTACACGCCGTCGAAATTCACCGCGACGAACTTCTCCACGACCGCACCAGCCGCGGTGGCACCCAACGTGCGGGCCACGCTGGTGGGTTCGGCGCTGACCCTCGCCGCCACGAACAACCGGAATCCCAACTTCACGGTCACCCGCTCGGGAACGCGGGTGGTGATCACCGGTTTGAATGGAACCACCATCAGCTACGGCACCTCCACGGCGACCTCGCAGTCCATCCTGCTGAATTCCGCCGCGAGCCTGACCCTCAACCTGGGAACCGGCAGCAGTACGGTGCTGGTTGACGGG
>CAIOTJ010000427.1 GCA_903861195.1 uncultured Planctomycetaceae bacterium | reverse complement strand
TGGTACGACCCCGAACTGGCTTACACCGCCGTGGCGGAGCAGTTGAAACTCCCCCGCACCACCGTCGCCCGGTACACCGACAGTTTTCTGTCGCTGCGCCGCGACGTGGATGGTTTGCTGAATGGGGAACATCCCCCCCGGTTGGTCGTTTATGTGCCCCGCGCTCGCGAACAGACCGATGCCGCGCTGATCGAACTCGACGTGGCCGGCTGTGTGATGCAGCCGCGCCAGCAGCCCCCCTCATGCAACACCCGCCTCTCGGTCGTCGCCCGCAATGCCCTGCGTCCCGTGTTGGCGGAAGAGCAGGTGGTCGAGATTGAACGGCAGGTCGAGTTGGGCAAACTCTCGCTGGCCGATCTCGACTTGCTGGCCGAGCAGGGTCAGGAAATCTCCACAGGGAGTCTTCGCCTGGTCTTCGGCACCGCCAACCCGCTGGAAGTGGGCCTGGCCTTCCTGCGTGGGACGGCGCTCGACGAAGCGATCGCACGCAAAGAGGCCCAACGTGAGCTGCAACATCTGTTGCAGGTGGCCTTCGACATCGAACTGCCGGCCGAGACCCCTCTGGCAGACTGGCGCACGCGTCTGGGACGGCACCTGCTGCTGACCGAGTTTCTGTCGGTTGTCGGGGGGCCCCTGCCCGCGACGCTGGAATCGGTCTCGCGAGCCCACGCCGCCTCGGGAATCGACACCAGTGTGCGGCTGGTTCGCAATTGGCGCAATGGCCGGGCCGACCGTGAGTCGTACGTCGCGGCCGCACAGCGCACCGAGCAGGAACTGGGCCTGCGTTTCGAAGACTTCCCGCGGGAGTCTCTGGCCCGCTGTGAGACCTTCCCAGCGGTCGAGCAGGGATTGCTGCAGTCTGTCGAGGAGGGGCTGGTGGAACTTGCCACCCCACAACTGCTCGACCTGGCGCAGGCTCGCCGGTCGGGTTTCTGGGCGGAGGTGGACCCGGGGCTGAACGCCCGCTGGGCGCTGATATGTGCCGCGGCCGAAGTGCTGCTGGAAGCCAACCGCGTCGCGCGTGAGCTGAAAACCGCCCCCACCACGATCGCCGGGCTCGTGCAGGCGTATGCCCTGGCGGAACAGCCGTGGTGCCTGCTCGACACGCACCATCGGCAGATGGAAAGCCGGAAGTACCACTTTGAGTTCGCCGCGGGGGATGCCCACCATGGTCTGGAACGGCTGCTCACTCGGGCGGCGCAGCGGTACAACGAGGTGGGGGGCAATCTGGCGAAGGCGTTTGTCACCCAGTATGCCCGCGCCCGGCACCCGGTCGAGGGGGTGGTGCCGCAGCGGGAGATTTTCGCGAAGTTCGTGCAACCGAAGCTGCCTGAGGGGAAGTTGGCCTACGTTTGGGTCGACGCCCTGCGCTACGAGATGGCCCGCGAGCTGTGCCGGCTGCTGGCGGAGGATTTCACCCGCGAATTGCAGCCGGCGATCGCCACGGTTCCCACCATCACCGAGATTGGGATGGCCGCACTGTTGCCCGGTGCCGAACACGGGGTGCGGGTGGTCTCGGCCGGTGCGGGCAAACTGGCGCT
>CAIOTJ010000426.1 GCA_903861195.1 uncultured Planctomycetaceae bacterium | reverse complement strand
CGCCCCAGCATGGGGGCCTGGGCGACGTACGGACTGGGAAGCGAGAACCAGAACTTCCCGGGGTTTGTGCTGCTGAACGGGGGACTCATTCCCTCCGGCGGGCTCGACAACTTCGGCAGTGGATTTCTGCCGGCGACTTATCAGGCGTCGGTGCTGGAGCCCAAGGATCCCCCGCTGGCGAACATCCGCCCCAGAGAGAAGAATGCGCGTCTGCAGAGCCTCAAGCAGTCGCTGATTCGCGACCTCGACCAGCGAACCCTGCAGGAGGTTGGCCGGCTCGATGCGCTGGAATCGGCCATCGCCAATCACGAGCTGGCGGCCCGCATGCAGTTGACCGTCCCCGACCTGCTGAACCTCGATGGCGAGACCCGCGAGACCCACGCCCTGTACGGACTCGATTCGGACTATGAATTCACCCGCAGCTACGCCCGGCAGTGCCTGACCGCCCGCCGGTTGATCGAGCGGGGAGTGCGGTTCGTCGAGCTGACCTGCCCGCGGATCGGCGGCTACGACCGCTGGGATGCCCACGGAGGGCTGGTGAACAACCATGGGCAGAATGCCCGCGCGGTCGATCAGCCGATCCGGGGATTGCTGGTCGACCTGCGGCAACGGGGACTGCTGGATGAGACCCTGGTGGTCTTCTCGGGAGAATTCGGCCGCACGCCGTTCGCGCAGGGTTCCGACGGCCGCGACCACAATGAGCATGGCTTCTCGCTGTGGATGGCGGGAGGGGGCGTGCAGGGGGGAATGAGCTTTGGCGAGACCGACGAGTGGGGTTACAAGGCGGTGACCGACCGACTCGAAATGCACGACCTGCAT
Organism: uncultured Planctomycetaceae bacterium; assembly: GCA_903861195.1. Classification (GTDB taxonomy): domain Bacteria; phylum Planctomycetota; class Planctomycetia; order Planctomycetales; family Planctomycetaceae; genus UBA10511. The sequence continues at coordinate 15,144 of CAIOTJ010000426.1, read as the reverse complement.
GCGACCATGCTGCACCTCTTGGGGATCGATCACACCCGGCTGACGTATCGGTTTGGCGGGCGCGACATCCGCCTCACCGACGTGCATGGTCAGGTGATCGACCCGATCCTCGCCTGAGCAATCCTTCGGAAACAACCACGGCCGGCGGGACCTCGCGAGAGAACCCACCGGCCGTGTTCCATCAACGCAGCTGCCGCTGCGTTACCAGTAGATGAACCGCTGCAGCAGTTCGCGCTGCCGGGGGGGCAACTGGTCGGTGTCGGCGATCAGGAAGCGATTGTCTTCCAGGTCGAGCAAGACCTTGCCCCGCTCGCCAAAGTCCTGCACGTGGCTTTGCGACCACCGCATGGTGAATTCCTGCGGGCCGACGTCGGTCTCGACGGCGAAATCGAGACAGCCGTGCTTGTGGATGATCCGGTGGATCGCGGTGATCTGCCGCTGCAGGTAACGGCGGTCGAGGGCCGCGTGGATCAGTTGCTGCACGTCGGCAGGCCAGTCGGCCAACGCCCGCAGGATGCCGATTTCCTGCTCCTTCCCCTCCTGGTCGCAGACCGAGAGGCTGATCAGCCGGTCGGCACAGGTGGCGGGGAAACAGCGGATCGCCCCGATGCCCCGGTGGATGGTGCCGTCGGAGAGTTCGATCTCGAGCGTATTGTGCGGACCCGAGCGGAAGACGGCGTCTCCCGCACCGATCCAGCGGGGGGCGAACGACGAGACGTCGACCGGTGCTTCGGCCGGTTCCTTCTCCACTGCGGGCGGCTCGGGATTCGCAGCCGCGTTCAGCAGCACCTCGATCTGATTGTCTTTCGAGAACTGCGTCTGGATTTTCACCAGGCGGGCGTAGGTTCCGTCGAGGGTCATCAACTCGGCATGGCTTCCCTGCTCGGTCAGCTTGCCGTCGTCGAAGACGAAGATGCGGTCGGAATCGCGCAGGGTGCTGAGGCGGTGGGCGATGGCGATGGTGGTCCGCCCCCGGACCAGCACCCGCAGGGCATCCTGGATCGCCTGTTCCGACTCGGTGTCGATGCTGCTGGTGGCCTCGTCGAGAATGAGGACCCGCGGATCGTACAGCAGGGCCCGGGCGATGGAGATGCGTTGGCGTTCTCCACCCGATAGTCCCGCACCCCGTTCCCCGACCCAGGTGTCGTACCCCAGGGGCTTTTTGAGGATGAACTCGTGGGCCTGGGCGGCCCGGGTCGAGGTGATGGTCTCTTCGCGGGTCGATTGCGGCCGGCCGTAGATGAGGTTGTCGTAGATCGTGCCCCGGAACAGGAAGGGCTCTTGCAGCACGACGCCGACGTTTTGGCGCAGCGTCGAGGTGGTGAGGTCGCGCAGATCAACCCCGTCGAGCAGCACGCGTCCCTGGTTGACGTCGTAGAACCGGCTGATCAGGTTCACCAGCGTGGTCTTGCCGCTGCCGCTGCGCCCGACGATGCCAATCCGCTGCCCGGGCTCAATCTTGAAGCTGACATCCTTGAGCACCGGCCGGTGCCGCTCGTAGCCGAAGGTGACATTCTCGAAACGGATCTCTCCTTTCAGGTTCGGCAGCTCTTGCTGTTGGTCGGGCTCTTTTTGTTCGATCGGGGTGTCGAGCAGCTCGAAGACGCGGTGGCAGCCGGTGAGAAAGCTGGTCAGCCAGGTGGTGAGCTGCGAGAGGGTCGAGAGGGGGGCGTAAAACATGGCCAGATAGGCGAGGAAGGCCATCAGCGAGCCGAGGGTCATTCTGCCCGCGACCACGTCGCGTCCTCCCACGTACCAGACAATCAGCCCCCCCAGGCTGAAGATGAGCGCCATGACCGCCGAGAACGAGGCGTTGGCGTTGTCGACATGGATGCGCGAGTCGCGCAGGTACTCGCTCGAGCGGGTGAACCGCTGGTACTCGCGCGGCTCCTGGGCGAACGCCTTGACCACGCGAATGCCCGACAGCATACCCGAGATCGTGCCCGCCTGCTTGCTGGAGGAATCCCAGTAGCGGTAGTAGACGGGGTAGACCCGCTTCCAGAAATACAGGCTGCCGGCCACCACCAGCGGGGCCGGAATGAGGGTGCACAGCGCCAGCTTGGGATTGAGGGTGAAGAGCATCGCCCCCACGGCCACCACCTGCACGATCTGCAGGAGGAAGCCGCCGGTCACCTGCTGCAGCAGGGTGTGCAGCACTTCACTGTCGTAGGCGACGCGGTTGACCAGCGAGCCAACCTGGTGCTTGTCGTAATACCCGACCCCCAGTGTCTGCAGCTTCTGCATGAGCTGCGAGCGCAGATCGAACGTGAGCCGGGCCCCCACCTTGGTCGACACCAGCCCTTTGGCCCAGTTGACGGCCCCCAGCAGCACGCGGGTCGACGCGAGCGCCAACACCACGAGCAGCAGGGTGAGCATCAGGTTCTGGGCGTTCGGCTGTGCCTGGCCCTGGGCGAGAATGTCGTCGACGAGATACTGCTGCAGCTTGGGAGGAGCGAGTTCCATCGCCACCCCCACCAGCATCAGCAGCGACATCAACAGGGCCGATTTCCACTGCGGCTGGAGGATCTGCCACAGCCGGCTGACGATCGCCTTGCGGGGGATGCAGCGCGGGCACGGCTCTCCCTTGGCGGCGAGCCGCAACTGGCACTTGGGGCAGTGCAGCTGATCGGCTTCGTCTTCTTCCGGAGGGGGCACTTCCCCCTTGGTGCGCAACTCTTCGAGCTGTCCGGCGACTTTATGAAATCGGCCAGACAGGGCGTTCGAGTGCCGGACCAGATCGACCCAGGCCCCATCGACATGGGCCTGCAGGAATCCCGAGCCAATGGTGCTGACCGACCGGAACCGCTCGACCCGGGAGACGGGCACGTTGGTGACCAGTTCGGGAGCCGTTCCATCGGCCACCACCGAGACGTTGTCTTTGGTGATGACCACCCATTCCTTCCGGGGGATCCCCTTCAGCCCGAGGTCGGTGGTGGTCGACAGCAACACGGGAACGCCATTGAGGCCCCGATTCTCCAGCAATTCCTTGACGTTTCCGGGGACGGGTCCGTGGTCGTGTGTCATGTTGGTGGCAGTCACCTCGTTTCAGCCCGCTGGGGAAGGGCCGGCCGGTTTCGATGGGGGGATCCCTGGTCCCTCACCAGGGGCGGCGGGGAAAATTCGGTTTTCCCCAAACCCGGGGAATAGTACGGGGTGTCGTCCCCGAGGAAAGGGGGAGCCCCGCTGGAAGAGCGGAACTTCGATGGCGACCCTTCAACGGAGGGTTGATCGACGGAAGTCATCTCGCTTTGCCGGAGAGTCGAGAACCGGAGAGTCGAGAATGGACAGCGTTGAGCCGGAGCCGCACGGCGAGCGACTCGACGCGCCGTGCGTTTTCTTGTGCCTTCTCGGTTGCTTCGGGAGAGCCGTTCATCAGGTGTTCTTATGAGACCTGATGTTCAGTGGTTGCCGGTGCCATCGTTCCGCCGTGGGCGGGAAGGAAGAGGGGGGGGTGGGGGGGGCACGGATCGGCAGAATTGGCCCGAACCCAAAAGGTGGTCGGAGGTGTTCATTTTCCAGGGACCAGTTGTCTGAGAAGATGTTCCGCAGGGGTGAGTGTCGGGTTCATGGCCGAGGGGGTCTCGGTCGTAATCTTGCGGTGTGTGTGGTTGTGGCAGTCTGCCCGTCGGATTGCTCTTGCCGCCTGAGTGGCCGGATCCCCGCCTGTGGGGGGTCAGTCGGATGTTTCAAACGTCCGCGGGTCGCCACTCGGCAATGCGGTGTCGAGACTGGCTCTGGGCCGGGGGCTTGGGCTGGGCGACGAGGTCCCTGTGATCTGTCTGTGTGGTCTGATCAGGAGCGCGTCATGAACCGGATACGATTGGCCTGGATCTGCACGGGCTTGGTGGTGCTGCTGGCACCGGGGATGGTCGGCGCCCAGGAGTCGGAAGCCTCGGAGCGGAGCACGATCGAGCGCACTCCCCCACAGGAATCATTGTTCGAAAAGAAAATTCGTCCGGTGCTGGTGGCCGAGTGCTATGGCTGTCATGCGGCGGGAGCCGGGCGGCAGGTGAAGGGGGGGCTGGCCCTCGACACCCGGTCCGGGCTGCTGCAGGGAGGAGATTCGGGTCCGGTGGTGGTTCCGGGAAAGCCCGCGGAGAGCCTGCTGATTGCGGCGATCTCGCACGCGGACCAGTCGGTCGCGATGCCCCCCAAGAAAAAGCTGCCCGACACCGTGCTGGCCGACTTCACCGAGTGGGTCCGACAGGGGGCGGTGGATCCGCGGCGTGACGCCGGTTCCTCCCCGCCCCGATCGGCGAACGACGCCGCACCGCATTGGTCCTTCCAGCCTCCCCGGCGAGCCACCGCGCCGGCCGTGCAGACCGGGGCGTGGCCCCTCTCCGACATCGACCGGTTTGTGCTGGCCCGGCTGGAAGCCCGGGAATTGCGTCCGGTGGCCGATGCCGACTGGGCTACGCTGCTGCGCCGGGTGACGTTCGACCTGACTGGCCTCCCCCCCACGCCGGCCGAGCAGGAATCGTTTCTGGCCGCCCCCTCGTCCAGCCGGTTCGAACAGGTGGTCGACCGCCTGCTCGCCACTCCTGCGTTTGGTGAGAAATGGGCCCGCCACTGGCTCGATGTCGCCCGGTATGCCGAGAGCACCGGCAAAACGGTGAACTTCAATTATCCCCACGCCTGGCGATATCGCGATTACGTGATCGCCGCGTTCCAGAACGACAAGCCGTACGACCGGTTCATCATCGAACAACTGGCCGGTGACCTGTTGCCGTACGACACCCTGCAGACCCGGGCCGAGCAGTTGGTGGCGACCGGTTTTCTGGCGATTGGTCCCAAGGCGCTCAATGAACGGAGCGGCTTGAAGTTCGAGCTCGACCTGGTCGATGAGCAGATCGACGTGTCGAGCCAGGCGTTCTTGGGAATTACCGTGGCGTGTGCCCGCTGCCATGACCACAAGATGGACCCCATTCCGCAGGCTGACTATTACGCTCTGGCGGGCATTTTTCGCAGCACGGAGACCTGTTATGGCACCGCGGCGTTCATCAATGCCCGGCGGACCGCACCCTTGCTGCCGTTGCCTCCCGAGGCGTTTCCCCCCGCGGCCCGGCCGCGGTTGAGTGATTCGGAGAAGCGGCAGATTGAGGGGCGGATCGCGGATGTGCGGCGGCGGGCCGAGCAGGCCCAGGATCCGACCCAGCGATTCCTGATCTCGGGTCAGATCTCGCTGCTGCAGGCGCAGCTCGACGCCTACGAGAGCGATGGCTGGCCGAAGCTGCTGGCGATGGGGGTCCGCGACAAGCCGGCGGGGCGCGAACGACGCCGCGGGGGTGGGTTCGGCGGGTTCGCCGGATTCACCGCCGACGGCAGCCGCACCATCGCCGACAGCCCGCTGTACGAACGGGGCGAGTCGGACCAGCCGAGCGCCCGGCCCATTCCGAGGGGAACGATCCATCTGCCGGGCCTGCCCGCGCTGCGGATTCCCCCTGGCACCAGTGGCCGACTGCAGTTGGCCGAGTGGATCGCCAGCCGCGACAATCCCCTGACGTCCCGGGTCTTCGTGAACCGGCTGTGGTACCAGCTGTTTGGCCGGGGACTGGTGCCGACCCCCGACGACTTCGGCCAGGCCGGGCTGCCCCCCAGTCACCCCGAGCTGCTCGATCACCTGTCGCTGCAGTTCATGGACGAGGGGTGGCGGGTGAAGCCGCTGTTGCGGTCGATTGTGCTCAGCCGCGTCTATCGCCTGGGCTCGCAGGGGGATTCCCGGGCCATGGAGATTGACCCCGACAACACGCTGTTGTGGCGGAATACCCCCCGGCGGCTGGGGGCCGAACAGGTGCGCGATGCCATTCTCGCGGTGAGTGGCCAGCTCGATCTGAAGGCACCCGTTGGCTCGGCGGTGGCTCTCGCGGGAGACGGACCGTCGGTCCAGCGGCGTCCGGGGGGAGAGGGGGCCGCGGGGGCGATCAATGATCCCACCAATCCGCATCGCTCGGTCTATCTGCCGATTGTGCGCGACAATCTGCCCGAGGAGTTGGCGCTGTTCGATGCGGCCGATCCCAGCCTGATCAGTTCCGATCGTCCGCAGACCACCGTGGCCTCGCAGGGGCTGTTCCTGCTCAATAACACGCTGGTCATTCGGGCGGCCGACCTGTTGAGCCGCCGGCTGGTGGAATTTGGCACGGTGGAACAGCGGATTGCCGAGGTCTACGCCCTGTGCTACGGCCGGGGGCCGTCGCCGCGGGAAGTGGAGCAGGCCCGGGGATTTCTCGAAACGTCGCGCCGTGGCCGCGAGACCCAGGGTCAGGCGGCCCGCTCGGACGACCGCGAAGACTGGAGCGCCCTGTGTCAGGCACTTCTGGCGAGTGCCGAGTTCCTGTACCGGCTGTAGTACTCCCCGCATTCACTCACTGTTGATTCGGAGTGTTGCCATGTTATTACGACGTGACTTTCTGCACTCGGCCCTTTCCGGGTTTGGGGCCCTGGCGTGGGCGGCGCTGACGCAGGAGCAGGCGGCTCGGGCGAATGGTGGGGCTGAGTCGACTGTCGGCTCCCCACTCGTCCCCCGGGCGACGCACTTCGCACCCCGGGCCAGGCAGGTGATCTTCCTCTGCATGGAAGGGGGCCCCAGCCATGTGGATACGTTCGATTACAAGCCCAAGCTGACCGCCGATGCCGGGAAGCCCGCGCCCCGGGGCCGGGGGCGGCTGCTCGGCTCCCCCTTCAGCTTCTCGCAGCAGGGTCAGTCGGGGCTGTGGGTGAGCGAGTTGTTCTCGAATGTGGCCCGGCATGCCGACCGGTTGTGTGTGCTCAACGGCATGCACACCGACCTGCCGAATCACGCGCAGGCCTTTTTGCAGATGCACTGTGGACTGTTCCAGTTTCCCCGGCCCAGCCTGGGATCGTGGGTGCTGTATGGGCTGGGGACCGAGAATGGCAACCTGCCCGGCTTCGTGACGATCAACCCGCCGCAGACCAATGGAGGCGCGGCGAACTACGCGGCGTCATTCCTGCCGGCGGTGTACCAGGGGACGCGGATGGGGGCCCGAAATCCCGCCGCCGGGGCCCAGATCAGCAATCTGCGAAACGCCCGCCGGGATCGGGACAGCCAGCGGTTGCAGTTGGACTACATCCAGCAGTTGAACCGCTCGACGGCGGGGGCTCTGGGGGGCGATTCTTCTGTCGAGGGGCTGATCTCTTCTTACGAATTGGCGTACCGCATGCAGGGGGAATTGCCCCCCGTGCTCGACCTTTCGGAGGAGTCGGCGGCGACGCAGGCCCTGTACGGAATCGATGGAACAGGGGGCGGGGGACGGAATGCGGGTCCGTTTCAGCCGGGGGGGGGCGGGCCTGCGGCGTTTGGACGGCAGTGCCTGCTGGCCCGTCGGCTGATTGAGGCGGGAGTGCGGTTTGTGGAGGTGACCAGCGGCGGGTGGGATCATCACCGCAATCTGCAGGAATCGCTGACGAACAGTTGCCGGGGGGTGGATCAGCCGATCGCCGGGCTGTTGACCGACCTTGCAGCTCGTGGATTGTTGGAGGAGACCCTGGTGATCTGGGGAGGCGAGTTTGGACGCAGTCCCGCGGCGCAGGGAGATGGCCGCGATCACAACAACAAGGGTTTCACCCTGTGGATGGCGGGCGGTGGGGTGAAACCGGGATTGGCCTATGGCCGGACCGACGAATACGGCCTCGAGGCGGTCGAGGGAAAGGTGCACATTCATGACTGGCACGCCACCATTCTGCATCTGCTGGGTCTCGACCACGAGAAACTCACGTATCGTCATGCCGGGCGCGACATGCGATTGACCGACGTGAAGGGGAACGTGGTCGGTGAGATTCTGGCGTGAGATGCGGGGGCGACGCGAAGACCGTCAATTGCGGCCTCCAGGCCCGCCGGGCTCTCCCGGACCTCCGGGGCCACGTGGGCCAGGGCCACGTGGAGGGCCAAAGCCCATGCCAAAGGCGCGGGGCTGAAAGCCGGTTCGTTCCCCCGCGAGTTGGGCTGCAATCGATTCGAGACGGCGTTCAATGAAGGCGCGCGGGGGCAACGACTGGCCGAACTGACCGCCGCCACCCAACCCTCCCCCGAAACCGCCGCGTCCCCCGAAGCCGCCGGGTGCCCCCCCCGGGCCAAGGTTCTCCCTGCGTGCAGCGAAGGCCGCCTGCTCACGAGCCAGGGGTTCGGCCACCTGTTTCTCGATGGCTGCGATGCGGGTTTCGAGGTTCTCGCGCGTGAAGACCGCCGCGAGTTGTTCGCGAATCAGTTCCAGGTAGCGATCTTTGTTCTGGGGAATCGCCAGCAGCCGGTCGATCAGGCGGTTGTCTCCCGCGTGGGGATGCAGCAGGCTGAGGTCGACCAACTGCTCGGGGGTTCCCACGGCAGGCCAGGTGGCGAGAGAGAGGTCGAGGTCCCAGGGAATGAACACGAAGCGATTCTTGCCGGGAACGAGGTACAGGTAATAGTTGTGTCCGAATCCCAGGTAGCTGTCCATGTTGGACAGCAGGGCATTCAGTGCGATGAATTTCAGGAAGGGGTCGACTTCGAGAAAGCCGCCAATCTCTTTCGCAAATTCTTCATCGGTCCCCACCGAGACCAGCCAGCAGAACTCCATGAGCCGCAGTTTTTCATCGGCGGTTCCCTCGTTCTGAGGGTGGTACAACGCGGCATAGTCGGACCAGGTGTCGCCGAAGTACGACGGCCCCCCCTGCAGATTCTCGGGCTTTAGCAGCAGGCCCGAGCCGTCGCCGAACTGACGCTTGAGAAACCGGGCGTTGACCTGCTCGGTGAGGGTGTACAGGCCGGCGAGTTCGCGGTCGTATTGCCCGGGAACCGTCCACCGGAGTTCGGCGAAGACGGTGCGGGGGGCGGGGACCCCGGCGTCTCGGAAAACCCCGAATGCGAACGCTTCCCGGGCCCGGGAGGGATCGGTGGCATTCGTGTGCAGGTTCAGCATGGTCAGTCCATCGAGCCGCTGCTTCTGTTTGCGACGATTGATGTCAATTTTGAGAGGCCGCTTCAGGGCCTGACCGGCCACCATGTAGGTGTAATTTCCCTTCCAGCGGACACCGACCTTCTGGAATGTCTCGCCGTCGACTTCGAGCTTCCCCTCGGACCAGGGAAACTCGGTGCCAAACGTGTTGCGGTGAGTATCGCGGGGCTCCGCGGGCGGTTCTTCGCGATTGGGGGGCCGCTCTGGTCCGCCGCGTCCACCGAATCCCATCCCGCCGAACCGTCCCCGGTTGGTGGGCTTCAACGCGGCGAATTGTTCCTCAGACAGGGTCAGGTGCAGTTGTACGAGCCTCCCTGTGCGAAACAGCTCGTCGCCTGGTTGGTTCGCAACAGTCTCCTGCGCGAGGAGAGGGCGCGAGAAACATGACGCCGCCACCATCCCCAGCGAGAGCAGCGCGACGCGAGACATCCCCGGTCTCGGCACCGGCAGGGATCGGCCGCTGGCCTGCGGTCTGATGGGCTGCGGTATCCGGCAGGGCTGGCCAACGGGCCATGTCTGAGGCATCTCGATCATGGGTGGATCCCGAGAGATTGCAGGAGGGAACACGTTGGGCCGTGAGCCAGGCTGGAATTCGCGATCTGCGACCACGGTGGAACACCAGATTCCAGACACGGTTGCACTGGCGGATCGCCGCAAGACAGGGCCCCGAAGCCGGCGGGGTTCACCGAATCTTAACAATCTTCCCGGCGGATGACATGCGAATCGAGAGAACCAAAGAGATTTCGGTGGGGGGGGGGCGAATTTTGAGGAAGGAGAAGTTCGACCCGAGCTCGGGAAATCGCCGAGACGCAGGCGGCCTGACCATGCGCGGGGCTGCGAACGCTTTACCGGAAGGTGGGGGGCTGCCTACGATCGGCCCCCAAGGACCGGTGGTTGCCGGAGCTTGTTCTGTTCGTTCCCCTTTTGAGGAATCACCTCATGCGCCCGTTTGCCTTTGCGTTGTGCTCTGCGTTGCTGGTTTGCTGCGGCCTGGCGACCGCCCAGGCAGCCGATGAGTATGCCTACGATGGCGTGCATTCGTCGGTATCGTTCAAGGCCCGGCATCTCGATATCAGCTGGATCCACGGCCGGTTCAACCAGGTGGAGGGTAAGTTCACCATCGACAAGGCCGATCCCACCAAGTCGACGTTCGAGTTGAAGGTGCATGCCGACAGTGTGGACACGGGGAACAAGGCCCGCGACGAGCATCTCCGCCAGCCCGACTACTTCGACACCAAGCAGTTCCCGTTCATCGAATTCAAGAGCACCAGCACCAAGGTGGTGAAGGACGGCTACGAGGTGATGGGAGACTTCACGATGCATGGGGTCACCAAGAAAGTGACGCTGTTGCTGCAGGGGGGGAAGGAGATCGAGTTCAACAAGAAGAAGATCGTGGCGTTCGCGACCGAGGTGAAGCTGAAGCGCAGTGACTTCAACTTCGACAAGTCGCAGATTGGCTTGATTGGCGATGAGGCGATCATCCTGATCGACTGCGAAGGGGTGCGCAACTAACTCCTCATGCCCGATCCGCGGTTGTTTGTTCTGGCTCTGGTGGTGGCCGCCGTCGTGAGCCTGCTCATCGTGCGGGCGGCGGCGGGTCTGCCGCGGGACGCCGCCGCGCGTGTGGGGCGTTGGAGATGGGCCGCATGGCTGGGGTTGCTGGCGGGAGTGGCGGCGGGCTGGGATCGGCTCGGGTATGCCGTTCCCTGGCCCCCAGCCACCGGGCTGGACCGGCTGCTGTTGGTGGTGCTGCCAGCGGTGCTGCTCCTCGACCTGTTGGTGGGTGCGGGTGTATTCGACGGGCTGGCGGGGGGGGTCACCAAGGTCCTCCGGCGAGGTGCGATGGGGTGGCTGCCGGCTGTGATGCTGGGGCTGGTGTCGATGGTGGTCCCCCTGGTGCTGCTGTGGGGTTCGGTGTACCTGGCTCGCGGAATGGACGATCAAACGCTTTCCGGCCAGGGGGCACTGCTGTTGGCCAGCGGCTCTCTGCTGGGGTTGGGAGGGGTGAGCCTGCAGCGACTGTCGCGGCAACCCGCAGGATACACGGTTCCCATCAGCCTGATGCTCGCCCTGTTGAGCGCCGGCGGCTGTATTCTGCTGGGGGGCTACATCAAAGGGGGGGCGTTCGCTTTTCCGCTGGCCGGTGTTTTGCTGGGGGGGCTGTTGGCGACCATCGCGCGACTTTCCAAACCGGTCTGTCCACAGGAGCGGACTGAAGTCTACAGGGTGCTGGTCACGCTGGGCTCGGTCAGCCTGTATGGCGTGCTGTTGGTGGGGTGTGCGTTTGGGAGGTTGCCGGGCGGCCGGGCACTGCTGGTTGGGCTGGCCCCGCTGTTGGGGTGGATCACCGAGTGGCCACGCCTGAGATTCGGAGCGGCACGCTGGATTCCCTGGGTGAAAATGACGGTGATCGTTGTGCCGCTGGGACTGGCACTCGTCGCTGCAAAACGCGATTTTGAGCGAACTCTCGGGCCGCTGGTCGGTCTGCAGTCCAACGTCCCACTGCCTGGCGACGCACCTTGATGGCGCTGGCCTGGGGTCAGGTCGACAGGGCTCACTGCGTCGGTTCGATTCAAGTTTGATCGGTTCGGTATGCACGATCCGGGAATCTGACCGGGAGCGTGGCGCTGTCATTGGTATGATCCCTGTTGTCGAGGGCTGGATGGCAAGGCTTCATGGGCCGGCCGGGGCCTCATGGTGCTGAACACTGGGGGGGAGAAATGACCGGACAACAGTGTCGTAGCGATCTGATCCTTTGGATTTTGATGGCAGTCGTGGTGGCGACTCTGCCGGGCAACTCTTGGGGAGCGGATGCCGCCGATCAACCTCCCAAGACATTTGCGAACATTGCCTATGGTCGGCACGAGCGGCAGGTGCTGGATTTCTGGCAGGGGGCCGGCTCCGGGCCGCGTCCGTTGCTGGTGTTCATCCATGGCGGCGGCTGGATCACGGGCGACAAAGGGCAGAAGATGCCTCTCTTCAGGCCGTTTCTCGACCGGGGCATTTCGTGTGCGGCGATCAATTATCGTCTGGCCCCGGACCATCCACTTCCCGCACCGGTGCATGATGCCGCCCGGGCCATTCAATTCCTGCGGACCAAGTCCCGAGAGTGGGAGATCGATGACACCCGGATTGGGCTGACCGGACCGAGTGCCGGGGCGTGTACGGCGATGTGGCTGCTGCTGCATGACGATCTGGCCGATCCCACGGCTGACGATCCCGTGCAGCGACAGTCGACCCGGGTCTGTGCGGCGGCGGTGCAGGTCGGCCAGACGTCGATTGATCCCCGGATGCTGGAAGGTTGGATGGGGCCGAAGGTGTTGTTGCATCCGATGATTTTCCAGGCTGTCGGCGAAAAGACGTTGGAGGGGGCTCTCCAGAACTACGAGTCCCATCGTGGGGACTATGCCGAGTTCTCACCATTGAACCACGTCGATGCCGAGGATCCGCCCTTGTTCCTGGAATGCAGTGCCGAGATGGACCTGCCCGCCCGGGATGCCGGCCATGGGATCCATCATCCGATCCATGGGGTAAAGCTGAAAGAACGCTCGGACTGTGTGGGGCACGAGTGCCACCTGCTGGTTCCGGGACATGCCAGCTCCCCGCAGTTCGCCACTCAAAATGCGTTTCTGATGGACAAGCTGTTGGCCCGCTGACCTGGGCTGAAATCCCGTGGGGGTTGCAGATCGGGTTGGTCGTTTGCAAACCGAGACGCTGACGACAGGGGCATCTGGAACGAGTTCCAGTCAATGCGGCGTTTGGGGGAGGTCACCGGGCAGCAGACAGGCATGATCTTCCAGAGCCAGATCCGAGTCGGCAAGAAGGGAACAAGGGTCCAACCGAACTCGAACGGGATCGGCTGGCCAAGGCGCTGTCCCGAAGTTGGCCTGAAAAAAACCGCAGGTCTGGCCCGGACGTCCCGCGAAGGCCGTCCCGACCAGACCATCGGTTCACGCAGTTTTCCTTCCTCTGAGTGCAACCTCTGGCCAATCAATTGGTGGGGCGGGGAGGGCAACGGAAATCGTTGGGATTGTAGCCGGTGTGGCCGGGACTTCCCGAGGGGGTTCCTTCGTAGGGATTGGGCTGCCCGGTGAGGTTGACCTCGACATTCAGGCGCGGCACGACATTGCCTGTGGCCGATTCATCGGGACGCGCTCCGGGACCGGCACCGCCGCCAGTCGATTGGGCCTTGTCCCACGGGCTGGCTGGCGCCTTGCCGGGGAGCCAGCCGGAGCTTCCGCCACCTGTCGACCCATCGGGATCGGGGCAGCCGCTGGTCCCACCCTGGCGACGCGGTGTTCCGGTCCCGAGAATCCCGAAGTTGCTGATCCAGCTCCCTGAGGAATCACGTCGCATCCAGAACGTGTCTTTGTTTCCATCGGGCCCGCGGGTTGTTTGAGTCCAGGAATCCAGTTGCCCATTGGTCCGATGCGACTCGGTCGTGGTGGTGGTGTTGGTGCCGGGGTCGAACATAGTTTCGGTCCGACTTGTTTCGACGCCATTGTCGTCGCGCCTGATGACGGTGACTCGATTGCCATCTTCACTCACGATTTTGACCGTTCCATTTCCATCCGAGGAGGACTGATCGGCATTGAGTGAAGCTCCGGCCTGTTTGAGCAGTGTCGCCGGATCGGTGACCACGGTGCCCGCGAATGCGCCGGCATCACCACCCTGGCGATGTTGATTCCGGGGAATCAGACCCTCCAGTCGCTTGAGGAAAGCCGCGTCGCTGCCGAAATCGGTCCCCGGCAGCCCGAAACGTGCCGGATCGAACTGGTCATTTCCGGTGGTTTGTGAATTTCCCTGGGGCAGCAGACCGAAGGGATCGGGAGTTTGGACGGGGGACCCAATGGATGACTCCGGGACTTTTTCGATCGTCCCCCCGTTGCGCGGGACACCGGCCGTGCGAGGGTCGGTGGCCAGAGAAGTCGGTGCCCCGCCAAGGCGGGACTGCTCCGCGGGAGAGGGCCACTTGACCTGAATCGCAGCCGCGGCCTGTTGGGCCGCCTGGGCGTTGACAGGCTTGGCGACTCCGCCGAGCAGCCCTCCCGACAGCACCACCCGCTGTTCGAGAGCCTGCACAGGCTGAGACACTGCATGAGACCGGGTGACACGCCGACGGGCATTCGTTCGAGAACCGAACATGGGAAGACTCCAGGCTGACGGGAGTGATGGATGGTCACAGAATGTGCCATCTCAGACTCTGTCAGCGCAGGAGAGGTCCGGGCGCAACACGGTTTTTTGAAAATCTTTCAGATGCTGAGGTGTCGAGCATTGATCCCTTCACTGCCGTTCGACGAAGGGTTCTGGGAAAGCGACGGCAAATGCCTCGGCGAACAGGATGGTGAACAGCGTGGTGAACGCCAGGTGGCGACTGCGCTCTGATCCAAGCCGACCGCGAGTACCCGGCAATCGCTCCGAATCACGTAGTTGACCCACCTGGAAACCGAGGCCGTAGCGCGGTGGGTGGGTCCGGTTATTGTGGGGATTCACCAGCGGTGGGGTTATCTGGGGAGGCGGGCTGCAGAGGATAACAGTCGGGAGGCGCGAGGGGGAGATGGTTACGGGGGGGAGCCGGGTGGGTTGGTTGCCGGTGGGAGTTCGATGAGAGCCGAGAGTCGTCGAGATTGCTGGCGGTGGGGGATTGGAGGCAGGCTGCGGGAAGAAGAGGAGGTGGGTAGGAACTTCGACGGCCTGGAACACCGAGCGGTTGCCGGTACGGGTGGCGGAAATGCTGAGGCGGGGCGGGGTGGCGGGGGAACAGCCGTCGAAACACGGTGCGACAGCCGTTGGCAGAGAGCGAACCCAACGACAAGGCGATCGCAGGGTCTGTTGTGAGGGAGGGCAGGGTGAGCGACTCAAATTCAAAAGTCGCGCACTCCCTCTTCGACGGTCTGGTGGATCCGAAAGTACTGGTCCAGGCGGGTGATCTGGAAAATCTGGCAGATCTCGGGTCCGATGGCGCACAACTGCAATTGACCGCACATGGACTTCAGCCGTTTCTCCAACGTGACGAGCCGCCCCAGGGTGGCGGTTGAAAACAGCCGCACCCGGGAGAAGTCGAGCAGAATCAGCGAGCGTCCCGTTTCCTGCAGCAGACCGGCCAATTGATTGAAAACGCAATTCACGACCTCGTCGTCGACGAGGCGGTGTGGCGTGAGGGAGATCACGAGGATGCCATCGTCCAGACGCCATT
>CAIOTJ010000425.1 GCA_903861195.1 uncultured Planctomycetaceae bacterium | reverse complement strand
CCGGCGGGCAAAGCCGATCGCCCAGGGAAGCCGGTCCAGTTCACTGGAAAGCAGACAGACCTGCGAAGAATCCCGGGAAATGTCCGTCCCGCACCCCAGCGCGACGCCCAGATCCGAAGCCGCGAGAGCCGGCGCGTCGTTCACCCCATCCCCCACCATGGCGACCGAGCCCCACTGCTGGTGTGCGTCGGCAATCGCCCGGGCCTTGTCTTCAGGCAGCAATCCTGCCGCGACAGGAACACGCAATTCTCGAGCCAGCCGCGTGCCCCGCGCGGGATGATCTCCCGTCAGTACCTGCACCCCCAGGTGTTGCCGTTCGCACCACTCCAGCATCTCCCGCACGCCCCCCCTCAACTCCTCGTCGAAGACCCAGGCAGCCTGCACCTCTCCGTTCCAGGCGAGCAGGGTGAACGACAAACCGTCCCGCAGGGTCTCGGCCACCACCCCGGCGAGACGCGGTCCCAGATTCTGCCCCTGTGCGGCCATCAACACCTGATTGCCCAACCAACACCAGTCTCCTGCGGTACTCTCCCCCTGCAATCCCTGTCCCGCCACTTGACGGATGGTCCACGACCGGGAAGTCGGCCCCTCGGCGTCTGGCTCGGCCTCGAACTGCTTTTGACGCGACTGGCCGGAATCTCTCGTGAAAGCCCCCAGGATCGCCTGCGAAAACGGATGATTCGAGTGAGCCGTCAGCACCCGGGCCAATGTCTCCCCCTGGCTGCGGTGCAGATCCCACTCCCACTCGAGCCGAACCACCCGGGGGCGGCCGGTTGTGAGCGTTCCGGTCTTGTCGAAGCACAACCCGCGGATGGTCGCCAACCGCTCGATCGCCTCTCCCGATCGAAACAGCACCTGGCGGCGGGCCGCAGCGGCGAGTCCGGTCCAGACAGCCAGGGGAGTCGCCAGTCCCAGAGCGCAGGGACATGCCACCAGCACCACCGACAGCCCCGCCAGCCAACCGGTCCTCCAACCTCCCTGCAGTGTATGCCAGACCAGGGCAGCCAGAGCCACTCCGGTTATCACGGGGAACATCCCGGCGGAAATCCGGTCGGTCAACTCCTGATACGGCCCCTTGGCCAGACGGGCTGCCCGGACAAAATCGATAATCCGTTGCAATGCCCCCTCGTTCGCCGGGGCCAGCACCTCGATTTGGGCCGGGCAATCCAGCAACAGTGTTCCCGCCCAGAGGCGCTCGCCTGGCTGTCGTGTCGCAGGGAGACTTTCGCCTGTAATCAACTGCTCATCGACCTGGCTGACCCCAGACACCAGCCGGCCATCGAGGGGAATTCGCTCGCCGGGCAAGACCTGAATCACCTGGCCGGGCACCACTTCCGTCAATGCGGTCTGCTCAACAGGTCCTGCGTTTGACAACACCCGCACCGTGTCGGGCAACAGCCTGGCGAGTTGATCCAACGCGACCCCCGCCTGGAGACGCCCCTGCGCTTCCAGCCATCGGCCCAGCGTGACCATCACCAGGATCACGCAGGTCACCTCGAAGTAGACCGGTCCCCGATCGTTCCAGACGGAATGTGCCGAGACGATGAAGGACGCCAGAACTCCCGCACACAACAGCAGGTCGGTCGACAATCGCCCCCGCTGCAGGTTGTCCCAGGCCGACTCTGCCAGTGGCAGCCCCAGCAGCCCCAGGACAGGCACCGTGAAGAGCAGACCAGCCGCGCGCAGCAAGCCCTCCCAGGGCCCAACGAGCGAGTCGCTGGCGAGGTCGCCGTAAACGTCGCGGGTCCAAAGCGCCATGGTGAAGGCCATCACGTTCATGCTGCAGAAGATGGCAATTCCCAGCCGGGCCAGAGTCCAGCGGGCCTCTCCAACATCACCCCGCGCCTGGGTCACCTCCGCCGCGAACTGGCAACCCGTGCAGCAGAATTCGGATTCCGACAAATTCTCTTCGGGACCCGGAGCACGACGCGACCAGGGGCTGTGGCGCGGCAGCGGCAGCGGCAGGCCGCAGAACGCACACTGCGGACGGGCTCCGCCATCCGCGCGGCTCGCGTTCGACATCCCGCCGCCCGAACCGGCAGTCTTCGAATCTTCGACGTCGACGACAGCCACGCACGGCCCCTTCCATCCGAGGCATCAACAAAACTCCGCGAACACCGTCCCCGGTCCGACGGACCGGTCACATGGAATCGGATGCCGCCTCCTGCCGAACCAGCCACTCCTCGGTCTCCAGCATCCGCTGCTTGGGTGCTTCGATCTCCCGAAACATGCCGTGCAGCAGAGCCCAGCCAAACAGGCAGAAAAACCCGGTGGTCGCCAAGAGGTAATTCACCATGGGCGTCACGGCGAACGAACCCTCCCCCTGGCCCCGAAACACTGCGATGAACTCAATAAACTTCGCGATGAATCCCAACATGCTGGGAATGAGAATGACCAGCGCGAAAACCGCCGTCATGACCCGCGCCCGGCGATTGCGGGGGGGAGCCGAAGTGGTTTGGTTCATCAGGCCACCTCCTGTCGGAAGAACGGCCCCCAGGGGCTAAATTGCACGGTCGGTTCGTCGGGAGCGGGGGGCCGATCCCCCTCGATCGGTTGTTCCGCCGGCACCTCGCCAGCCGCCGGCTCAGCCGGAGCCGGTTCGGGACTGGGCTCGGTGGGTTTCGGGTCTGTGGGTTTCGGTTCTGTGGTCGACTCGGGAGTCGCCCCGGCTGGGGGACTCTCAGCCGCTGGCTCCGATACGGCAGGTTCGGCGGGCTTCGCTTCTCCCGAGGAATCCTGACCAGCCTCGTTGTCTTGCGGAGCAGATTGCGAATCGGGCTGGGCCTCGGGTTCGGCGTCTCCGTCACCCGTCACCCCCTGATTGGCCGCGTCAATCGCCCCTTGATCAACCGCACCCGGTTCGACCCCCTCGGGCAAGTGAGCCGAGGTCCACTCTTCGTAATAGGGATAGCTCGGCAACCACGAGCCCAGCCATTGCAGGTAGGTCAACAGACCCAGGCCTCGCAGGTTCGGCTTGTCGGGAGAACCTTCGAAGAACCAGGGATACTCAGGCATGACCGAGCCGTCCGACAGCAGCGTCGGCTTGAAAAGGTGCACCGCTTGCCAGTCATTCGAACGCCGGCCTCCTTCGCGGCTCAAGTCTGGTCCCACCCGGCGGGTTCCAAACAAGACGGGCCGCTGCAATTCGTTCTGGTACTCCCACGACTGCGAAACTGGCCCCCAGCGACGCGATTCGCCCGACACGGGTCGCACAAACTGGCTGTGGCAATGCCAGCACGCCTCGCCTGTGTAAACCTTGCGGCCAATCCGCAGCAACTCGGCACAGCGGTCGTTCAGCCACTGTTCCTTCTCAGGACCATCGGGCGGTGCCTGACCGACGTGCTTTTCGAACGATTCGGGAAACCGGCGGGCCAGATCTTCAAACTGGTAGCGCAGGTTGGCGGTCACCAACTGCTCGGCGGTCTTTTCCGGCAGATCCTTGTACATCAAGGCCGGCACCAGAGCATTGGAAACAAACGCCAGGCCGAAAAAAAACAGCCCCGCGACAACCAAAACACTTCCCTTACTTTCCAGCATGCTTCAGACCTCGTGCAAACCGCGAATGCCTAACATTGTTTCGAACCACTGGCCTTTACGCTCCCACCAGGGCGGGACGAGCCGCAGGAGCAGCCTCGGGAGCCCCCTGCTGGGCCAGTTGGAAAGTGCGGTAAATGTTGACGTAAAACACGATCTGACCGGCGAACATCCCCAGACCGGTGAACACCCGGACCACCCAGAAGGGCATCGAGGCTTCGATCGAGACATCCCAGGGCAACAGGGCCCGCCACACATGCCCCTGTACCAAACCCCCGGCGATCAAGTCGGTCGCCATCGCCGCCAGGGAGATGGCCGACAGCCAGAAGTGCCATTCACACAGCCGCCGGCTGTACCACTCGTGGCCAATCAATCTGGGCATCAGATAGGTCATGATCCCCTGGATCCACAACCCGAACACGCCGAACATCACCAGATGCGCATGCCCCACCACCCAGTCGGTGAAGTGGATGATCGCCTGGAACGTCAGCGTGGTCTGGAAGGCACACTGCAGACAGGTCAGGAAATAGAAGATCATGCCAGTGTAAAACCAGCGAATCGGCAGATTGGTGATGAAGGCCGAACCCGATCCCCGCAGAGTTCCGAAGAAATTGATGATCACCGACGCGACCACCAGTTCGACGGCAATCGTCGAAATCACCGCTCCATACTGCAGGAACATGGGAATGGGCGTGTACAGGAAGTGGTGAATTCCCTGCAGGGGGTAGAAGAACGCCAGCCCCCAGAAGCCCACCAGGGACAGCCCGTGACTCCAGATGGGCTTTTTCAGCAGAATCGGCACGAAGTAATACATCAGCCCCCAGCCGATCGGTGTGACGAACAACCCCACGAGATCGTGGATGAACAGTCCCCCCACGGCACCGGCCGCCGAACCCGATACGAAGTACTCCGGCATGAAGTTTCCCATCGCGTACGTGAGGAAGGTCCACACGAGCGCTGCCATGAAGTACCACAACGTCACATAGAGCGGGCCTTTGGTCATCACGATCGACGGGAGGAAATTCAGCACGACCAAGGCCAGTCCCAGGAGTGCCACGGGGTCGATCCAGGTTGGGGTTTCACCCCATTCCAGCCCCTGCGCCTGCCCCAGCAGAATCCCCCCGGCGGTGGCCAGCACCACTCCCTGCCAAGCGATGAAGATAAACCAACTGAGCAGCCGGCTGAGCACGGGCCGCAGGGTCAGCCGGGGCACAGCCCAGAACATCGACCCCAGCAGGGCGTTGGCGAGAAAGCCGTAGGCAATCGCGTTGGTGTGCACCATCCGCCACCGGCCGGGAGAGAAGATCTCAATTCCCGACAACGGGTTATGGCGGATCAACTGGAAGGCCATCAGCAGCCCCCCCAGCATCGAGATGAACAGGTAGGTCAGCGAGGCGAGGTAGAAGTACAGCACCAGCTTGCGATCGACGAGCCGATCGACGTCGACCGTGCGGTTGTCGGTGAGGGATGCGCTGCTCATGCCTGTTCCACTCCTGACGCGGGCGCGCGAAAGCGTCCCAGCGGGTACAAAATCGCCATCGTCAATCCAAACGCGACGTGGGTGACGGCCGCTACCCACCAGGGAAGCACACTGTTGTCGGTGATCCACCGGCCGCCGCACGTCAGCGGCTGCAGCCACGAGAGGATCCCGTAGAAATTGACCACCCAGACCAATAAGCCCAGACCCACCCCCAACACGACCCGTTTCAGAAAGGAACGGTCGGCATGTCTGCGGAAGATCGGCTGAAAAATCGATCCCAGCAGCATGCCTGTCCCCAAATAGAGGCAGCAGCCAAACGCCAGGATCATCCAGTCTCCCAAGGGGTACCCCGGGTTCGGCGTCGCCCCCAGCGTCAACGCCTTTTCCCCCAGCGGGAATGTCAGAAACACCCGGATCAACTGCAGCGGGTCTTTCCCATCGGCGGGCGCGCCCACCACATTCAACAGCAGCGCCACAGCCGCACCGGCGATTCCCAGCACAAACCCAGAGACCGCCTCGTACATCGGGTACTCTCCCTGCGGTGCCCAGGGGCCCGACTGGGACTGCAACTCCGACTCGAGCTG
>CAIOTJ010000424.1 GCA_903861195.1 uncultured Planctomycetaceae bacterium | reverse complement strand
CTCATCGCCGGGCCGCGAACTGGAATAGGGCGACGGAGCTGATCGGACGGCGCCCGTGCGGGATCCACAGCCCCGGCTTCTGACAATTCCGGCTGAATGACGTCTGGCCCCCCACCCAACGGCACAGTCCAACGGCGCCGTCAAAAGGCGCCGTGCAACGGCAGCGTCCAACCGCACCGTCGGGAGAGTCGATAGAATACGGGCGAACAGATGGACGGGTGAAGTGTGTCGCGGTTTGAGTATTGAACCGGGAGCAATTCGAACCGATAATTTAGAATAGGAGTGAGAGTTTCCGGTCGCCGACTGGCACGGAGGCCCAGTCTGTTGGTGATGGATCGACGAGGCAGCCGACGCGAACCGTCGACGGCGTTCCCTTCCCCTGGCCTGTTTGATTGATCGCGAGACCTGCCCATGCTGTCCCTTCTCGGCGTGCCGCATCGTACGTTTTGCGATCGTCAGACCCGGCGGAATGTGTTGCGCATCGGAGCGCTGGGGTTGGGAGCGGGGGCCTTCAATCTGGCCGACCTGCTGCGGGTGGAGGCGGCCGCGGCGAATGGCCCGTCGTCTTCGGCAGCGCAGCCGCAAAAATCGGTCATCAATATTTTCCTGGGGGGTGGTCCGCCGCACCAGGACATGTTCGATCTGAAGCCCGATGCGCCGAAGGAGATCCGGGGGGAATTTGAACCGATCGCCACGAATGTGCCGGGAATCGAGATCTGCGAGGTCTTTCCCCAATTGGCCAAGCGAATCAACAAGTGCGCGTTGATCCGGACGGTGGTGGGGGCTACCGACAGGCATGATGGCTTTCAATGCATGACGGGCTGGCTGCCGACCGAACTGCAGTCGATTGGGGGGCGTCCCAGTCTGGGCTCGGTGGTGACGAAGCTGCAGGGGCCGACCGATCCCGCCGTCCCCCCCTTCGTGGGTCTGGCTGAAAAGACCAAGGAAATTCGCTGGTCCGATTCGGGCAAGCCGGGTTTTCTCGGCTCGGCATTTCAGGCGTTCAAGCCCGATGGCCAGGGGATGGCCGACATGCAGCTGCACGAGTTGACCATCGACCGGCTGCGTGACCGTCGCGACCTGTTGGCGTGCGTCGACAAGCTGCGGCGGGATGTTGATGCCTCGGGAATGATGAAGGGGATGGATGCGTTTGGCCAGCGGGCCCTCGACGTGCTGACGTCGTCGAAACTGCTCGATGCGCTCGACCTGTCGAAGGAAGACCCGGCGATCGTCGCGAAGTATGGCGATGGGAAGCCGTACAACTACCAGTACGACGGGGCTCCCACCTGCAACGATCACTTGTTGTTGGCTCGCCGGTTGGTGGAGGCGGGGGTGCGGGTGGTGACGCTCAGTTTTGGCCGGTGGGACAGCCACGGTCAGAACTTCCAGTTGGTGCGGGACCACGGCGGCAAGCTGGACCAGTGTCTGAGCGCCCTGCTGGAAGACCTGGAAACACGGGGGCTGCTCGAACACACGACGGTGATTGTGTGGGGCGAGTTTGGCCGCACGCCGCGGATCAACAACAACGCCGGCCGCGATCACTGGCCGCAGGTGAGTTGTGCGCTGCTGGCCGGGGGGGGCATCCGGGGCGGGCAGGTGCTGGGGGCGACCAACCGGCTGGGGGAATTCGCCAAGGAACGGCCGGTACACTTCCAGGAGATTTTCGCCACGCTATACCGCAACCTGGGGATCGCGTCGGAATCGACCACGCTGATCGATCCGACCGGCCGGCCCCAATACCTCACCCAACAACCGGCCATCCGCGAACTGGTCTGAGCGGCCCTGCTGCGGCAGGGGCAACAGTGGAGAGACCACGGTCCACTGACCACGGTCCACGCCCCACCCTTTGGCCCGCACGCGCTTGCCCGACGTCAGGCCATCAGCCCCTGCACGACATTCCCCTCGACATCGGTCAGGCGGAAGTCGCGGCCCGCGTAGCGGTAGGTGAGCCGTTCGTGATTCAGCCCCAGCAGGTGCAGAATCGTGGCGTGCAGGTCGTGGATGTGGACCTTGTCTTGTTCGGCGTAGTAGCCGTAATCGTCGGTCGCCCCGTACCGCAAACCTCCCTTCACCCCTCCGCCGGCCAACCACATGGTGAAGCCTTCGGGGTTGTGGTCGCGGCCGTTGGACCCTTCCACCACGGGGGTCCGGCCGAATTCGCCCCCCCACCAGACGAGGGTGTCTTCGAGCAGCCCGCGGTTTTTCAGATCGGTCAGCAGGCCGGCGATCGGCAGGTCGACCTCGCGGGCGTTCTTCTCGTGGCCGTTCTTGAGGTCGGAGTGCTGATCCCACTGGACGTTGCTGTCGCTGTGGGTGACCTGGATGAAGCGTACCCCCGCCTCGGCGAACCGGCGGGCCATCAGGCACATTCGCCCGAAGTTGGCGTTGATTGGGTTGTCGAGCCCGTAGAGCTTTTGGGTCTCGAGCGATTCCCCCGAGATGTCCTCGACCTGGGGGAGTTCGGACTGCATGCGGAAGGCCAGTTCAAAGCTGTTGATGCGGGCTTCCAGCGAGGACTCGCCCGCGGCCCGATCGAGATGCTCGCGGTTGACCTGCTGCAGCCGGTCGAGTTGCAGCCGTTGGATGGCCTTGGGCACCCGGCTGTTGTGGATGTACTTCACCTGGGCCTTGTCGGAGGGGACGCTGGCGTTCCCCAGGGGGGTCCCGGCGTAGGCGGCGGGCAAAAAGGCTGCGTTCCAGTTGTTGATACCGCCATGGGCCAGCGTGGGGCAGATGGTAACGAACGCCGGGAGGTTGGCGTTCTCGGTCCCCAGTCCGTAACTGACCCACGAGCCAATGCTGGGCCGGACGAAGGCGTCGCTGCCCGTATGCACCTTCAACACCGCCCCGCCATGTGCCGGATTGGTCCCGTGCATGGACTGCACCAGGCAGAGGTCGTCGATCTTCTGGGCGAGATGGGGAAAGAGCTCGCTGACCCAGTTGCCGCTTTCGCCATACTGCTGGAAGGACCAGGGGGATTTCAGCAGGTTGCCGGTGGGGGCGAATTGGACCCGGGGCTTGGCGATGGGGCAGGGCTTGCCGTGGTCGCGCGTCAGCAGCGGCTTGGGGTCGAACGTGTCGAGATGCGAGGGGCCCCCCTTCATGAACAGGAAGATGACCCGTTTGGCCCGGGCGGCGAAGTGCGGCTGCCGGGGGGCCAGGGGATTGGCCGGGGGCTCGTTGGCGGAGACCGACGGATGCAACAGCGAGGCCAGGGCCAGCGACCCGAAACCCACGGCAGATTGCCGCAGGGCCTCGCGGCGGGAGAAGGGGAGGGGAGGGGCGGGTTGCATCGCAGAGGCTCCCGGAGGGGAGAAGAGGCGGGTTCGAGGGAATTATCGGTCATCGGGAGGGGAAACGGCAACCGCAGCGGTTGGCCTGGACCATCCCGTTGGCCCGGACCATCCCGCGAGCGTGTGGCCGTAAGCAGGCGGCCACTGTCCCCGGGTCCCCGACGGTTGGGTATCATGTCTCTGTTTGAGGGACTGCCGGTCATCGACCGGAGTGCCCTGGAGAGCCGGTTGCGAGGTGGGGCATGCGATGGATGAGAGCACCGCTGTGCGGGAGATTGGCGAGAGACTCTCGGTTCCGGGGAGCGACTCGCACCACGGCGACTGCGCCCAGTTGGCTGCCGCTGTCTGGTGTGGTGCGGACGGGCCTGGGATTGTGGCTCGCCTGGGGGCTGGGACTCTGCGCGTGGGCTGAAGAGCCCCCCCATTGGGCCTATGAGCCGGTGCGGGCCGCGGCGGTTCCGGACGTCGGCGATTCCGCCTGGCCCCGGACGACCATCGACCACTTCGTGTTGCAGGGGCTGGAAGCGCGAGACCTTGCCCCGGCTTCCGTCGCGGGGCGCGAGGTGTTGCTGCGCCGGCTGTCGTTTGATCTGTGGGGACTTCCCCCCGATCCGGCGGAGCAGGTGCGGTTTCTCTCGGATGATGCGGCCGACGCGTATGAGCGGTTGGTGGATCGCCTGTTGGCCGATCCGCGGCACGCCCAGCGGATGGCCCGTCATTGGCTCGATGTGGTTCGATTTGCGGAGTCTCTGACCCTGCGCGGCTTCGTTTTTCCCGAGGCGTGGCGTTATCGCGACTACGTCATCCAGGCCTTTGCCGAAGACCGGCCCTACGACGAATTCCTGCGGGAACAGATCGCCGGTGATCTCTGGCCCAGCGACGACCTGCCAGTGCGGCAGCGCCGGCTGGTGGCCACCACGGTCTGGATGCTGGGGAACACCAACCTCGAAGAGCAGGACAAACGGCAGCTCGACATGGACCTCATCGACGACCAGCTCGATCTGCTGGGGCGGGGGTTCCTGGGGCAGACGCTGAGTTGTGCCCGCTGTCACGATCACAAGTTCGACCCGATTCCGACAGCCGACTACTATGCGTTGGCCGGGATCTTCAAGGGGTCGCGGATGCTGGCCCACGAGAATGTCTCGAAGTGGCTCGAACAGCCCCTCCCCCTGTCGGGCGAAGACGAGGCCCCGCTGGCGGCGTTTGAGGCCGAGGTGGCCGCCCGGCAAAAGGTTGTCAGGGAACTGCAGCAGCAATTGGCGGAACGCTCCGGGCCGGCGAAACGCCTGGATGCAGCGAGTCTGCCCGGGATCGTCGTGGATGACACCCAGGCCCGGCAGGTGGGGGACTGGCAGAAATCGACCAGTGTCGAGCCGTTTGTCGGGACGGGATACCTGCATGACAAGGATGCGGGAAAAGGTGACAAGAGCCTGACTTTTCAGCCAGAGATCAAAACGAGCGGACTCTATGAGGTTCGCTTGGCGTATACCCCCGGCACCAACCGGACAGAGCGGGCCCCCGTCACGGTGTTCTCGGCCGATGGGGAGCAGGTGGTCCACGTCAACCAGAAGCAGGCTCCACCGCTGGATCGGGTTTTTGTCTCGCTGGGAAGATTCCGGTTTGAGGCCAATGGGGCCGGATTTGTGCTGGTGTCGAACGCCGAGACCCGGGGGCATGTGATTGCCGATGCCGTGCAGTTCCTGCCGGTCGAAGACCAGCCCGCCCCCGCAGCCAAAGCGGGGGCGTCCAAAGCGGGGGCCACCCAGAAATCCGACGCGTCAGGCACGGCGGATCCCGAGGAAGTCGCCGCGTTGCGAGCGCAGATTCGGGAGCGGGAGGGGGACTTGAAGCGCTTCCAGGCGTCCGGCCCCCGTCGTCCGAAGGTGATGACCCTCGTCGAGCAGCCGCATGCGGGCGACCTGTACGTGCACCTGCGCGGCAGTGTGCACAATGAGGGACCGGTGGTTCCCCGGGGTGTGCCTGGCTGGGGGCGGGGGGCGGTGCCGTTGTCGATCTCTCCGGGAGAAAGCGGCCGCCGGCAACTGGCCGACTGGGTGGTCAGCCCCGCGAATCCTCTGACGTCCCGGGTCTATGTGAATCGCGTCTGGCACTGGTTGTTTGGGCGGGGACTGGTCCCATCGACCGACAACTGGGGGCGGACGGGAGACCGGCCGAGTCATCCCGAATTGCTCGACCATCTGGCCGAGGGGTTCCAGCGGAACGGCTGGTCGACCCGCTGGCTGGTCCGGCAACTGGTGTTGTCGCGGGTCTATCAGTTGAGCGACGAGGTGTCGGCCGGGGTGCGGGAGGCCGACCCCAGCAACGTCTGGTTGGCCCGGCACACCCCGCGCCGGCTGGAGGCCGAAGAGCTGCGCGACGCCCTGCTGGCGGCGGGCGAAGGGCTGACCTGGGAGGCGGGAGGGCCGGGGTTTCCGGCGTCGCTGGAGGCCGACTATGGCTTTACCAGCGACAGCCGGCGGCGCAGTGTGTACCTGCCGGTCTTTCGGAATGCGGTCCCCGATCTGTTGGAGGCGTTTGACGGGGCCGACCCCAGCAGTGTGACCGGGGTGCGCGGGGTGAGCACGGTGGCTCCGCAGGCGTTGGTCTTGCTGAATCATCCGTTGGTGGTGAGAGAGACGCGGCGTCTGGCGGCGGCGGTGGCCCAGCGGTTCACGACCGATGCCGCGCGGATTGAGACGTTGTACCGGGCCCTGCTGGGGCGGCCGGCCACACCGCGCGAGACCACCCTGGCCACCGCGTGGCTGCAGCAGGCCCCCGAGGGGGAGCGGGACCAGGCGCTGGCCGATCTGGCCCAGGCGCTGGTGGCCACCGTGGAGTTTCGCTACCTGCGCTAAGCGGGACCAGCGGCGTTCTGGAACAGGGCACGCCTGGTCCGTCAGGGATTCCCGGAAAAACTCCGGCAGGGCCGGGGGGACATTCCCCGGTTCCCGTGGATCGGGGAGAAT
>CAIOTJ010000423.1 GCA_903861195.1 uncultured Planctomycetaceae bacterium | reverse complement strand
GTGTCGCTCAGGCGACATCGTCCAGCGAGCGGGTGGAATCAATCAGCAGCCACATCAGTCCGGCGGCGATGTAGATCCCGGCGGCGATCGTGAACACCGGAACATAATTCTTGACAACCACGTCCGCGATAACCCGTTCACTGCGCGTGGCGATCAGTCCGAACAGCATGGGGAGGACGAACGAGCCGAAGTTGCCCCCGGCGTTCATGATGGAGAACACCGTGGCCGAGCCACGGCGGCCGCCGATATCGGTGCAGGTCCCCCAGCCGATCGGCTGGCTCATGTCGGCGAAGTATTTCACCACCCCCAGGGCGACCGCCGCCCAGAGGGCATCGGTTTGCCGGACCATGGCCAGCATGGCCACGCAGGCGCACAGATTGGCCCCAAGTCCGATCGCCCGACGAGCGTGTGACCGGGTGGGAAACCGCCGCATCAGGCCATCATTGACGAGGGCCGCGGTCAACCCTCCCAGCATGCCGCCAAACAGGGGGATACTGGCCAACAGGCCCGCCTTGCCCAGGGAGACCCCGCGTGAGGCGAAATATTGCCCCAACATCGAGGAGTAGATGGTGTCGACCCCCGCGACGAACGCCTGCATGAGAGCCAGCATCCAAACGCTGCGCAGCCGCAGGGCCTGGGCGATGGGCAGCCGCTGCGGAGAACTGCCCGACACCGGGGGCGGCGCCGGGACGGACCCCTCGTGAATCAGCTGCAGTTCTCCCTCGTTGACCCGTGGGTCCCCTTCTGGAGTATCCCGGGTGAGCACCCAGAACGCGCAGGCGAAGAGCAGCCCAACAGTGGTCATGACCCAGAGGGTGGTCGACAGCGACAAGCCCAGCCAAGCCATGAGGCAGGTCGCCATGACGATGGGGGCCAGAGCCCCTCCCCCCCGCCCGCATACCGTGGCCACAATCGCCTGAATGATCGTGCGATATCGAATGGGGAACCAGCGGGCGGTCACGAGGGCCAGGCCCGGATAGCACCCCGCCTGGGTGGCCCCAATAGCCAGCCGCGAGCCCCCGACAACCGCTCCCAGGGAACTGGCCTGCCAGGGAATCACCAGGCTCCAGGCGGCGATGATCAGGGTCAGGAAGACCCGGGGACCGTAGCGGTCGATGAGAATGCCGCTGGGAATCTGCCCCAGCCCATAGGTCCAACTGAAGCAGACGTAGGCGGCCTGGGTCTGCATTTCGGACCAGCCGTGCTGCTGCTGCAATTCCGGGGCGATGAAGGTCCAGGTGAAGCGATGCAGGTAGAGGCAAAACGAGGCTCCGCAGGCCATCGCCAGCACCAGCCAGCGGATGCGCGACGGACTCTCGGGCGGATCGTGCCGCCGGTTGCTTTCGCGGGGAGCGCTCATGGAGTAAGACTATACCAGCCGCGGGGTTGGCTGTCGCAAGGCCGGAAGGATTGGAGAGATGTCGCAGCGTGTGGCGGAGAAACGAGTCATCGTCCTGACGGGGGTGACCCGGGGGTTGGGACGGGCGCTGTGCGACCGGTTTCACGAACTGGGGCACGTCGTCCTGGGTTGCGGCCGGAGTGCTGACCAGATTGAGACGTTGCGGAGTCGATACCCTGATCCCCACGATTTCAGCCCCCTCGACGTGACGGACGATCGCGCGGTCGCCGCTTGGGCCGGGAACTTGATCAGGAAATGGGGCCCCCCCGACCTGTTGATCAACAACGCGGCGCTCATCAACCGCAACGCTCCCCTGTGGGAAGTCACTGCCGACGACTTCCAACGGGTCATCGATGTGAACATCCTGGGGGTCGCCAACTGCCTGCGGCATTTCGTTCCCGCGATGGTCGCCCGGCAGTCGGGGGTGATTGTGAACCTCAGCTCGGGCTGGGGGCGTTCGACGTCGGCCGGTGTGGCCCCCTACTGTGCCACAAAGTGGGCGATTGAAGGGCTGACACAGGCCCTGGCCCAGGAGTTGCCCCGGGGCATGGCCGCCATTCCGCTCAATCCCGGGGTCATCAACACGGAGATGCTGCAGAGCTGTTTTGGCCAGGCGGCCCAGCACTACCCTACCGCTGAGGAGTGGAGCCAGCAGGCCGCCAAGTATCTGCTTGGGCTGGGGCCCCGGCACAATGGTCAGTCCCTGTCCGTGAGCTGATCCGTCCTCCCGCGCTGTGCCAGATATTGCTGGAGTTGCAGTTCCCCTCGTCTTGTCACCATTCTTCCCCACTGAGGTTCCGTGATGTCGCTTGTCCTTCCAGTTGTGACCGCCCGGCGTCTGCGTGTGATCTGTGCGGCGGCTGTCTTCGCACTGGGGCAATTGACCGTTCCTGCGCCCCAACTCTGGGGGGCCGATCTGGTCGGCCACTGGCCCCTCACGGGAGATGTGCAGGACCAATCGGGACGGGGCCAGCATGGAGTCAACCGGGGGGTGATGTTCCCGCGGATTGCCGGTGGGGGACGGCGGGCCGCGGGGGCTTTCAATGGGCTGGGAGGGCATCTGGAGATTCCCCTCAAGGCCGACACGCTGGAAGGGTCCCAAGACTTCAGTCTGGCCGCCTGGGTCGAACTGACCAATGACACCACCGATCTACCCGGCTCAATCGCCAGCCGGTTTGATGAACGGCGTCGCCAGGGGTTTTCGCTGGGATTCGTGACAAACACCGGGGTGACCAGCAGCCAGGCGAATTTCCGGCAACTCGAATTTGGAATCGACAATGGCCGGGATGAACCAAAGTGGACCGATCATGGCCGGCCGGGGAACGCCCTGCTGATCTTCGCCCTCTGCGTGCACGACGGGGCGCTGTTCGCCGGGACCTGCGAGGCGGGAGCGACCGAGGCCGGTCGGGTTTGGAAGCTGGATGAGAAGAATACATGGACCGACCTGGGGGCTCCCGACCGCTGCAATTCGGTGTCGGCCCTGGCGACGTTGGAAGGGGAGTTGTACGCGGGGGTCAGCAAGTACCGGTTGGCGGGTTCCGCTCTGGCGGAATCGGAAAATCTCCACAAGGGGGGAAAGGTCTACCGCTATCGGGGTGGCCAGGAATGGGAAGACTGCGGACAACTTCCCGAGACTGAGGCGATTGGCGGGATGGTGGTGTTTGGCGGCAAGCTCTACGCCAGCTCGCTCTACAAGCCGGCCGGTTTCTTCCGGTATGAGGGGCAGCAGACCTGGACGCCGTGCGCCTTGCCGAATGGCAAGCGGGTCGAGGCCCTCGCGGTCTGGAATGGGGGGCTCTACGCCAGCAGCTACGATCAGGCGCACATCTTCCGGTTCGACGGGACTGATTGGACCGATCTCGGCCAGGTGGGCCCCCCCGAAAACACCCAGACGTATTCCTTCGCGGTTTATCGGGGGGAGATGTATGTGGGAACCTGGGCCACCGGGAGGGTGTTCCGGTATGGAGGCGAGACGAACTGGATCGACTGCGGGCGGCTGGGACAGGAACTGGAGGTGATGGGGATGCTGGTGCACAACGGCAGCCTGTATGCCGGCTCGCTGCCGCTGGCCGAAGTGTATCGATACGACAATGCCCAGCAGTGGAACCGACTCGTGCAGCTCGACCAGACGCCGGATGTGAAATACCGCCGCGCATGGACGATGGCCCAATACCGGGGGCGACTGTACTGCGGCACGCTGCCCAGCGGCCGGGTCTGGTCGTTCGCGGCGGGCGCCAACGTGACGCACGACCGCGAGTTGCAACCGGGCTGGCATCACCTCGTGGCTGCCCGGACGGGGAACCGGTTGCGGCTGCATGTCGATGGCCGGCAGGTCGCCGAGTCGACCGCGTTTGACCCGGCCGACTTCGAACTCACGACCGATCGCCCACTGAAACTGGGGGCCGGTTCGACCGACTTCCTGAAGGGGCGGATGTACGATGTGAAGCTGTTCCGGGGAACGCTGACCGCCCGCGAGATTGCCGATCTGGCGCGAGAGCCAGCCGACCAATGACCGCAATCGGCTGATCCAGTCCTTTCGCACACTCTGCGAATCTTGACTGTTGGTCAGGGAATTGGCTTCAGCGGACCATTCGGCCGATGTCGGTTGTCCGGCGAGGGCGGGCGAACTCGCGTGGGCGATTGAGTTGAACCATTTTGCGGCGATCGGAACAACCGCAGCAGATTGACCCGATCCTTCACGGTGTCTCCCCCCAGAGAAAACCCTCGATCGCCGTCGAGTTCGATTTCCGGCAGCCTCGAGACTCGCCCTGTGGGGCCCGTTCTTCCAGCACCGGAATCCGTCCAAGCTTTTCCCTGACGAATGCGCGAGTCCCTGCGGCCGCCTCAGGCGCTGACCGGCATCCAACATGGTCGTGTTTGGGAACCCTGCGACAAAGTTACTCCCGGGACTCGACTTCCAGCTCTTGCGATGGGAGAGCTCTCTCGGGTCTCCACGACGCCATCTTGGCCAAAGCGCCGATGCGCGACCGAAAGTCGTGAAGAGCGGGGTACGCTGCCACTCGTCGTCAGCGTCTCAAGGGTTGGCTGCGATGCGAAGAACCATGGTGGCCAACATCGAGGTTGTGCGACCGGTTTGGCTGGTTGCCGAAGAGGACTGGAAAGCGTCGGGTTGGCATGAACATCACCGCGAGTGCTCCCCACAACCGGCCAAGCCTGTGACACCGTCCACCTGCCAGAGTTTGGACTCCGGCGACGACTTGCAAAGCCTTCCCTTGCAAACCCATCCGAATGGCCAATTTGAACACCATCGCTGATACTCGTTTCGGAATGTTCTGGTATCTCTGACGTTCTGGAGGTTTTCCCCGATGTCGCCGTAAGGATTGCCGTTGTGTGTGTTGGAGACTCTACGATCAGCCGACTGTGCTCGCCGAGCATCCGGCACAGCACAGTGCTGTGGATCAGACCGATGCAGTCGCCATGCCGCAATGCCCAGAAGCAACTCCCAGCGATGGTTGCAGGCGTCGCCAGTGCCAGGATTGTTGCGCCCCCGTTCGCCAGAACTCCCGACTCACTGAAGAGCCAGCGATGGGTCCGACTGTCCCGGTGAGGGTTCCGCCACTCCGGATATCTCCATTTGGAAAGCCGGCGCGACAGGAATGGTTTTTGATTACAGCAAAGCAGCAATTACTTGCAGATTCTCATTCGGGAATTCTAATTGTCGCTCAAGGGGAGGAATAATTGTCGTCGAAGACAATCGAGTGAGTCGATTGGATGCACCTCTTGAGGCAGAGGTGTTGGCAAAGTGGTTTGATTGGCCAAAGTAACTGGTGTGACACCAGTCAATGAACCGGTCAGTCACTGGCACTTCGTGACATCCAGAAGTCTGGTCGCGCTTGGTGAGGGAGCAGCCTGACTTGGCTTTCCCTTGGCAACTTACAGGTTTCGGCTGAGTTGTTTGGATCTG
>CAIOTJ010000422.1 GCA_903861195.1 uncultured Planctomycetaceae bacterium | reverse complement strand
CAGCCTCCCAACCCTTTGCACTCGTTGCTGCCGCCGCAGTCGTGGTGGGCCGCGGGGGTGGCGCAGTCTCCCTGCCCGGCACACGAATTCTCGCCACCGAGCCCCTGTCCCCGGCAGGTGTTCAACCCCCGGCAGACATGCACCTCGCTGGCGAGCATGTCGAACTCGTCGGCGGTTTCCCCTGCGCCCTTGTCTCCGGTCCCTTTGGACCCCGCTCCCCTGGCTCCAGCCGGGTTCACCGCAGGGGGTTCACCGCAGCCGGTGAGCAGGCCGGACAGCAACCCTCCCAGGGCGGCGGCCGAGAGAGATTGAAACTCACGTCGAGACAACTCGGGGAAAGACATGAACCCGTCCAGACACGATGCCTCAGAGTGTGCGGGAGGCCCACTGCCTCCGCTCTGAAAAACCGTAGTCACGCGGATGGAATCTGTAAAGGAGCTTCTTCCCGACCGAACTGTGACTCACCAGCGCTGTGACTCACCAGCGCTGTGCCCGACTGGCGGAGTGCCGGACTGGCCACACTCTGTCATTGGCCACTCTGTCATTGGCCACGCTGTCACTGGCAGCAGGGCTCACCCAGCGCCGGTTGCCAGCCTTCGGAGGGCACACCCTCTTCGATCATCCACTCGCCCCCTTCGCCGGGCAGCCACTCGCCTTCAAAATCCTGGTCTTCGAACGCGGCGGCCTCGAGGTCGGCCTCGTACTCATCGAGACCTCCCACCACTTCCTCGAGTGCCAGATCATGGATTTCGGGGGCGCCGCAGAGGGTGAAGTGGCTGTGGGTGAGAGGCACATGCCGCAGGCACGTGCGGCGAACGTCGACATTCCGCAGCGCGGTCGAACCACATTCCTTGCGCAACGGCAGGCCGCGGAACATCGGAATCCAGTCTTTCCGCGGGCGCGAGCGGTAGATGTTGACGCACTTCGCCACGTTGGGAGGAATCGTGTCGCGGTAGGGACACTCAATAAGAATCAGGCTGTCGACCACGATGCCGTCGTCGTCCAGGGCCCGGCACATCTTGATCGCCTCGTTCGCGCCGAGGCTGTACCCCACAATCACGAGGGGACCTTCGTCACACGCCCCCCGCGTGGATGAGAGGGCACACGCCACTCCAGGAGCCTCTCTACAGAAGATCACCGAGGTTTCGAGTCCGGCGTCATCCAGGCGATCGGCCAGATGCACCGCCCCCGGGAAGTATCCACACAGGCCGCGGATCACAATGGCCCGTCCCCCGGGAGCCGGGGTGTCGAGGTGCGACGCGGTCCACGGCAGCACACAACCGCTGCACCAGACCGCAGTCGCCAACACACACAGACTTCCCAGTCGAGACCGCACGATATCCACCTCGAAGACGAGAACAGACCCGCTCTTCTCTGGAATATCGGCGCAAACCGCGACAATCGTGAATTTCGTTACGGCCTGCACACCCCGCGCCCGCCCCGCAACCGGAACTTGGGCAGGGTGGGGCGAAAGCCCGCGTGTTTGGGGGGACTGGGGAAGACGGCTCTCTGCGCCGCTAGGCGATCCCCAGCGAATGGATCGCTTCGCGGAGGATGTTCACACTGGCCCCCAGGGCTTCGTCTTCCGACTCGGTCAGACTTTGCGGAATGGAGGCCAAAACCCCATTCCGTCCCAACAGCCGAGGGACCGAATAGGTCACCCCGTGGAACGGGCCCGGGTGGTCATCCCGGCAACAGACGGTGACGATGGCCCGCTGGTCATGCAGAATCACATCGACCAGGCGGGCGACCGCGCTGCCGATGCCATAGTACGTCGCCCCCTTGCCGGCAATGATGTGGTAGGCGGCCCGGCGGACCTGTTCGTCGATGCGAGCCTGGTCCGCGGGGGTGAGGGGGGTACCATGCACGGGGGCGAACTCGATCAGGGGGAGGCCGGCGATCGAACATTGCGACCAGGCCAGCACTTCCGAGTCTCCATGCTCACCCAGCACGTAGGCGTGCACGTGGTGTGGGTCGACATCGAAGTGCCGTCCCAGCAACGCCCGGAACCGCGCCGTGTCGAGCATCGTTCCCGAGCCAAT
>CAIOTJ010000421.1 GCA_903861195.1 uncultured Planctomycetaceae bacterium | reverse complement strand
CAGATCCAACACTGCCTGAATGTTGCCTCTCCTGCGGTCTCCTGTTCCCCTGCTCTCCTGTTCTTCTTTGAACCGCAATCGAACCATGCCGGCTTCTCCCATGGCATTCCTGTTCGAAAACCTGCAGGTCGATCAAAAGGCAGTCGATTTCGCAGAGCTGATGTCCAGCGGAATGGCCAACGGATTGGCCAACTCTGGAATGAAACTCTGAGGTACCATCCGAACTTCGCCTCTCCGCACGAATTGCGACAAGTGCGTGGGGCGGTCGAGTGGTTTCTGGTCAATCAACAGCAACTTTGAAGGAAGAAACATGGCTCGCGTGAAAATCGGGTTGGAAGAGTCGCGTCGATCAGCCTCGACCAAACTCGTCGATTCATTGGTCGAGGAACTCAAGAGCAACCGGCAGTCTGGGCAGCCTTTCATCGACGAACAGCAATTCGACACCGGCAGGATTCGCGTTCTGGTCGTGTGGGATGCGTGGATGAACATTCCGCTGGAGGATCGAACGTCGACGATTCTGGCGGCTTATGAGAAGGCCGGTGAAACGGATTTTCGGACGAGAATCGCGTTAGCCAGCGGCCTGACGGTTCCGGAAGCCGCGGTGGCCGGCATGCTTCCCTATCGTGTTTCACCCGCATTGCGAAAGAGCGACCCCGTCACTCTGGAGGAGTGTCGCCAAGCCATGTTGACGGAAGGTGGCACGTCGCTGATGGGACGCGACCATGTGGAACTCCGGGTTGCCACCGAAGAGCAGGCGGAGGCGAGTGTGCAACGACTTGTGAAGAAACTCCCCCAGAGTTCCGAGATCTGGGTCATCACGCGGGACCTCGAAATCCCCGAGTTTGGCCCCAGCGATGAAGTGACGATGGGCGCACGACATTGAAAATGCCTGGTCGAGCCATGACGAGGATCGGCGGACTTGAGCGTCAGCCAAGTCCGCTCGACCGAGATCGCGTTGCTTGGCGCTCGCCCCTCAACCTTGAACCCACAGAAAGGTGAGCGCGACAACTGACATCCGACTTGGAAAACCTCGGGACTGTTGCAGGTCATCTCGTCTCGTTTTGGAAGAGGAACGCCGGTTGGTCGTCGGAGATCTGCACGCGGTCTCAGGCGGTTGAGTCGGCCAGCAACTGCTGCCTGGTTTCCCATGGCAAACCCGCCTCCTTGGTCATCGCCAGCAACTCGGGCAGGATTTGATCTTGTGATCGCCCCAGTGTGTCAGCGAGCGCCCGGTCATTTGAAATCGCTGTCCGAAGATGGGGATGTGGATGTTGTGTTGCCGCAGTAAACCTCAACAAGATCACGACCACACGTCGCATCAGCGGCTCGGCCTCGGCCATTCGGTTGGTGGCCTGGAGCCACAGGGCCAGGGTGTTGAGGTGGATTGCTGAGGGGAGTGAACCACGAGCACAAGCGGCCTGCCGCCACGGGCGGGAACCCTTTCCTCCGCACATCATCGGCCTTCCCGGCGTGCCCACTCCGGGAGGGAGAACCCTCGCGTGAGCCGTCCGCTGGAGGCACATCCGAAAACCCACGCCGACAGGGCCCGAATACAGGGCGGCGGGGGGGCGGACCTCTGTGTCCGCTCCGCTGGACATCCGTCTGAAGATCCGCGTTCCACTGGGCAGCCAAGAAACCTGAATCGAAAACACACCTCAGCCTCCAATCCAAAGACATCTAGGGACGAGCCAAGGCCGACATTCGCCCAAGCCATTCCCTGAAGGGGAAATCTTCCATAGCCTGGGGTTG
>CAIOTJ010000420.1 GCA_903861195.1 uncultured Planctomycetaceae bacterium | reverse complement strand
GGCCTCATTGAACAAGGGCTGGAACGTCGCGCGGAAATCGCCGTTGGCGTCGGTGATGGCGGCAATGGTTCGCCGGACCCCACGCAATGTCAGGTCGATTCCGACGATCACATACGGTTCGGGTGCGTCGGTCAGCGTGTTGCGCGCGGTTCCCGAGAGCACCACCGGCGTGTTGATGAATGCCTGGACGGTCGCTGTTTCCACGGTCGCGTGGTAGGCGGGCAGCACCTCGATGGGCTGAGCCGAGACGCGGGTGTTGTTGCTCTCGACCCCCTCGAGAACGGTGTCGAGGGAATCGGTCACGACGATGACCCAGTAGTTCCCAGCCTCCCGGGGTAATCGTACAGGGACTGTCCGGCTGAAGGAGTTCAGGGGTGCCGTTGGTTGCAAGGTGCCGGTGAAGGGGTAAGAGCCCACCAGCAGATCATCCCCCGGGACCGGATCGGAGGAGAGATAGACCGTCTGGGTGAGCGTTCCCGCTGCGACGGAAAGGCCGTCATTGCGGACCCGGAATTCGACATCCACCACGGCCTCGGTGACCGAAGTCGCGACGGTCGAAAGTTCGCTGATCACCAGATCGGGAACGTTCTGATCGCTCACAGACAGCAGGGCGCTGCCTGTTGAGAATGCTGCGGCACTGGCAGTGAGGGTCACCTGCCGAGTGCCATCGGTCAGTCCGTCAGCCACGGTATCGATCGAGAATGTGGCGGTTTCGGCTCCGATGGGAATGGTCACCTGCAGCGGAACGGTGGCCTCGGACTCGAGGTTACTGGCGAGGGACACCGTCAATGCCGTGTGGGTGGCGGTGTTGCGGCGGACGGTTCCCTGGGCGGCTCCGGAGATTCCCTCGCCGACAAACTGCCGGTCGAGGGAGACGGTCAGGGTGGGACCATCGTCATCGCTGACCGTCACCGTCCGCGACGATTGACTGGCCAGGATCCGTGCCCCATCACGCGGGTAGATTCCATAGGCATCAACGACCACATCCGTATCGCCGTCGACCGTCGAGTTGTCGACGATGTTCATCGCGAAGTCGACCTGGGTCGCCCCGGCCGGAATGACCACGGTTTCGGGAATCTTCAGCCGGGAAGCTACCGAGGCCTGCAATTCGATGGTCAGCGCGTCGGGGGTCGCCGTGGCCCGGCGGATGGTCCCCAGGAACGCCGGATTGGCCGTGTTCTCTGGGGCCGTGGTGCGGTTCAGCGAGAAAGTCAGGACGGGCGTGTCATTGTCGACCAAAGACACCGCATCGGTCGCACTGATGTGGTCGGGAGCGGTGGCGGTCAGGGTGAGCGCAAGCACACGTTCGGCGACCGTGTCGTCCAAGCCGGCAAGGGTGAAGGTGGTACTTGCTTCTCCGGCGGGAATGCGGGCGAGAGGAGGGAGGCTGACCTGGGTGGTACTCGAGCTGGTGAGGGTCACCACCAGCTCCTGGTTCGTCACCACATCACGGGTGACGGTGACTGTGACGGACTCCCCCTCGCTGAACTCGGCGACGGAAATGTTGATCGTCAGCTCCGCACGGTCTTCATCCAGTACGGTCACCGGACCGGTCGCTTCCACAAATCCCCCTGCCGTGGCGGTCAGCGAAACCACCTGAAGGCCGTCGGCTGTCTGGTCCGATACAGGCGTCACCAAAAACGCCACCCCCGACTCACCGGCGGGAATCGTTACCGAGGCCGGCAGGGTCAGTTCGCCGGTGTCGCTGCTGGCCAGCGTGACCACCAGCGGCTGGGTTGTGCTGCCCGTGCGGCTGACAACCGCCCGCTGCGGCTGGTCTCCCTCGGTGATCCCTTCCGCGGGGAGTGTGAGCGACAACTGCCGGGGAAGTTCGATGGCCGAGCCGGCGATGGCGGTGTTGTTGGTCTCATTGAGTTCATCGACCGCGGCGTCCGAATCGGTCGCCACGACGAGATACACTTCCCCACCCGAGCCTTGTCCAAACGTGGGGAGCATGATCTGGACTGTCCGGGTTCCCAGATCCGTGAACGTAAAGTCTCCCAGGTAGCGGTCATTGCCGATGATGGCATCGTCCGACAGCCAAAGTGTTTCCTGAACCGGAATGGCTCCTGCGGTGGCTCCCAGGTTGCTGGTGGTCCACGAGACGGTCACCAATTGCCCCGGATTGGCCGTGGCGGGGAGGGTGAGGCTGGCCGGGGCCAGATCGGGCAGTGCCAGCGTCAACGTGGTGGAGAACTGGTCGTCGGTGGTTTCCCCGGGGATACCGTCGGCATCCTGATCGAGGAGATTGCCAGCCAGATCGGTCACTCCCGGACCAACCGTGAGGGTGTAATCGCCGCTGGCCGTCTGGGTGGCGAACGGGATGCGCCAGGTGTGGGGGGCGATCCTGATGGGTGTGCCGACGGGGATCGATCCTCCGGGGCCGGTCAGGGTGACTTGACTGGCGGGGAGGTTTCCCAGTTCTTCATTGAACAACACATCCACGTGGTCGGCGGCCGACTTGAGAATGCCGGTGGGTTCGGCACTCAGCGCCTGGGGCCCGACTCTGTCGATGGTGAAGGCATACCGCCCGGCGGCCTCGAGCGGGTGACCAGCGAGGTCGGTGATCGCCGGGCCGATGACGACGGTGTAATCACCGGCGGCGGTTTGCGAATCGAACGCGATTTCAAAGCTGCGGTTGTGTCCCCCGGCGACGGGGGTGATGTCCCGGATGACGACCGCTCCCTGGGGGCCGTGGACCGCGACATCCGACACACTCAGCGTATTCAGATCGACCCGCTGACTGAAGGTGACCTGCAGTTCCGAGACAGCCTGGTTGGTCGGACCCAGCGGAGTGACGGCAGAGATCCGCAGCGGTCCCTCATCGATGTTGGTGATGGAGATCGTAAAGATCTTTTCGAAGGAAGCCCCCAGCAGATCGGTCGTCCGGACGCGAATGGAGTAACTGTTCTGGTATTCGTGATCGAAGGTCTCGGCCGTGCTCAGGGTGCTTCCCGAGATTGAGAAACGGGCGTTGTCGATGTCGCCGGTTCCTGAGACGAGGGTGTAGCTAAAGAAGTCTCCCTCATCGGGATCGGTCGTGGTGAAGTTGCCGATCGTGGTACCGACCGGCTCGTCCTCGGGCACACTGCTGTGGGAGAGGGTGATGTCGGAGGGGGGATGGTTCAGGCTGGTGA
Source organism: uncultured Planctomycetaceae bacterium (assembly GCA_903861195.1). Lineage (GTDB taxonomy): Bacteria > Planctomycetota > Planctomycetia > Planctomycetales > Planctomycetaceae > UBA10511. The sequence goes on along the minus strand of CAIOTJ010000420.1, from coordinate 1,126 downwards.
TGGTGACCTGAAAGCTGTCGGTGATTGTATGGGTCCCGTCGTGGAGTGTAAGGGTGACGGTGTGGGTTCCGCCGACGGTGTAGTTGTGGGTGTTGGAAACAGTCCCTGTATTACCGGTTCCCGGGACCAGGACACCCGGTTCACTGTTGCCGTCCCCCCAATTGATGGTGAGAGTCAGCTGGCTGGCATTCAGGGGAGATGAGTAAACGGCGTCGGGGAGCGCGATCTGGCTCCCCTCCGGAGTCTGATCGGGACCGGCTTCCAGGCCGAGATCGACCAGAGTGAACGGCAGGGTGACGGTGCCGCTGGTGGAGACGGAGTCGATCCCTCCCATTGAGAAGATCTGGAGTGACTCGATGCCAGAATAGGGAATGGCCACACCATTGAGGGTGATGTGGGTGGCACTGATGGTGATGATATCGTTGCCGGAGGTGGCATAGAGAACCGCAGGATCCGTACCGTTGCCGCCGCTGTAGGAACCGGTGCCGGCTGTCGAGAGCTGATCGTTCCCGTCACCGGCGTCGAGGTTATTGCTGCCGGTTCCCCCGGTCAGCAGGTCGTCGCCACCAGATCCGTAAAGATCATCGTTGTCGTCTCCGCCATCCAGGAGATCGTCTCCCGTCCCTCCCTGCCATAGGGAATCTCCGTGGAGCGTGTCGTTGCCAGTCCCCCCCAGCAGACTGTCGTCGCCATTTCCCTGGTCTTGCCAGTCACCGTCGCCCCGCAATTGGTCATCGCCGGCACCTGATTCAAGCCAGTCGTGACCCGCCTGCCCGAACAGCGTGTCGTCGCCATCGCCCGACAGGATGGTATCGTCACCACCTCCGCCGTAGATCAGCATGGCCCCGGGGAAAGCGGTGGTGTCGATCCAGTTGGCAGCGTCTCCCCCTTGAATTCGTCCAGCCTCCACCCCGCTGAATTGGAGGACATCGGAATCCAGTTGCAGTGTCAGCGTTGTGAGGATGGCCAGCGAGTGGGTGATACCCACCTCAAACCAGTCGGTGCCAGTTCCGCCAACAACAGCATTGCTGCCGAACGAGGCCCACAGCGAGTCGTCTCCCTCTCCCCCGTCGAGATAGTCATTTCCCGTTCCTCCCTGCCAATAGGAATCTCCGTGGAGCGTGTC
>CAIOTJ010000419.1 GCA_903861195.1 uncultured Planctomycetaceae bacterium | reverse complement strand
TGGGAAGAGCCTGCGGGTTTCATTGCAAGTCGTATTCTGGATGAGGGTTATGGCGAAATGACTGATGTGCGGCCGGTCGGTGCCCGGCCGGGTTTCAACAATGGATGGCCCCGGTTACCTTCAACAATGGATGGCCCCGGTTACCCGGTGTCTGGAGATGAGCGGCTCATACGTGCGTCGGCATGCCGCGGGTGATCCCCGTGAGTTTTCAGGAACGCGATCACCCGCGGGGAGCGGTCCGTCAGGAATACCAGGCCGCCCGCCCACAGGCCCGCCCACATGCCGAGATTGCCGGATAGCACCTGTCATGTGAAAATCGAAACGGGGTTGGGTGCGCAGGATACGGCTCTGCAGAGGTGCCCCCGGAGCACCGTCCCCCGGAGCACCGTCCCCCGGGCCAGGACCGAAACCCGGGCCATCTGCAGAGCGCCCGGCTGCCTCGGCTGCGGGATGGGCAGCGATCCGTCCAGTCTGCGTGGCACGCTGCCGCGACTTCTTCACGGAATGTCGCCCCATGACTTTCATCAACCTCGCCCGCGGGAGATTCCCATTCCCGAGCAGCGAGCACAGCCCGCAAAGAAGACTCACACCAATGGCGACAACAAGCAAGAGCCTGGGGGGCGCTATGGGTGGAGGCTGCCTTCTGGTCTGCGCCCTCTTCTGGTCTGCCATCACCTTGAGTTTCGACTCTTTCATCGCGTGGGCGAGCCTCCGACAAATCCAAGCCCTCAGCTACCCGATTGTCACTGGGACGATCACCTCCAGTGAGGTCGAGTCCAGCACGGACAGCGATGGAACCACGTACCGCCCACTGATCAAGTACACCTACGTCGTGGACGACACGCGGTACGACGGAAACCGCTATCGATACGGTCAAATGGGAACCAACGACCGTTCGGCTGAGCGGATCGTGGCGTTGTTTCCGGTCGGCACGCAGGTCGCAGTTCACCACTCCCCCAGCAATCCAGCCGAGGCCGTGCTGCGGGTTGGGCTGGAAGGGACCGACCTCTACTCGATGATGTTCATGTTGCCCTTCAACCTGATCATGCTGGCCATGTGGCTGGCGGTTCTCGCTGGCGCTCGGTCTCGACAGCTTCGCCCTGTGGCTGGAGGGACCCAGATGATCGACGATGGGCGCTTCCTCCGACTGCGGCTCTCAGCTTTGAGACCGCTCTACATGGGGGCTGCCGTAGCGGGCGGGCTGGCCTTCGCTCTCACGTTCCTCGTCGGCTTCGGGTTTGGGGTCAATGCTCCGATCCCGGTGATGTGCGTGGCCTGGGGAGTCATTCTGGGCGGTGGCGGAATTGCCGCTCTCAATTGCCATCGCAAGCTGGCCAGAGGCGATTCCGACCTGCTGATCGACGAGTTCCGGGGGACTGTCACTCTGCCCCGAACTTGCGGACGGCGGGAGGAAGTGGTGGTCCCTTGGGAGAAGATCATCGCCCTGGATGTCGAGCGAATCGAGACGCGGAATTCGGATGACGAAATCCAGCGTGACTTTGTCCCGACCATTGTCTTCACCGCAGACGACGGCTCGCAGCGTCGGGACAAGCTCATCGAATGGAAGGACGAAGCATCGGCGGAAGGGCTTGTCGAATGGCTGAGGGAACGGCTCAAGGTGCAGCCGAGTTCAGAAGCAGGTGACGACGGCGAAGAGGGTGCCGAAGATCGGGCGTAATGCGGCCACTCTGCCGTCTTGATCGTGACCTTGGTAAAACTTTGGGTGCTGACCACTCTCCAGAAGGAAAATCACGATGGGTCTGTTTCTGTCGATGTCGGGAGTTGTGGGAGCCAACCAGGCCGATGTTGCAGCCGCCTTGAGGGAATACGCGGCCGCTCATGGGGGCCGTTTCGAGCAGACGACGAACAGATCTGCGTCGTGGGAAGTTCTGATCATCGGCGAAGCAGACGGTCACGTCACGGTCGTCTACCCAGGCAACTTCTTCAAGTGGGACGAGGCCGCCGCCCACTTGTCCCGGTCACTCGATGTGCCTGTCTTCTCGTTCCATATCCATGATGAGGATCTCTGGATGTACCTGCTCTTCGTGGCGGGCGAGGTGGTGGATCAATTCAATCCAATTCCCGACTATTGGGACGACAGTCTTTCCGATGAGGAACGAACCCAGTGGGCGGGCAACCCGGCGGCGATTGCCCGGTGGTGTCCTCAAGTCCCAGAGACCGCGATCAGGCAGTATCTCGTCCCGTGGGACCTGGAAGACGAGACACCAGGAAAAGCCTACGAGGACGACGAATCGGCTTACGGCGACTGCTGGCAATTGGTGGATTTCATGAGGAAGCTGAGATTTTCGTATCCGTTCACCGCAGATGGACAACCGGTGGGCGACACCTACGTGTTTGAGGTGGAGCGGAGAAAGTGAGATGTGGATCGCAACAACTGCTTGAGCCAGACCGGAGATGAAAGGAGGGGCCAAGTTCTGTTGACGAGGGCCATTGGGTTTCCGCAACAGATTCAATGGACAAAAATGACAACATATCTTGAGTCGGCCTTAGCCGAGCTGTCGAAACCAGGCATTCCGGACAGACGCTGTGACCGGGCCCACTCGCCCGCCCGGCGATGTCCACAGGTTGTGATTTCGTACGCTGGATGGGCCGGTGGCAGCGCCGTGATTTGCAACATGGCGCAAGACAATGCGTCCGGACGGGGCTTGAGACGGGTTTCGAAGGCGTTCAAACAAGGGGTGGCCCCTCATTTGCACACTCATTTGCAGCAAACTTTCCATGCACTCTCCAGACGCACAGACGGGGTCGGGTCCGAGAACCGCAGGGAGTTGCCGTGATGGAAACTGCCTTCAATCGGTGATAGCATCCAACATGGCACCGTTGCTGGATCGGACTGAGAGACTTGAGGATGCAGGGGTCGAGACCACGCACCGTTCGCTTTGGACTTCATCCTCGACTGTGCAGGCAGGGTGTCTGGGAGGAGAGAACGGGGGAGTTCCAAAAATGAAGCTTTGGGATGGCTGGGGATCTCTGTGCCTGATGGGCTGCGTGGTGGCGACCACCTTGTCACTGACCGTCTTGACGGAGCGGTGGTCGATTGTGGGGGCGACAGTGGGGGTTGCGCAGGGCATTTTGACGGGAGGTCTGAGCGCAGCGGCCGTGCAGGGTTCGGGGGAGAGTCTGGTTCCATCGACGAGAGGCCAGACGGATGGGAAGTGTTGAGTTGGCGACCGCGGCAAGGGGCGGCCGCGAGGAAAATACGGATCGCCATGGGGTGGGCGACGGCCGCAGTGTCCCGGACCAACCGGCGGTCTGCTGTACCCGGCCTTTAAGGAAGCCGCCGGCATGAGCAGGGCTCACTTGATTCGACGGCTGGGCTGGTACTACCCCACGGAACTCTTCAACACCGGGGTGGCCACGGGCGTCATTCTGTATGTGCTGTTCACGACCCGCTGGACAGACACGCTGTTCCTGATCTATGGCCTGGTGATCGTGACCTGGATCCTGTACCAGGGTCAGCATTATTGGGGTCTGAAGCTGCGGCGGCTGAACAATCGCCCTGTGGATCAGCCCCGCGAACTTGCGTTGTTCCGGGCGATGGAGCGCAGCAACCTCTGGCTGATCGGCCTGATGCCCTTCGTGTTGCTGGTCCAGTTGGTCCTTGCGGATTGGAGCATCCGGCCCGCGAATCTTTTGCCGTGGGCCCTGCTGGCCAATGGCTTCGCCATCCTGGAGCACATCAACTATTACATCCGGCAACTGACGGTCGACAACTGGCCCGACGTGAAATACCTGTTGCGCAACCGGAGACTCAAGCCAGCCAGCCTCAGGAAAGACCTCGAGTCCGGCCGCATCTGACAGGCTCCTCCGCACCTCGCTGCAAACACGGCTGCCGGGGGAGAGGGTCCGGTTCTCCACCCCATCCCTCTCCCAGCGGCCCGATCCACGGTCAGCGGGGTCGACGCGCAATCGTGGACCAGCACAAATCGCTCTGCTTCAGTTCCTCACGCGATCTCCCTTCGGCTTAACCCAGCTTCCTGAAGCAGTTGATCACCCACACCTGAGTCTTCGCAGCGAACGCCAGCAACTCAAACTCCCAGGAATTTTCTCGGACTTCTGAGGCCACCCTTGGCGGACTTCTGTGGGACTTCTGGGGCCACCCTTTGTTTGCGAAGCCCATGAACTTTCCCTAACAGCGAGACTCCCCACGCTTTGCGACTGCACCTGTGACAGTCATGGCCGACCTGTCGAAACCAGGCATTCCGGACAGACGCGGTGACCGGTCTCACTCGCTCGCCCGTTGTTGATGTTCACAGTTTTTGAATTCATCGGCTGGATGGGTTGGTTGCGGCGTCGTGTTATGCATTATGGCGCAAGACATTGTCCGGACAGGGCTTGAGATCCTTTTCGAAGGCGTTGAAACAAGGGGAGGCCCCTCCTTTTCCTCCAAAAGAGCGGCCGCGGCCTACAAGTGATGCGCAGGTTTCCCGCGTGGAACAAGTTCCACGCTACGGGCGTCGTGATGTTGGTCTGCGTCGGTCCCGGCGGGCGCTTGGGTCCTGTTGGACCCGCCGCGCATGCACCCCGCAGATCCCGGTGAGACAGACCAAAAAACAAACCCGCCCCAGAGCGTGCTCTGGGGCGGGTTTTACTTGGGATTCTCTGGCCAGGCCCCAAGAGGGGATGATGGCCCGAGGGATCGACTACTTGGCGAAGACCAGTCCGGGGTCGTTGGGAGGACCACCGGCGACCTCGAACTTGAACTTGGATCCACCTTGGTCAGTGACCCGGGCGATCATTGTCTGGCCCTGGCTGTTCTCCATCACCAGCATGTCCTGGTTGATTTCGTACTTGCCGCCGAAGCCATTGTCCTTCCCATCCTTGGAGAACTTCCACTCGAAGGTTCCATCGTCCTTCATGTCGAGGGCGATCTCACCGCCACCTTGGCCGGGAGCCTTCCAGTTCCCCACCAGCGAGGCGGGGGGGTTGGCGGCCGGGGCGGGGGTGGTGGTTCCATTCGGCGTGGGGGCCGTGCCCGGAGCCGCGGGATCGGCCGCCGCCGCGGGCGGGGCCAGCATCCGTACCAAAGCCGCCGCAACCTGATCCTGCGGCTGCTGCTCGGTCACGATCTTCAACTGCTTGAGAGCCGCGTCGGAGTGCCCGGCACAGAGGTAGTGATACCCGAGGACGAAGTGTCCATCGGTCGCCTTCGGATTGGCCTTCACGTAGGCTTCCAGCTTTCGCAGGTGCTCGGTGTAGACGCTGACCGAGGGATAGTAGGACGAGAGGCTGGTCCAGTCCCAACCTGGTTCGACCGACAGCACCGCGTAGAGGGTGCCGGCCGCTTCGGGGTACTTGCCCAGAGCGAACAGACACAGCGCGCGGAACTCATGCAGGGTCGTATCGCCCGGCAGTTTCGAGAGAGCCGTTTCGACTCCCTTGAGCGCCCCGCTGTAGTCTCCCGCCTTGAAGGCGTCGGCGGCGGCGTTGTAGGCCGCGGTCGCCTCGGCGTTCGGTCCGGTCGCCGCACTCGCCGCGTCACCAGTCCCCGGGGGAGTTCCCGGCGTGGTGGTCGCCGGCGTGGTGGCGGCGGTGCTCTGGTTGGGATCGTTGTTGACGATGATGGTCGTATTCGACGGCTGCGCGTACGACATCTGCGTCGGGATCGGCTGGCTGTAATTGACCGCCGGGCTGTCCACCACCACGTACTGGGTGGGAACATAGTACGGGTTCGCATACGACGCGTAGCCGTAGTTGTAGAACGACGAACCGAGCGCCCAGCTGGTCAGCCCCACCGCGGCCGTCGTGGCGGCCCAGGCACCCCAGGGGTGGTTGTTCCAACCCCAGCCACCACCGTAGTAGCCGCCCCATCCCCAACCACCACCACCCCAACCGCCACCACCCCAATTGTTGATGTTGTTGTTCCAGTGGTTGCTGTTCCAGTGGCCACTGTTACCCCAGTGATTGCCATTGCCCCAGTTGCCACCGTTGCCGTTCCCCCAATTGCCGTTGCCATTGCCGGGACGGTTGCCGGGGTTATAGCCACCACCACCCAGTCCGGGGCGGCCATTCCAATTGCCGCCGCCAGGGCGGTTGGAGCCCACGTTCCCGGGCAGGCTGCTGATGCCGCTGTTGATGCCACCCGGACGGTTACCGCCGCCGAAGCCGGGACGGTTGCCACCCTGGTTGCCGCCAAAATCGGGGCGATTTCCTCCACCGATGCCAGGGCGATTTCCACCGGCAATGTTGCCGGGCAGAGTCGTGGCACCACCGCCCGGACGATTGCCGCCGCCACCCAAACCAGGGCGGTTGCCGCCGCCGGGTTGTTGACCGCCGCCACCCAGACCGGGCCGATTGCCTCCGCCGGGTTGTTGACCTCCGCCACCCAATCCCGGGCGGTTCCCCCCGGCGATGTTCCCGGGCAGAGTGGTTGCCCCACCACCGGGGCGATTTCCAGCACCTCCCAGCCCAGGACGGTTGCCTCCGCCGGGCTGTTGACCTCCTCCACCCAATCCGGGGCGGTTCCCCCCGGCAATGTTCCCGGGCAGAGTGGTTGCCCCTCCACCGGGACGGTTTCCAGCGCCGCCCAAGCCGGGACGATTCCCGCCTGCGATCCCCCCTGGGGCCGGTCGGGTGGTGGCTCCACCGGGCAGGCCACCCGGGGCGGGACGGTTCATGCCTCCCATGCCCCCCGCCCCCGGACGATTGATCGAGGGCACACTGCCCCCACCCATATTGGGGCGCTGCATATTGGGGCGCTGCTGCATGCCTCCCGCGGGACGTCCCATGTTGCCCATTCCGCCTCCGGCAGGGCGAGCCGCGGGCATCGACGGACGACCGGCGGGCATCGAGGGCCTTCCGGCCGGCATGGCAGGCCGCGAGGGCATCGAGGGCCGGGCCATCCCGCCGCCTCCGCCTCCCGCTCCCCGGAAGCCGCCGCCGCCGCCTCCCCCTCCCCGGAAACCGCCCCCGCCTCCACGACCGGCGAAGCAGGTTGAGTTGGTCATCAACAAGGCCAGCGAAAGCGCCAGCCAGCGTCTGTGATTCAGGATGTTCAAGTTGCCTCCAGGTGACTGCGAAAAGGGCGCCAGGGCCAGATCAGAAGTATGCCGAGCTGTCGAGTGAATTGACCAGAGGACGAAGTGCAACCGGGCACCCCCCCCGCAGCCCGGATGAATTGTCTAAAAGCGAACCCCACGGACTTACTTGGTTCCATCGGCCGGGGCGTTGACCGTTTGTTCAACGGCGGCAGGGACGGCTTCGAGCGCCGCCTTTTCGATGGCCGCCTCTTCTTCGGACAGGGCGTCGACTGGCGGCGGGGCCTTGCGGACCACCAGCACCTCGGGGGTGTCTTCGAGCACTTCATTCCCGACAATCCGGTCCCGGGACTGCCAGCTCCACCGATTGATGTCGAGCATCGTCATCACACTGGTGCCGGAGGTCACTTCGCCTTCACCGCTGACTCCGCGATAGTTCACCAGCCACTGGTCTTCGACGTTGGTCCACAGTCCTTCCTGGAATCCGCCATTCGAATCAAACACCCAGGAACGAACCTTGCGAGCGAGTGGATCCCAGCCAATCCGCTGGGTCCCCGAGAAGGCTTCTTCTCCCTGCAACTGCACCGAGAACTTGCCCACGATGAACTTGTCTCCATCCGACCAGTCGTAGGTGGTCTTGACCACCGCATCGGCACTTTCGTCGACCCAGTCGCCGATCAGGAACGACAGGGGAATCAGGTTTTCGGTCTGGTCATTCACCTCGGTCGGGGTGTCGCGGGCCATGGTCATCAGCCATTTCCCCTCCTTCGACTTCATATGCACGGCGGTGTATTCGTTGACAACCGCGGGCTGATCGGGGGCGGGAATGAGCACCGTGCGCCCGGTCTCGATCGCCACCGCGGGACCCAGATACCGCAGGTCGGTGACCTCGGTCTCAATCAAACCCTCAGGTTCGTTGGTGAAGATGTCTTCGAACGCCTTGAGGATGTCTTCGCGTCCCTGGACGGTGGTGCCGTCGGCGTCGATCATCTGGGCATCGGGAGAAAACATCTCCGCGAGCGACTTGGCATCGCGGGCGTTGTAGGCCTTGTCGAATTCGACGGCCATGTTCAGCAGCGCCTCATCATCGGCGGCATGATCCGTCCCGCTGGCATCCTTGGTCACCGTGTCGACCGCGGCCTTGGTGGCGGAATCTTTGGTGGCGGGTGTCGCCTTGGTGGCCGGGGCGGTCTTCTGTCCCGCCTGGGCGGCCGCCGCCTTCTGGGCGGCCGCGGCCCGCGCAGCCGCGTCCTGCGCCGCCTTGGTGGCCCCCTGGGCATTCGGCACGGCCGGCTGGGCCCCCTTCTGAGTCGCCTCCAACGCCTTTTTGGCCGCCTCGGCCGGGGCCACTGGAGGGGTCCTGGTGGGAGGCTGCTGGGCTTTCGCCCCTCCCGCCATTACCACGGCCAGCATCGCCAGCAGGCACACAATCGCAGTCCGAACCATCTGTCAGTCTCCGCTCAAAAACAGGAAATCACCTCGTTCCACGGCAGGGGAAATCTTCCCGATCCAGATCGCCACCCCGCTGCGAAACTCCCCTTGTCGAACTCTTCTGAGGTTGCCGGCCAGTGGATCGGGCCACTTCCCGAGACCGTGACGACTGCCTGGCCCACTGGGGGAAGGCTGGCCGGTCCAGAAAGACGCCCGATCCACTGGGAAGGACTCTCCCCGGTGGGGGATTCAGCAGTCTACTCTCCGAAGTCAATCGCGTTCGAGCACGATCCTGCCGGAACACTCGAAGCAACCGCTTCCCAACCGATCGCCTCTGCGGGTCCACCCACCCGCCAGTCCGCCTGGCGGCGCTGGCACGACCCGCCTGGCGGGGTTAGGACAGTCCGCCGAAGCCGACTCAGTAAGGCAGGCCGACAACAGAAGGCAGGCCGACAACGCATCTTGCGGTCCAGCGTCGCCAAACCGGAGTCGGTATGTTGCGGACAACCATCCCGCCCCAACAGACTCCCACCATCAAACAGCACCAATCCACCCCCGCGGGGTGACACCCGCCGGGGGAACACCAGGCACTGGAATCGCTTTTGTCAGCAGCCAGATTCCTGACAATTCCAATTCCGCCATCCCGAACCTTTTTGGGGGGCCCTGCTTTTCGCCCGAGCCGCTGTCGCGGCGACTCCCACCGACCGATACAGCTTCCCCCGGTCCTCAATACACCCGGAGGGAGTCGAACCCCCAACCTATGGATCCGAAGTCCATTGCTCTATCCAGTTGAGCTACGGGTGCCTGTTTTCTGGTCGAAAACCAGTTGTGAGGGTATCGGTTTGGCACGCGGGATTCAATCCACCGGGTCTCAGCTGTTCACAAGACGCCGTGCCGGTCAGAATGACCCGGTCCTCAATCTCCCCGACTTCAGGCCGACGCCACCCTTGGGCTTTTCGCGACACCACCCGAAACCGCACGCTCTCCGCCAGCGGTTCCGCACTCTGCTGTACCTGATCTGCGTTCTGACCGACTGCAGTACGTTCATCGTCACCTTCACGGTCACACGCCGCCTGGCCGAAGAGGGAGCGTCCCCCCTCACCCTGGGGCTGTTGGGGGCCGGTTTCTCGTTCGCCGCCGCGGTCGCCAGCATCGCCTCCGGACTGGCGGCCCTGCGCTGGGGAGCCGCCACCCCGTTCGTGGCCGGCATCGGGACGTTGCTGCTGTCGATTCTCGGGTGCCGCGAGCTGCCCCCGCAGTCGGCGGGGTTTCTGGCCGCCTATGTCTCCCTCGGTCTCGGCCTGGGGGGACTCTATCCCCCGTTGATCGGCTGGCTGAACCAGGGAGAGCCCAGCGGGGCGGCCGAACGCTCGGGAGTGAGCGGGCGGCTGATTCTGTTCTGCATCGCCTGGAACCTGGGCATCATGGCGGGCCAATTGACGGGCGGTGCCTTGTTCACCCAAGGCCCCCCGGTAGCCCTGGGGGTGGCGCTGCTGCTGGCCATCGCCAACCTGGGATTGGCCCTGTGGGCCTCCCGCCAGTCGCTTCGCCTGCCTCACGTACCCCAGACACCTCTGGCCGCTGTCGGAGACCACCAGCGGGCGGCGGCGTTCCAGAAACTGAGCTGGCTGGCCAACCTGGGGGGCATGTTTGGCGGCAGCCTGGTCCTGCACCTGATCAGCGATCTCGCGGTCAGCATTGGAATCGCCGCCGAACGGCAGGGAGAGGTCATGGCTCTCTGGCGGGTGGTGATCATCGCCACCTATCTGCTGATGCACTTCGCCAGCGGCTGGCAATTCCGGATGCTCCCCTCGGTTGTCTCGCAAATCTTCGGCGCACTGGGCCTCGTGGTCATTTCCCAGGCGCAGTCGCCCCTGTCTCTGCTGGCGGGGCTGGCGCTGCTGGGCCAACTGGTCGGCTACAATTATTTCTCGGGGTTGTTCTACAGTGCTTCCGGAAACCCCGCGCAGAATCGGGCCCTCACGGCGGCGATCCACGAGGCGACCCTCGCCGCGGGAATGGCCGTGGGGACCACCGTGGGGGGAGCCCTGGGAAACCTGGCCGGGCATCGTGTCCCCTACCTGTTGGGAGCCGTGGTGGTGACGGGAGTGCTGGCGGGACAGGGGATGGGCTGGAGGCGATGGGTTCGACCGTTGGAACGGGAGTCTGGGGATGGCAGCGAGAGGACCAGCAGACCTGCGGACCAGTGAGGGGACCCGGGCCGCCGCATGGCGGGGCGTGCTGGTCGCGGCACTGACCGTGTATGAGGGATGCTCCCCGGAGGGCCTACCCTCGGGAGCGAACACCGCTCCGACCCCGGGACCTGGCTTCGAATTTGTCCCCAGCGACAGTCTGCTCGAGCTGTCTTCCGAGCTGGCCCACGTCGTCAACCGCCAGTTGCGAACCGA
>CAIOTJ010000418.1 GCA_903861195.1 uncultured Planctomycetaceae bacterium | reverse complement strand
TGCGTGGGGTGCTGCTCGCTGGACACGATCGGGGCGCTGGTGGGGGCGTATCTGGGGGGAGGCCTGCGGTGTCCACCGGATGCCCCTCCGTTTGACCCCGAGCACCGCATCCCCCCGGTCCGCCGGTTTTTCGTGGGCTTGCCCAACAATCAATGGTATTTCTGGACCGGTTTGGCCGGCGTGTTCCTCGTGGCCGCACTGGTCCAACCCGTCGTCATCCTGCACACAACTTCGGGCCTGCGGGATTGGCGAGAGGCGTTCGTCGTGAGGATTTTGTGGTTGGTGTTGACAGGGCCGGCCTATGGACTGGTCGCGTGGCTGGTCGCCTCACTGTGGATGTCACTGCTCCCGGCGGGCGCGGTGACCACGACCGAGTGGACCAACCACTCTCGGGCGCTGCTGTGGGCTTTTCTGGGCACACTGCTGGGACTGATCGCGGTCATCCTGCTGTCGCGAGCGGGATATGAGCTCGCGCAGTCAAGCGGCGGCTGTGAGCGCCCACCCGCGGTGTCACAACGCACCGCGCGCAGCTGGGGCGGGTCAAGAGACTCAATGGGGTCGCTTGGCTGGGTCCCCCAGATCGTTTCACCGTGCACGAAAACCGTCCGGGAATCGCCTTCCGGCGGACCGAACACCCCACGGCTGGAAAGTCTTACCGGGACCATGAACGATGCCTGACGATTTGCTGACGCGGCATCCTGCGGAGCGTGGAACGACATCGCGGCCCGAGGTCGTGGTCTATTCGGGCTGCTGCTGCCTGATGTACCTGCACACCGCGGGGGCGGTGCTGGGGGCCTTGCTGGCCGGGGGCCTGCGGCGGTCTCCGGAAGACTCTTCCGTGTATGCCGACTGGCAGCAGCGCATTCCTTGGATTCACGGACTGTTCCGGCGCTTGCCCAACCACCAATGGCTGTTCTGGTCGAGCCTGGTGTTCGTGATCCCCCTCTGTCTCGCGGTTTTGTTTTGGCTCGGGTATCACACATCTCCCGATGACTTTCCCCTGATCGCGAAATATGTGACCTGGGATCTCGAGGTCATGTTTCCTGGCCAACGCGTCCAGCTTCCGCCAGTCCTCTTTTTCTTCATTGCGGTCAATGCAATCAGCCTGTCCTTCCTGCCGGCGATGTTCATTCCCGGAGTGATTCTGGGGATGATCCGGCTGCAGCGGCGGACCTCCGACCCGATGTCGACCGCTGAACGGAAAGGGCTGCTGCTGATGCTGGCCGGAGGACTCGGGGGACTCTGTCTGGGGCTGGTGGCGATGTCCCTGCTGGAATCGATGGGGGTGCCGTTGGTTCCCTGAGTACCGAGTCTTCGCGGTGACCGCTGATTGGGAAGGTCGTGAGCGGGGGGGGCGATATGCCTGAGAGTCTGGGGAGGCTCGCTTCGGGCTTCCTGCGAGGCTCGCGAAACGTTCCTCGCGCTCTTGGGGAATCTGTGCCAGGTCGCTCTGGTCTCGCTCTGGGTTTCTGGGCCGGGATTGGTTGCAGGCTGGGCGTCTGTCAAACAACGGCCGCGGCGGAATCATCCCGTAAGGGAGCCTCCCTCCCTGACGAATGCTTCTGGGAACAAGAACCGATGCGGATCGTGTTGCCCTCCCGGAGAGCGGACTTGCCCCCGAGTTGGCTCCCATGCGACACTCTGGAGATCGATTCTTTTCTGACGGGGATGTGACGGTGCCAGATCTCTCAGATGACTTCCTGGTGCAGCATCCTGCCGAACACGGCCCCTCCCGGCAGCGCGCGGTGGTGGTCTACGCCTGCTGCAGTTGCTGCTGCTGCCTCCACACGCTGGGGTCGCTCGCGGGGGCGCTCTACGGCGGGGGATTCAAACGTCTCGCCAGCGATCCTGGATTTGATCGGGAACGTCGCATTCCCATGGTCCACTGGCTGTTCGACTGGCTGCCGCGGACCCAGTGGATTTTCTGGACCAGTCTGGTGGGGGTGGTGTTCGTGGTCACCGCGGGGCTGGCCGTGCTGTTTGGCTTCAGTGGTCTGACGGGGGGCGGGCCCGGACTGACCGAGGGACTGGTGGTGTCACTCTTCGGCCTGGCGATGCTGGGACCGCTGGTTCCGGTCGCCGCCTGGGTGGTCAGTCTGATTCGTCTGGCGTTTGTGACCAAGGACCAGCAGGCGTCCGAAGAGTTTTGGATGCTGCACAGGATGCTGCTGTGGTCATTCGCGGGGACCGTGGCCGGCCTGCTGGTGATGGGGCTGATCTTGCTGATGTTCATGGCGGCGGCTCGCTGAACGGTAACAGGGTTTTCCAGCTATCCGCATGGTGCGGCTGGGGAGTGGAACCGACCGAAATGACGACTGTCTGACACCCGTGTGCCTGGACGGAGAGAGGCATGTCCCCAGATCCGCTCATTGGCCACCCCCCGGAACACCGCGGCAGATTCGTATGGCCGGGGGGGGCGAATTGGGCAACGAGATTGATGAAAAATGGGATTTGGGGGACGGAAGTCCGAATACAACCAATCGCCAGATTGCCCGCAGGATCATGGGAGAGGTATGTTGATTGCGAGAGGGAACCGTCTCATTTGCAGCGGGCCGACATGCCGGAAGACTTCTTCGTTCACCATCCTCCCGAGCGCGGCAGACCGACGCGGCGGTCGGTGGTGGTCTACATGTGCTGCACCAGTTGCTGCTGCCTGCATACGGCCGGTGCGCTGTTGGGGGCGTTGCTGGGCGGGGGATTGATCCGGGCCCCGGACGACCCCGGGTTCGATCCCGAACGGCGGATCCCCGTCGTCCACTGGCTGTTCGACCGGCTGCCCCGAACCCAGTGGCTTTTCTGGTCGAGTCTGGTGGGTGTTTTTGTCGCGTCGCTCCCCGTGTGTGTGCTGTTGGCCCGGGGGATCGGAGTTGGGGAACTGCCGTTCGTGCCCCTCATCGCCTTCGTGCTGTTTGGGCCGGCGTACTTTCTGGGGGCTTGGCTGGTCAGCCTGGTGCGTTTGTCCCGCTGGTCTCCACAGCCCGCCACCCGCAACGAATTCTGGGCCCTGCACAAGTCGTTGTGCTGGGCGCTCATCGGATCGGCCCTTGGATTGGCCATCATGATCCTGGTCATCGTGCTGCTCCAACGGGACCGGACGGTGGTGCCGGGATCGGTCGGGTTCAGCTTGTTGTAGCTCACCCTGCATGCCTCCTTCCCACCCACCGGCTTCCCCCGTCACCCTGGCCTCCCTTCCCCGGCTGCTCCCCGGCAGCACGGTGATCGCCGCAGAGCGGGTCGTCCACCTGATCGCCGGCGAAGACTTCCGGTTCACCATCCAGACCGGTGACGCCACCGAGGTGATCGCCCGCGTCCTGCGCGACTGCCAGGGGGACCGCCCGCTGGCGGAATTGCTCAATGGCCTGGGCCCTGCCGAACGGGACTTGGCCATTCGCATTGTCGACCGCCTGCGGTCCGAACGAATGCTCTTCGACGGCCGGGCGATGCCTACCGCCGGAATCCCCTGGCGGATCGACATCGAAGGGACCGGCTCCCTCGCGCAGCAAGCCCGGGAGGTGTGGCTGGGAACCTCGGGCTCGTCCTGTCAGCCTGCCGACGCGGGAACGACGAGGCCGATGGCTACTCCGGTCATACGCGTGCTGGTCCAGCAAGACCTCGATCTGGCCCGGGTACTGGAATTCAACCGCCGGCAGTTGGCGGGTGAGGCCGACGCCTGGCTCTGGGTCACCACGGGCCCCCTCTCGCGCGGGTACGTCAGCCCGGTCCTCCTGAAGCGGGGACGCCCCTGTTTGGAGTGCCTGCTGCGGCATTTCCGCCGGCTCTCCCCGGCCCCCCAGTTGTACGATGTGCTGGAACGCCCCGGCGAGCCAGCTCAGTTTGTACCGGGTGACCCCGCCGAGCCCCTGGCCCGCATCGTGCTCGAGATCGCCGGGTGGAAGCTGCGGCGGCTGGGACAAACCCCGGCCGCGGCCAGCCAGTTCGCTCTGCATGTGGTGGAAGCGAACACTCTCGAAACGGCCCTGCACCCGGTCTGGCTCGATCCCACCTGCCCAGGATGCGGCGATGGCTGACTGGACCAGCAACCGCTTCACGGGGCTGCTGAAGGCGTTCACCGAGGTCCCGCTGCGGCCAGGAGATCCCGACGTGGCGATGGCCGCCGCCGAGATCGCCGGGTGGCAGGCCAATGCCGAGCCGGTTTACTGTTCCGGCGCCGGGTGGACACAGGCCGAGGCCAACGCCGCCTGCCGGGGAGAAGGGATCGAACGCTGGCTCACGTCACCGCAAGTTCATGACGGGTCACTCATCGCCTCCCGCGCACGATGGCCGCTCGATGAAGCCGCGGTGGCAACACAAGAATGGGTGCTGTTTTCCGAAGAGCAACACGCGCTGCCCGAATTCCCCTTCCAACGGCTCACCGAAACCACCGAATGCCGGTGGGTCTGCTGCCGGGACGCCCTGCGGGGCACCCCGGTCTGGGTCCCCGAAGAGTTCGTCTACCTGCAGCCCCGCGAGGGGGACAGGCAGTGGTTTACCCCCGGGTTGTCGACGGGGCTGTCGTGCGGGCTGGTCGGGCACCCGGTGGTACGCCGCGGCCTGCAAGAGGTGCTGGAGCGCGACGCGGTGGTGGGGGCCTGGTGGGGGAGCTATCCCATGGAAGAATGGGATCCAGCCGAAGTGACGGCCCGCGTGGGACACGAGCGCTGGCGGCGGTTCGACCGACCGAACCTGGTCTATCGCATCTACCGCGTGGCCTCCCCCTTCACCCGGCACGTGACGCTGGTGTCGGTGGCGGGCGAGACCCGCGAGGGGTGGATCATCGCGGTGGGAAGCG
>CAIOTJ010000417.1 GCA_903861195.1 uncultured Planctomycetaceae bacterium | reverse complement strand
CGACCTCCATTGTGCGGGTGCGGAGTCCGACGATCGGGCCGGTTCCCGCGACCGCCGCGTGAAGCGAACCCCTTCAGGGTTCCGGTGTGTGAATGGATGTCCCTCACCTAGGGTAGCCGCTGCGCGTCAACCCTAGGCTATGGAAGATTTCCCCTTCAGGGAATGGCTTTGGCGGATGTCGAGCAGGGGCCGATCCCGCGGTGTCTTTCGTGTCAATGAACTCTCTCGGCCCCCGGCCGCGGGGATCTCTGTGTCCGCTCCGCTGGGTTTGGATCGGAAGAGGACCCGTCCGACGGGCAGTCCAGCGGGCGGACACGGAGATCCGCGCTCCCGCGGGGCTGTGTGTGGGCCCGTTCGGCGTTGGTTTTTGGGTGGGGGGTCCAGCGGCGG
The DNA here is from genome assembly GCA_903861195.1 of uncultured Planctomycetaceae bacterium. GTDB lineage: Bacteria > Planctomycetota > Planctomycetia > Planctomycetales > Planctomycetaceae > UBA10511. The sequence goes on along the minus strand of CAIOTJ010000417.1, from coordinate 1,933 downwards.
CTCACACGGAGGTTCGCCGTCCCGCTGCGCCGGGTTTGGACCGATGTCAGCCGCTCAACCGCCTATCGTTTGGGGCGGTACATGTGGGTGGCCTGGCCGATGATCGATTCGGCCGCCTCCATGAGCGTTTCCGAGAGGGTGGGGTGGGGGTGGATGCTGTCGGCCAATTCCCGCGCGACGGCGGCGCTCTCGACCGCGATCACCGCTTCGGAAATCAGCTCGCCCGCTCCCGCTCCCACCAGGCCAACCCCCAGCACGCGGTCGGTCTTGGCGTCGCAGATGATCTTGGTCAGCCCCTCGGGACGGCCCAGCGACTGCGCCCGGCCCGACGCCGCCCAGGGGAAACGCCCGATCTTCACATCGCGATTCTCGGCCTTCGCCTGGGTTTCGGTCAGGCCGCACCAGGCAATCTCGGGATCGGTGAACACCACGGCCGGGATGGCGACCGAATCGTAGGCCGCCGGTTCTCCCCCGAGCACCTCGGCCACCACTTTCGCCTCCCGCGTCGCCTTGTGCGCCAGCATCGGTTCGCCGGCCACGTCGCCGATGGCGTAGATGCCCGGTTCCGCCGTTTGCCGTTTGTTGTCGACCACCACGAACCCCTTGGCGTCCACCTGCACGCGGGTCGTTTCGAGTCCCAGGTCGGCACTGTTGGGACGCCGTCCAATCGAGATGAGCACCCGGTCGAACCGCTCGGTCACCGTCGCGCCATCCGGGCCGGTGAGGCTGGCGTGAATGCCATCGGGACGGGCTTCCAACCCCGCCACCTTGGTCTCCAGCCGGATGGACTCGAAGACACCCTCGAGGCGGCGCTGCAGCGGACGGACGAGGTCGCGGTCGGCCCCGGGAAGCAGTCCCGAGAGCATCTCGACCACCACCACTTTCGAGCCCAACGCCGCGTACACCGAGCCCATCTCGAGACCGATGTAGCCGCCCCCCACAATCAGCAGGCGGCCGGGAATGTCGGCCAGTTCCAGGGCCCCGGTCGAGTCCATCACCCGCGGGTCGCCAATCCGGAAGGCGGGGGGGACGGCGGGGCTGGAACCGGTCGCCAAAATGGCGGTCTGGAACTTGAGCTGGCTGGTGGTTCCGTCGGGATGGCTGAGCGCCAAGGTACGCGGACCCTGGAAGCGGGCGCGGGCCTGGACGAACTTCACTGCCCGGGCCTGGGCCAATTGGCCAATGCCGCCGACCAGACGGTTGATCACGCCGTTTTTGAAGTCGCGCACCTTCGCCAGATCGATTTGCGGCGGGCCGAACGAGACCCCGGCATGGCTGGCCTCTTTCGCCTCTTCAATGAGCTTCGAGAGATGCAGCAGCGCCTTCGACGGAATGCAGCCGCGGTTCAGACAGACCCCCCCCGGCTGGGGATCCTGGTCGACCATCACCACCTGCTTGCCATGGTCGGCACAGCCAAACGCCGCAGGATAACCCCCCGGCCCAGCGCCGATGACAACAACCTCGGTTTCAATCACAGACATGGATCGGGCCCTGGGGGCGAGACGAGACCAGGTGGACGGTCGACGGGACAGGCTGGTCGATGAGACAGACGGGTCGACGGGAGGGCGGGGGGCCCGGCCGCGCGGCGCGGACCCCACCCACGCACCGGTCAGACTTCGCTGAGCAATTGGAATGGATCAGACAGCAGGCCCGACAGCTTGACGATGAACCGGGCGGCGTCGGCCCCGTTGATGACGCGGTGGTCGTAGGAGAGCGAGAGGGGCAGCATCAGCCGCACCTCGGGCTTGTCTTCGATCACCACTGACTGGTGGCTGGTGCGCGACATGCCCAGAATGGCCACTTCGGGGTAATTGACAATCGGCGTGAAGTAGGTGCCGCCGATGCCGCCGAGGTTGGTGATGGTGAAGGTGCCCCCCTGCATGTCGGCCAGGGTCAGCTTGCGGTCGCGGGCGCGGGCCGCGAGATCGCCAAT
>CAIOTJ010000416.1 GCA_903861195.1 uncultured Planctomycetaceae bacterium | reverse complement strand
GCGCGCCCGGGGGCTGGTCAGAATGCCCCACGCCTGCGTCTGAAAGCGGTCGACCGCCTGCACCTGCCCCCGCACGTCGACCTGCCGGCGCAGCTTGTCAAATCCTTCCAACAAATCGCGACGGGTCGTCAGCCGGTTGGCGGTCAGCCCTTCGGTGAGCGAAAAGTTGGGAACCTGGAACGGACCCTTCGCGGCGGGGTCGGCCAGGGTCTCGAACGGCTTGTGTGCGACCCCCAGGTAAGCCGAGCCGGTTCCGGGGACCAACCGGGGAATCATCACCGACGCGGGGAGTTCGCGATCTTGCCCTCCCAACTGCTCGGCCGCAATCGCGCAGCAACTGGGGTGAATGTTTTCGTCGCCGTTGGGACCGGAGGGGTAGCCGGTGAAGCAGATCTGGTCGCCGGTCGAGTGACCGGCATCCTGGTGGTACAGGCTGCGGATGATCGACCAGTCCCGCATGATCTGGGCGCAGCGGGGGAGCATGTCGGTCAGTTGGATGCCGGGGACGGCGGTGTCGATGGTGCCGAATTCCCCCCGGTACTCGACGGGGGCCTCGGGCTTGGGGTCCCACATGTCGATATGGCTGGGCCCCCCGCGCATCCAGAGCAGGATGACGTTGTTCTTGCGGGTCGCCCCCTCCGCCGGCCCCGCCAACGCCTCGGCCCGCAGCACAGTCCCCAGCGAGAGCCCCGCCGAACCCATCAGCCCCGCCTGGATGAACGACCGGCGCGACAGCCGCAGGGTTCGGGCAAACTCGGCACAGCCGGTGGAAGTCGGTCGGTCAGACATCGGCAGCCTGCAGGTTGCACAGGGAAACGGGCGAACTTTGGCATCGTATGTTGCCCATTGGGGGATGCCAATGGCAGGTTGGCCGGCGTTCCGAACAGGGAATCCTCGCCGGGGCACGCCGGTCTCCCAGGAGGCTTCCCAGGGAAATCAAGCCGACGAGGGGGCGCTCGTTGGCGGTTGTTGACGAGGGGGATCCGCCGGGTGAGTTGTTCTGGTGCGAGTCGATGATTGGAACCTCGGGAGGTGGGGTGAACGGAATCCGGGAATCATGATGATGATCCGGACGGGCAGAGCCGGGAACCGACGATCCATTTCCGATCCAGAAGAGGTGAGGGACCTCGCCGGCAGAGGGCTGCCGTTGCACGCACAGGGGACGAATCACACGAAGCGATTGCCAGTCTCTCGGTCGAGTGCGGCCGCGCGGTCACTCGACCGGCCAGCCGGCAGCCTCTGCTGCAGACCGGCGACGGGAAGGGGGGAGGGGGGTTCGTGCCCTTCGTGTCCCCCGGGGCACCGCGGAGAGACCGCCATGGCTGTCAACCCGTTGCGACGTAAATACATAACAGTTGCAAATACAAAATATGGTTGTTACTCTTGGAGAGCTGTTGTATTCTCCTCTTGACTGACAGGTCCGCCCCCATGCCCTCCCGCCGGGATTTGCTCCCCGTCACCGTCTTGTCTGGCTTCCTCGGTGCCGGGAAAACCACGCTGCTCAACCGCATTCTGTCCAATCGGGACGGTCTGCGGGTGGCGGTGATTGTGAACGATCTGAGTGAGGTCAATGTCGATGCCCGGCTGGTCCGGCAGGGGGGGGCCGCTCTGCACCGGGTCGAAGAAGAGCTGGTCGAGTTCAGCAATGGCTGC
>CAIOTJ010000415.1 GCA_903861195.1 uncultured Planctomycetaceae bacterium | reverse complement strand
TCCGATCAGCAGCCGCATCCCGGCCAGGAGGGCTTCTTCGGGGAGAGGGAAGCCTTCCGCCTCGGACGCGGCGAGGGCATCCCTGCCGGCGGTGTTCTTCTGGATGAAGACATCGCGGGCGATGAAGTCGGCGTTGGCCCCCTGGGGAAGGTCGGTAGTCGAGTGAATCCCCTGCTGGTTGTACTCGTAGGTGCGATTCCAGCGGTCGAGGAAGGTATCGAGATCGCCATCCAGCAACCCCTCGGGCTGGCTGCCCGTCTTGAGACTGGCCCGCTCGGCGGTGGTGATGGCGAGGCTGCCCGCGGAGGCGGTGTCGATCGCCTCATGAAACCGGCCGATCCAGTCGTTGAAGCCCAGCCCGCTGTTCTCGTTCAGCCAGCGTTCATTTCCGAACAGGTAGGCGGTGGTGTCGATAATGGTCTGGAACCGCGCGGCCCGTTGGTCAATCAGATCGAAGATCGCGCTGCGCCCGGCATTGGACTCGGCCGTGCTCTGGCCGAGGCCCCCGCCCCCACCGCCAATGGGTCCGCACTTCTCCCGGAGATCCTTGAGACACTTGAGAATCGAAATGGCGGGTCCGACGTAAGGAACCGACTTGCCCACTGCGTCGAGACAATCGAATGCCGTTCCCGCGGACTCCAGAACACTCTCGCCGAATTTGGGAAACCCGGTCGCGCATTTATACCAGGATGGGAACGGTACAAACTCCATGGCGCAATCGAATACCGCTCCCAGGCACGGATCGCATGGACCGCGCGAAGCAGTACTCGACCCGCTTCCCCACCGCATGAAAGCGCCACCTCCGCCGCCACCGCGCGGGGTCGTACCACAGTCGGTCTTGGTCGGGGCATTGATCAGTTCAAAATCGAAATTGTAGACCAAGGTGTTACCGGCGCAATAGAGCTCCCACAACAATCTGGCGACGAAGGCGCAGGGATCTGAGGCGGCCGCCACGGATGCTCCGGTGTCGCCGGCACCGATCCGTTCCAACACCACCGGAACGGTCATTGACGATTTGGCGTCGAGAGTGCCCAGGTTGGTCACCAACGGACGGATCGCGAATTGCGAGTTCTCGCCGAAATCAAATCGCATGTTGTTCGCCGCAATCAGTCCATGATTGGTGATCGTCACTTCCACGATCTTCCGGTCTCCCACAACATCGAGACCCGCGAAGTCGAACACCGGGGGATCCACGGCAATGACCGGGGCGGGGACATTCGTCTCAAACACGGTCTCCACCGTCAGCCGGGTTCGGTCGGCAATGCCGGTCGGCTCGACGGTGAACGTGTACCGCACCGACTCGCGGGCGAGGAAAATCCAGGTCGGATTCAGAATTCCGGGAGCCAGGAATGTCGTGGTCTCGACCGGACCATGGTCGGCGGCCGTGACCCGCACCGTGTAATATCCTTCAGGCAAAGCCGTCGCATTGACGAGGCCTGCGGCATTGCTGGTTCCCTGAAAGACAATCATGCCGGTGAATGCATCCCGGACCACGACCTCCGCATTGGCGACCCGGGGTGCACCTTCTGCGAAGTAAGTGAACTCATCGACCACCTCGATCTGCAGGTCACCCACCGCGGAGCTGAGATTGCGGAAGGTGAACGGCAAGGAGACCCCCACATCGCCGAGTCCGGGTTGAGTGGCGACCAGTTGCAGGGCTCCGGTGTAAGCGCCCAGGGGAAGGTCCGCCGTCGGGGTCAATTGCAGGATCACTGTGGCCGACGCCCCGGGCAGCAGATCGTCGATGGCCTGGCCCGTGACCGCCTGCAGCCAGGGGGCTTCAGGCAGATCCAACTGGAGTGGGCCTGTCGCCGCCCCACCGGTGTTGGTGACCAGAAACTGGACCAGTCTCTGCTCGCCACGCAGCATGCCGGCCTCGAGCGTGGTCACGGACGTGGTCAACTTGGGGCGTACGGTTGTGACGGTCACCTTGACCGGCACATCACGGATGGCCCCTTCCGCCGTCGTGACTCGCAGCAGCACGGTCCCGCCAGTGGTCGACCCCGCGCTGGCCTGCAGCGAGTACTGCAGTCGCAGCGTACCGAGACCGGGCAGATTCTGATTGGCTGTGCCATCCCCCAGGGTCGCCGTCACGCTCACATTCCCCGGGTGCGAAACCACGGTCACATTCACCCCGGTCAACGGCACATCACCGAGGTTCGAGATGGTCACTTCTCCGGGACTCGCGGCAGCTCCCTCAATCAACGTGTCACTGGGGAGGGAAGGCTGTGCTGCCAGACCGATGAGCGAGAACTGATCCTGGGCATTCCCCTCTGCGGCGCCCGGGTGGCGGGCTGCGATCTGATACAGGCCGGCCTCATTGAACAAGGGCTGGAACGTCGCGCGGAAATCGCCGTTGGCGTCGGTGATGGCGGCAATGGTTCGCCGGACCCCACGCAATGTCAGGTCGATTCCGACGATCACATACGGTTCGGGTGCGTCGGTCAGCGTGTT
>CAIOTJ010000414.1 GCA_903861195.1 uncultured Planctomycetaceae bacterium | reverse complement strand
GTGAACGGGTTATCGCGGACGTGGTTGTCAAGAATTATGTTCCGGTGTTCACGATCGCCGCCGGGATCTACATCGCCGCCGGACTGATGTGGCTGCTGATTGATTCCACCCGCTCGCTGGACGATGTCGCCTGAGCGACACTTCCCCGCGGCCCGTCGACTCGGGAATCGCCTAACGGCTTGCAGCTCCCCCCAGTCTCCGGCGGCGTCGGAGACATAAAAGGGGACAGGTCCATATTCCCCACTCCTGGTGGCTTCCCAACCACGTTCCGTCAGGCCCAACGGGCCGACCGTTCCACGAACCGCGCGGGAGACGAAGACGAATTGTTGGCCCGTTGGGCCGGAAAACGGCGTGGTCGGGGGGACCTTTCCCGGCCTGCTGGGCCGGGCTGGGGGAATGGCTGGCCCGTTGGGCCGGAGGCTGTTTGCGGTTTGGGGCCAACCGTGCGAACCAAGAGCCGTTTACGCCCAACAAAACCAGCATGGCGGGGGCGCGGACCTCTGTGTCCGCCCGCTGGGCAGGCGTCGGGAGACGCCCGCACCGATGGGCAGAGAACAAATTCGGATCGGCTCAGCCCGCGTTCGTCCGTACCGTGTCAGCGGGCACCCATAACCGGCCAGTGACGGTCGCCTGAAAACCGGCCAGTGGGGCGGAGGGTTCGCGAGTTGTACGCTGGGTGTTTTTCCACCCGGCGGAGACGACGATGGCGAAGCACATCACCAGGCAGGCTTCCCGCGACATGGCTTTCCGCCTGGCCAATGGATCTTCGAAGACAGCTCGCCGTATTCGACGAACGCCGAAGAAATCTCAAGCCCAGCAAGTCTCCGCCTGCCAACCCGTTGCGTCGACTTGGCAGACTCGTGGGGGGTGGTCGTCTGGCGATCTGAGTTCCGCTCGCGGACCTGAACCGTTTGGCTCGGGTGTGGCGGGTGGCTTGACGGAACTCGGGCACGTCGCGGCACAGCACCGCATCGTCTATGATTTGCCGATGGATTCTCCGCGCCCCGGGAGGGCCATCGTGGAAGGGCTGGGGCAGTGGACCTGCGTGTCGCGAAGCGAGGCTTGATTGTCGACTTTGCCGGTGCTCGATCTGTCCGAGGCTCCATCTTCCGTGTCCTTGTCGGCCTCGACCTGCCGCCTGGTGACCCTCGGCTGCAAGGTCAATCAGTATGAGACCCAATTGGTCAAGGAGGGTCTCGAACGGCATGGATGGCGTGAAGCGGCCGAAGCAGAGCCGGCTGCCCTCTGTGTCGTCAACACCTGCACCGTCACCGCTGAGGCCGATTCGAAAGCCCGGCAGGTGATCCGCCAATTGGCCAAGGCGAATCCGGGTTGTGCGACCATTGTGTTCGGCTGCTATGCGACTCGCGCCGCGGACGAACTGGCCCAATTGCCGGGGGTGGTCGAAGTGGTGGCCGACGCCCGCGAGCTGCCCGATGTGCTGCAGCGGTTTGGGGTGCACGATTGGCCGGGAGGCATCAGCCGGTTTGACGGCCATCGGCGAGCCTTCGTCAAAGTGCAGGATGGCTGCCTGCTCAACTGCACATACTGCATCATCCCGTCGGTCCGCCCAGGACTGCGCAGTCGGCAACCGGCCGACATTCTGGCCGAGATCGGGCGGCTGGTATCGAACGGGTACCGGGAAATCGTGCTGACGGGCATTCACCTGGGGCATTTTGGGGTGGAATCGACGCGGGGCCGGTTGGGCGTCCCCCCGTACCGTCTGTGGCACCTGTTGCGCGAGATCGACCGCCTGCCCGGAGACTTTCGGGTGCGACTGTCGAGTCTGGAAGCCGCCGAGGTGGGGGACGACTTCCTGGAGGTGGTGGGGGAATGCCAACGGATCGTGCCCCATTTTCATCTCTGCCTCCAGAGTGGTTCGGACCGGGTGCTGTCGCACATGAAACGCCGGTACCGTTCCGGTCGGTTTTTGGAGCAGGTGCGGAAGATCGGCCAGCGGCTGCACAAGCCCGCCCTGTCGACTGATGTGATCGTGGGATTTCCGGGCGAGACGGAGGAAGATTTCGAAGAGACCCTGCGGGTCTGCGAGACGGCCGGGTTTCTGAAGATCCACGCGTTTCCGTTTTCCCGCCGGCGGGGAACCCCCGCGTACGACTTTCCCGATCAGGTGGCTCCGGAAGTCAAGCAGCGGCGGATGCAGACCTTGCGGGAACTGGAAGCCCGCCTCCAGGCTCGATATCATTCGCAACTGGTAGGGGAACGGCTGCAGGTGTTGGTCGAGGCCCGCCCTGCCCAGACCTCGGGGCATGTGACCGGAACCGCCTGCCGGTACGTTTCGGCCGAATTCCCGGGAGGCCTGTCCCTGCTCGGCCAGTTGTGCGACGTGACTGTCACGGAAGTCCGTGATGGGGTGGTGTTGGCGAAGCAAACGGAGAGTCACCCGTGAGTTCCGGCGAGTTCAAGCCCCGCTACCTGCTGCTGGAGCAGCGGGGTGAAATCACGGTGGCGACCCTGCGCATCTCGTTGCTCAGCGAAGACATCAACCTCGAGCAGTTCGGTCATGAGCTGTTTGCCCTGGTCGAACAGGCGGGTTGTCGCAAACTCGTCGTCAATCTCAAGGAAGTTCAGATGGTGACCAGCGCCGGGCTCGGCAAGATGATTGCCCTGCACCGCAAGATGCACCGGTTGGAGGGAGTGGTTTCATTCTGTCATCTCCAGCCCGCCGTGGAGGAGGTGCTGCGGACCAGCCGGCTGATCACTTACCTCACCGTTCGTCCCGACATCGCGGCCGCTATGGCGGCGCTGGGTCCTGCTCTCGGACAGGGAACCTGAGTGGCTCCCACGAAACGGGAAGCGACATGGGCCCAGTCGGGCACAATGTGCACCCCCGCCCGACATCGCCCCGCCCGACATCGCCCCGCCCGACATCGTTCGAGCAGTCCTCATGTCTGATTTAAAACCCCGGGCCCTGCTGCTCGATTTCGAGGGGATTGATGGATCGGGCAAGGGAACCCAGGCGCAGCGGCTGCATGCCCGCCTGGTTTCCGCACGGTTGCGTTGTGCCCTGATCAGTTTTCCCCGCTATTCCCAGACGCTGTTTGGACGTGCCGTGGGAGAGTTTCTCAATGGCCGGTATGGCGCGCTGGACGAGGTGCATCCGTTTCTGGTGTCCCTGTTGTTCGCCGGCGACCGGTTCGAGTCGAAGGGGCTGCTGCTCGACGCCTTGCAGCAACATGACGTGGTGGTGCTCGACCGGTATGTCCCCTCGAACATTGCCCATCAAGCCGCCAAGCTCCGGGGCGAGGAACGTACCGAACTGATCCGCCAGATTCTGGAGATTGAGCATTCGATTTATGGTCTGCCCAAGGCCGACCTGGTGCTGCATCTCGACCTGCCGGTGCCCCAGGCCCAGGCCCTGGTCGCCCGCAAGTCGCAGCGCGATTACACCCAGCACGTCGCCGACATCCAGGAAGCCGACGCCGGTTACCTCGCCCATGTCGCCGAGGTCTACCACGCCCTCTCGCAGAGTGAACCCCACTGGTGCCGGATTGAGTGCTGTCCGGCGGGACGTTTGCTGACGGTCGATGAAGTCCATGACCTGGTTTGGTCAACCGTGGCTCCCCGGTTGCCCGCCCACACCCCCCTCGGCCGAACGTGAAGCTCAAGCGAGTTCCCGAAGATTTCCAGGTCGAAGAGTTGACCGCGGTCCAGCCCGACGGCGGGGACTACGCCCTCTATCGGCTCACGAAAAAATCCCTGGGAACCCCCGAGGCGATTGATCGCCTGGTCTCGCGGCTGAAGGTGCAACGGCATCGCATCTCGTACGGTGGACTCAAAGACAAGCATGCCATCACCCGGCAGTATGTGACCATCCGGTTTGGGCCCCGGCATGGCGGCCGGTTCGACCAGGTCGAGCTCGAATACCTGGGGCAGGTGGATCGGGCCTTCACCCCGCAGCACATTTCGGGCAATCGCTTCCAAATCGTGCTGCGCGATCTCTCGGCCCCCGCGCTCGAGCAGGCCCTGCGGGGGGTCGAGGAAGTGACCATCCACGGCTTTCCCAATTACTTCGATGACCAGCGATTTGGTTCGCTGGGGGCTTCCGGAGAATTCGTCGCCCAGGCGTGGTGTCGGGGAGATTACGAACGCGCCCTCTGGCTGGCGCTGGCCGATCATCACCCCGACGACCGTCGCGAAGAACGGGAACAGAAGGCTCTGCTGCGCGACCACTGGGGGCGCTGGGTTGAATGCAAAGCCGCGCTCGAGCGGTCGCATCGCCGCAGCATCGTCACTTATCTGGCCGACAAACCTCCCGACAATCCCGATTATCGGGGGGCCTTCGCGCGGCTGAAGATTGATCTGCGGGGCCTTTACCTGTCGGCGTTCCAAAGCCACCTGTGGAATCAACTGCTGGCCCGCCTGCTGGCCGACACAGTTCCGGAGAGCCAGCGGTTTGCCGTCACGCTGAGAACGGGGGACGTTCCTTTCTTTCGGACGCTGGGGCCCGCAGAATCGCCAGGCCTGCGGGTGGCCGAGTTGCCCCTGCCGTCGGCCCGGCTGCATATGCCTCCGGGACCCGAGTTGGACCGCGTCGAGCAGGTGGTCCGCGAGCATGGTCTGGAACTGCGGGAATTGCGGGTCAAATACCCCCGCGACAGTTTCTTTTCGAAGGGATCCCGCAAGGCGCTGGTGGAGGTTGGAGCGGTCCAGCCCGAGTCGGCGGCCGACGATCTGTATCCGGGCCGGCACAAACTGGCCCTCGCGTTCGATCTGCCCCGCGGATCCTACGCCACGATGCTGGTCAAACGGGTTACCGAATGCTGACGGTGCTCTATGAAGACAACCACTGTCTCGCGGTCAACAAGCCAGCACGTCTGTTGACCATGGGGGACAGCACCGGTGATGAATCTCTGGTCGACCAGGCCCGCGAGTACATCCGCGAGAAATATCACAAGCCGGGGCAGGTCTTCGTGGGGGTGGTTCACCGCCTCGATCGACCCGTCTCGGGAGTGGTGCTGCTGGCCCGGACCAGCAAAGGGGCGGCCCGGCTATCGGAACAATTTCGCGAGGGAAGTGTCACCAAGGTCTACCAGGCGCTGGTCACTGGCTCCGGCCCCCTGGAACCGGTGACCTGGCGCGATTGGCTGCTGAAGGACGAGATCCGGAACACAGTTCGCTGCGTGGCCGAGGGAACACCCGGTGCCCGAGAGAGCATTCTCTCGGTTCGGCCACTGGGGCGCCCGGGACAGCACACCCTGGTCGAAGTCTGTCCCCTCACCGGGCGCAGTCATCAGATCCGCGTTCAATTGTCGCACCATCGGCTGCCGATTGTTGGTGATGCCAAGTACGGCTCGACCGAGCCGTTTCGCGAAGGCTGTATCGCGCTGCATGCGGCGGCGCTGACCTTTCGTCATCCCACCCGCGAAGAGACCATCACCGTCGCGGCTCCGCTTCCCAATTCGTGGCGCTGAGCCTCCAGGGGAATCTCACACCAGCCTGACTTCGAGAGCAGCCGGCTGCCGATCCGATGCGTGTTCCAGGCGGCAGCCGCGCCCCCGTCCTCCGGAAGCACCGCCGCCTTCCATGAAATGCCGGCGATGTCACTCTGGCGGGATGTCTTCGTCGGGGGGAACCAGCGGCAGAATGGCCGCGAGATTCCGCTCCAGCTGCTCCCCGCCGGCGGTCACCTCCACACCCTGCTCAAGAGCCCACAGGGGCACTCCGGCCAGTCGCCCGGACTGGATCTTGACGAGATCTTTTTGCGTGGTGATGACCAGCTGCGGTCTCTGCTGGCGAATCCACGATTCGAGCTGCTTGATCTCGTCGCGCCCATAGTTCTGGTGATCGGCCCAGGCCTGGAAGGCAACCAGCTCGGCTCCGGCAGAAATCAGTGATGCCTGGAACGAGGCGGGGTTACCAATACCACAGAAGGCGGCCACCCGCTGCTGGCGCAGACTGGCCAGCGTTTCCCGCCGGCCGGCTGCAGACAGCAGACCCGTGATGGGGAACGCCACCTCGGCGATGTCGGCCGCGGGGTGCAGCGCGTGCAGTTCGGCCCGCACGCGTTCGAGGGTTTGAGAAGAAACCTGGTCGACCCGCGTCAGCACCAGTTGCCGGGCCCGACGCAGTCCCCGGCGCGGTTCCCTCAGGAGACCCCGCGGCAACAGGTGCCCGTGGCCGAAAGGGTTGAGGGCGTCGATCAGCACGATATCGAGGTCCCGTGCCAAACGCCGATGTTGGAATCCATCATCCAGC
>CAIOTJ010000413.1 GCA_903861195.1 uncultured Planctomycetaceae bacterium | reverse complement strand
TACACGCTGAGTTCGGTGGACACGACGACGGCGAACATCACGGCGAAGTCGATCACGGGCCAGTTCACAGCCGAGAGCCGGACCTACGACGCGACGACCGATGCGACGGTCGACTCGCGGACGCTGACGGGCGTCGAGACAGATGACGATGTGTCGCTGACCGGCGGCACGGCGGCGTTTGATACCAAGAACGTCGGAAACGGCAAGACGGTGACCCTGAGCGGGGCCAGTCTGACGGGTGACGACGCGAATAACTACACGCTGAGTTCGGTCGACACGACGACGGCGGACATCGCAAAGAAGGACATCACCGGCACATTCACCGTCTCGAACAAGACCTATGACGCCACCAATGCCGCGACCATCAGTGGCCGCAACCTGGTGGGGGTCGAGACGGTGGATGCCGCCACGGTGTCACTCTCGGGCGGTTCGGCCACCTTCTCGAACTCCAGTGCTGCGGATGGCAAAACGGTGATTGCGGGGGCCTTGGCGGGCTGGTCGTTGGATGGAGTCGATGCGGGGAATTACACCCTGACTTCGGTGGCCAATACCACGGCCAACATCACCAAGCGCGACCTGATCGTGACTGCCACCGCGTCGAACAAGACGTATGACCGGACGACGACGGCCAGCGTGACTCTGAGCACCGACGAGTTGGCGATTGACGTCGGCACGTTGTCGGTGACTTTCGGAGCGGCGAACTTCGTCGATGCGAACGCCGGAGATGGCAAGACCGTCAACGTGACCAGTCTGTCCCTCTCAGGCGTGGGGGCCAGTAACTACCAACTCGCGTCGACCAGTGTTACCACGACGGCCAACATCGCGAAGGCCGACCTGACCCTGTCGTTCACGGTCGATCCGACCAAGACCTATGACGGCGGGACTGCCGCCACGGTAACGGGCAGCAACGTCCTGGGAGTCCTGGGGGATGACAACGTGACCGTCAGTGGTGTGACGGCGACCTACGACACCAAGAATGTCGGCACGAACAAACCCGTGACGGGCACTGGCACGCTGGGAGGTGCCCAGGCGGGCAACTACTCGATCACCAGTGTCACTCCGCGGACCGCCAACATCACCGCGAAATCGGTGACGGCGACGTTCACGGCGGCGAACAAGACGTACGACGGCACGACCGCGGCGACCATCTCGGGATCGACCATCGCCGGCCAGATCACGGGGGACACGGTCTCCCTTTCGGGCACAGCCACCTTCAGTGACAAGAACAAGGGGAATGGCAAGACGGTCTCCGTCGCCAGTCCGACTCTGACCGGCACCGACAAGGACAATTACACCCTGACTGGTTCGGTTCCGTCGACGACGGCGAACATCACGGCTCGGACTGTGACGCCGGTGTTCACCGCCGACAACAAGCTGTACGACGGCACGACCGACGCCACGCTGACGTTCGTCTCGGATGACCGGGTCTCGCCGACGGATGACGGCACCGCCAAGCTGTCTTACACCTACACGGCCGCCTTCGCTGACTCGGCAGTCGGGACCTGGACTGTGAGTGTGACCGGCATCACGCCGGTGGGGACCGAGGCGGATAACTACGTGGTGAACAGCGAGACACAAAGCCTTACCGCCGAGATTCTGCCGATCCAGAACAATCCTCCGGAAGTCGAAACCACTTCGGGCAACACCACCTACACGAGGCAGCAGCCCGGGGTGATTGTCGATGCGGGGGTGACCGTGACCGATACGGATTCCTCGGACTTTGACACTGGCTTCCTGCAGGTGACGATCACCGATGAGCTCTCAACCGGCGACGTGCTGGCGATCAGCTCGCAGGGGACAGGAGCCGGGCAGATCAGCGTGACTGGTTCGGATGTGTTCTACGAGGGGACGCAGATTGGCACCATCACGCAGGATGGGACCGGCGGGAATCCTCTGGTGGTGACCCTGAACTCGGCCGCGAATGCCGTGAATGTTCAGGCCCTGGCTCGCCGCGTGACCTTCGCCAATACGGAGACATCCCCCAGCTTGCTGACCCGAACCGTCCAGTTCGAGGTCAATGACGGGGACGGCGGAACCAGTTCGGGTGCGACGAAGGCTGTGGAGGTGCAGAACGGCAACATTCCCGTCGTGACAACCAGTTCGGGTTTCGTGACTTACACCGAGTCGACTGGGGGAGCGGTGGCCGCAGCAATTACGATCGACACCGGCATCACGGTGACCGACCCGGATTCGGCGAACTTCGATGGCGGCTCATTGACGGTCAGCTACGCAGAAAACGGGACGGCGGACGACCGGCTGGCGATTCGTAGCCTGACTACGGTGGGATCGATCAATGTCAGCGGCACTAGCGTGCGGGTGATCACCTCCGGTGGAACGGTCACGATCGGGACCTGGGCCGGTGGGTCGGGAACCACGCCCCTGGTGGTGACCTTGAACAGCAATGCGACTCCAGCTTACGTCCAATTGCTGGCCCGGGCCATCACCTTCCAGAACGTGAGCAATGCCCCATCGATTCAGGATCGATCGGTGAGTTTCGTGGTCAACGATGGCGATGCGGGAGCGAGTAGTCCGGCGTTGAAGACGGTGAAGGTGGTGGGGACCAATGACCTGCCGACACTGAGTGGGATGCCGACCGCCGCGACTTACAACCGAGGGACCGGGACGCCCGCGCCCGCGGTGGTGATGGCCCCCAGTGGAATTCCCACCGATCCGGATGGAACCGGTTACTCGGCTGCCACACCTTGGGCGTTCTTCAACAGTCAGTTGCGGGTGCGAATCACTGCGGGTGGAAATGCGGCCGATCGGATTGGGATCAGCACTGCCTCGGGGGTGACCTTCACAGGGACCAGTTCGGGTGACATTCTGGTCGGCAGTGTGAAGATCGGAACCTACACCCTCACGACGGGGGCGACGGCGCAACTGCTCGTGACGTTCGTCAACGATGGCAACGCCACACAGCCGCGAATTCAGACGCTGCTGCGAAGCGTCACCTTCTCGACCACCCGCAGTCCAGTGTCAGGCACGGTGACTCTGCGGTATGAGATCGGCGAAGCGCCTCCGTTCACGCCTCCGGCGACTCCGACCTATACCTACTCGTCGCCTCCCTCCAATGTGGCCATCACTGTGGCCCCGTGATGAGGTTGACTTGAGGCGTTGTGACATTGGTTGACCCCCGGGGGCGGAACGACGTTGATTGTCATTCCGCCCCTGGTTTTTTCTTTGTGGAAACGGCGTGATCGCTCGGGGGGAGGTTGGGGGGGCACACAACCGCCGCCGTCAGCAACCGTTCGCCGGCTTGGCTGTGCGTTGTCGGCCCTGATATGGTAACCAGTCAAACCATCTGACAGATTGGACCGCGAGCAGCCATGCGAACCCTTGATCGCGAAGTCATCCACTATGAATTCAACCGCACCCATCCAACACGACTGACGATCGACTCGGGGGAGACGATTCGGGTCATTTCGGAGGATGCTCTCTCAGGGCAGATCCGCCGCCCTGGTGACCGCCGCGACAAAACCAAGATGCCCTTCAGCAATCCCGTCACGGGCCCCATTTCCATTCGCGGGGCCGAACCCGGGGATGCCCTGGCGGTGACCATCGAACGGATCGAACCGGCGATTGGCCAATGCGCGACCTACACGGGTGGGGCCCGGCAGCTGAGTGAGTGGCTGGGAGAGGGGTGCCCCCATGGGGCCCATGTCTGCCCCATCGTCGACGGCGAGATTCACTGGTCGGAGACGATCCGGATTCCGTACCGTCCCATGCTCGGTTGCCTGGGGACCGCTCCCGACTGGGGTTGCCCGACGACCGCCCCGGCGGGGCCCCACGGAGGCAACCTGGATTTGATCGAAGTCTGTCCCGGCTCGACGGTCGTGCTGCCCGTGTTTGTTCCCGGAGGCCACCTGTACCTGGGGGACGCGCATGCCGCCCAGGGACATGGCGAACTCTCGGCCAACGGCCTGGAAATGCCGGCGATCTCGACCGTGCGGGTCGAGCTGCGAAAGGGAGCGCGTCCCGCCTGGCCGCGGATCGAGACCGCAACGCACATTGGCTGCGTCGCCAGTGGCAGCCCCATGGAGCGTTCGATTCCACACGCCTATGCCCAGTTGATTTTGTGGCTCGAGTCCGAGTGGGGCTGGGACCGTTGGCTCGCCTACGACCTGTTGACGCACGTGGGGCAGATTTCGGTGGGCTACCATGGGATCGGCACCGTGTTGGCGAAGGTCGAGCGCCGGTATCTGAATCCCCCCGGATGACCTGGCCGGATGACCTGGCCGGGGCCGGAACCGGGGCCCTGAAGGCAGCCACAGCACACCGGCCTGCCCTGGCGATGTGGGTGTCCGCTGACGGCTCTCTGGCAAGTGCCCCAGGGCTTCCGACGGGGGCCAGACCCCGTACCGCGGCAGAGTGCGCCGTCAAGGTTTGCCCAGACTTCCCGGATTCCCGCGCGAATGGAAAAACAGGCGGAATTTGCGGTCTGGAGAGGGGGCGGGGATCTTTACAACTTCGGAGAAAATGCGGATAGTACCGCGCGCTGGAGAGGATTCCCCCGAGGACTTGAGGAGTTTGCGATGTTGCAGGACGCACAATTGGAAACTGTTCGTGGGCTGCGAGCCGTGGTGGCTCTGGTCGTAATGCTGGGTTGGTTGGGAGCCGCGGGCAACGCCCGGGTCGTGGGCCAGGAGGCCGGCCAGGCGACCGCGGCGGTCAATGAACGGGCCAATTTGCTGCGCAGCCAGGCCGACGAGGCGTACCAGCGGGGTGATTACAAGCGCGTGATCGACCTCGCGAATCAACTGCTGCAGCAGTTCCCCAAAGACAATCCGCATGTCGCCTATCATCTGCGGGCCAGTGCCAAGATCGAGTTGGGCCGGGCGGCACGCGATGGCAAGCAGATCCGCGAAGGAATCGCCGACTCGCGCAGCGCTCTGAAGGAAGGGGAGGGAAAGTTTCCCTGGCTGAATGTGCCGTACATCTACGGCATGACCGCCCTGGGTGAGCTGGAGAACAAGGCGGAACATCTGGAAACCGCCATCAAGTGGGTGACTCCGCTGCTCGACAAGCCGACGGGCGAGACTTTTTCGGAGGAAGACAAGGGGAACCTGCACTACCAGCGGGGCATGGCGCTTGCGGCCAAGGGCGATCAGCGGGCCGCCGCGTCGGACTTTACCAGGGCGACGAAACTGGCTCCGCGGCTGCTGGCTCCCCACCTGCGGCGAGCGACCAGCCTGGCCTATCTGGGCCAGGCCGAAGAGGCGGAGGAGGCCTTCAATGAAACCATCGAACGGTTCCCTACCGCGGTGATCGCCTACAATGACCGGGGAAACTTCCGCCGGGGCCGTGGGGATCTCGACGGCGCGCTGACCGATTTCTCGAAGGCGCTGGAACTCGATCCCAAGTTCGCCATTGGCTACATCAACCGGGGGATCACCCAATTCGACATGCAGCAGGCCAAGGCGGCCGAGGGAGACTTTCAGCAGGCGACACGGGCGGCGGGTGATCTGAGCACCCGGAACATGGCGGTTCGGCTGCGGGGTGGGGCGCGGTTGGCCCAGGGGGACGTTCAAGGGGCGGTCGATGATCTGACGCTCGCCGTTCGGTCGAACCCGAATGATCCCACGATTGTCGAAGAGCGGGGGGTGGCCGAGTTCTGCGCCAAGCACTACCCGGCTGCTGCCGACGACTTCGCCCGCGCGATGCGGATCGACAACAAGCTGGTGCGGATTGTTCCCTGGTACTGGCTGGCCCTGCAGCGGTCAGGACGGGACGCCGAGGCCAAGGCGCTGATTCAGCGAACCATGGACCAGGAGATGCCCCCCATTGGCTGGATTGGCGCCCTGTGCAAGATGTGCGACGGACTGATGACCGACGAAGAGCTGCTGCGGGCCTCGCAGGACGAGGGAACGGAACTCGAAAAACGCCAGAAACTGTGCGAAGCGCACTTCTTCCTGGGACAGGCGGCCCTGTTGACCAAGGAAACCGACAAAGCCCGCGACTATTTCGAGAAGGCCGTCGCCTCGAATCTGTTTTCGCTCTCGGCCTACCGGGGAGCCCAGTTCGAACTGCAACAGTTCAAGAAATAGGCCGCCCGAATCTCTCGGAACGTATCGCGCCCCGGAATGGCAGCCGCCGTTCCGGGGCCGTTTTTTTGCGCGGAGCCCAGTCCCCCACCGCCGCGTTTCCCCGCAAATGGTTGTGTTGCCGTACGGCCTGGGGTTCCTGACGCCGGACACTGGGTTTCGCACAAGTGATTGTTTATGATTGGCGGTGGTCAAAACCGGAAGGTGCGAAGATGTTCGAGCGGACGAGCGATCCAGGGCGCTGTGGGGGAACCCTGCCGCGGCGGTCTCTATTGCGGGCCGGCTGTCTGGGGGGGGCGGGGCTCTGTCTGGCGGATCTGGAGCGACTGTTGGCCTCGGGTGCCCAGTCCGACGTGAATACCTCGGGCAAGTCGTTGATTGTGCTCTGGCTCTGGGGTGGGGCCAGCCACATGGAGACCTTCGATCTCAAGCCCCAGGCTCCCCGAGAGTACCGGGGTGAGTTTGCGCCGATCCGGACGAATGTGCCCGGGATTGAGATTTCGGAGCACCTGCCGGGTTTGGCGCAGCGGGCCGATCGCTTCGCGCTGTTGCGCTCGGTGAGCCACGAGAGCAATGGGCACGTGAACAGCACGCATACGATGCTCTCGGCCTATCCCGGTGAGCCGGTCGAGATGCCCCCGTTTACTCCGAAGCATCCCGACCTGTGGGCGGTGGCGTCGAAGACGTTGGGGGATCGGCGGGACGGGGTGCCCGCGCATGTGGCGCTGCCCCGCCTGCGGTACAACGGGTCGGCTTATCTGGGTGGGGGACTGGACCCCTTCGTGGTGACGGCCGATCCGAGCACGCCCGATTTCCAGGTTCCCAATCTGAAGCTGGTCGAGCTGACGGGGGACCGGCTGGCGGAGCGACTGGCGCTGCAACAGCGCTTCGATCATTTCGAACGCACGATCGACCAGCGGCGGCTGATGGATGCGATGGATCGGTTCGACCGCAAGGCGGTTTCGCTGCTGACCGGTTCGCGGGTGCGGGAGGCGTTCGAATTGCACCGCGAGCCGGATTCGGTCCGCGACCGCTTCGGCCGGCATGCCGTCGGTCAACAGTGTCTGTTGGCCCGGCGGCTGGTGGAAGCAGGTGTCCGCCTGGTGACGATCGACTTCCCGTGCGTGCCCGGGCAGAAGGCTTTCAGTTGGGATGATCATGCCAGTGTCTGGAATATCTTCGAACAGATGAAGATCCGGCTGCCGGTGCTGGATCAGGTGGTCTCGGCCCTGGTGGATGACCTGCAGGAACGGGGTCTGGACCGGGAGGTGCTGTTTCTGGTGACCGGGGAAATGTCTCACACCCCCCGCCTGAGCGATCACCAGGGGCAGCCGGGGCGCGAGCACTGGGCCCGGACCATGTCAGTCTTCGTCGCGGGAGGGGGGCTGCGGATGGGGCAGGCGATTGGGTCGAGCGGACCCAAGGGAGATGAACCGGTGGAGCGTCCCCTTAGCCCCAATGATCTGTTGGCGACCTGGTACCGCTGCCTGGGGGTTCCCGTCGACAGCAGCTTTGGGGATTTCGCCGGGAGACCTGTACCGATCGTTCCGAATGGCCGGCCGATCGACGAATTGCTGTGACGTGTGGAGTCTGGTCGGGGAGGGTCTGGCAGGCCAGCCCCGGCTGCGAACTTTGTGTTTGAACGAACTGAGCCGGATGCACCATGTGGAATCGACGTGAGTTTTTGCAGTGGACGGGAGCCGCCACCCTGGCTGGATTGGGGACTGCCCCAGTTTGGGCGCAGCCCGAGAAGCGGCTGCGGCTGGCGGTGGTGACCACCGAGTGGCGCTACCGGTCACATGCGTGGCACATGGCCGAACGGTTCCTCGTGGGATATCCCAGGCAGGGGGGGTGGCATCGGCCGCCACTGGACGTGGTCTCGGCGTACGTCGACCAGTTTCCCGAAGGGGATCTGTCGCGCGGCCGGTCGGAGGAGTTCAAGTTTCCCATTTACCCCAGTGTGGCCGAGGCGCTGCGGTGCGGTGGAGACCGGCTGGCGGTGGATGCCGTTCTGATCATTGGAGAGCACGGCCGGTATCCCAAGAGTGAATATGGCCAGACCAAGTATCCCCGCTACGAACTGTTCAAAGCGGTGACCGACGTATTCCGGAAGGAGGGGCGATCGGTTCCGGTCTTCAACGACAAGCACCTGTCGTGGAAGTGGGACTGGGCGAAGGAGATGGTCGACATCTCGAAGGAGTTGAACTTCGCGTTCACGGCTGGTTCATCGCTGCCGGTGACGTATCGGATGCCCGACGTGGATCTGCCCTCGGGCGCCGAGGTCGAAGAGGTGCTGGGGGTCTCGATTGGCTCGATCGACAGCTACGACTTTCACTGCCTGGAGATGATGCAGTGCCTGGTCGAGCGACGGAAGGGGGGCGAGACCGGTGTGGTGGCCCTGCAGGCCTTGCGGGGGGATGCCGTCTGGAAGGCGATGGAGGCGACCTCGTGGGGGGCGGGGGGTTGGGATCCTCAATTGTTTGAAGCCTGCCTGTCGCGCACCCAGACGCTGACCCAGCCCGAGTCCTTCAGCCACCGCTATCCCACTGCGGCGCAAATCCGCGAGTGGGTGAAAGACCCGGTGGCCTACCGCTTCGAGTATGCCGACGGGCTGAAAGCGACCATGCTGCTGATGAACGGGCTGGTGGGGGATTTCAATGTGGCGGTGCGTCTGAAGGGTCAGACCAAGCCTCTGTCGACCCTCTTCTATCTGCCGCCGACCCCGAATGTGATGTATTCGGCCGCGTTGATGTCGAAGGCGGAGGAGACCTTCCTGACGGGGAAGTCGCCTTATCCAATCGAGCGCACGCTGTTGACCGGAGGATTGGTCGAAGCGGGCTGCCAAAGCCTGACAAAGGGACAGATTCGGCTGGAGACTCCGCACCTCGCCGTGAAATACACGGCACCCCGCGAGTCGACCCACTGGCGGTCGGTCTCTTAGGCGGATGTCGGGGAAACACCCACGCGGCAAGTGGTTGGCAGTGGCGGCCGTTGTGGATAGACTTCGAGTGACACGGGTGACGAACGCCCGAAGTCTGGCCCTCCCGGTCCCGGGGCTCCCTTCGCCTCAAGAGGATTGCGCCGGGTGAGGGGACATTGTGGCTGGGATCTTTTTGTGAAGAGACCGCTATGACCCCGTCGACGGGACATCACGCCACTTTGCAGGAGCTACGGACCCTCGAATTGTCCGCGGCCTGGCCGCATGCGGTTTTGGAACGCCTGGTTCCCCTGGCGACCATTCGCGAGTGCCGGGCGGGGGTGGTGCTGTTTCGGGAAGGGGAGGCGGCCGACAGCATCGCAGTGGTCGCGTCGGGAACCGTGGCCCTGGAAATGCGGTTTCCCGGCCGGGGAAGCCTGCGGCTGTTGACGGTGGGGCGGGGTGAGTTGCTGGGTTGGACGGCACTGCTGGGGGGAGGACCGGCGACGGCGACGGCGATTTCCCAGACCGATGTGCGGCTGGTGGCCTTCGCGGGCGGCGACCTGGCCGCCTTGTGTGACCGCGATCATGAGGTGGGCTTTCAGGTGATGCGGCGGCTGGCGTGGGCGGTTTCTCGTCGGTTGACGGCGACCCGCCTGCAGCTGCTGGACCTGTACTCGCGCGAGCCCCCCAACATTCCAGGCATTCCGACTCCAG
>CAIOTJ010000412.1 GCA_903861195.1 uncultured Planctomycetaceae bacterium | reverse complement strand
TGCCAGAGCCGCTGGCCCCCCCGGCGGGGGTGCCAGCGGCCAACTGGCGGATTGTGCGCGAATACCCGGTGCGGGAAGCCGCAGTGCCCAACCCCACCCCCAACCCCGCCACCGGTGGGGCCCCCGGTCCCGCGAGGGGGAGCCGCCGATGAGCCAGCGGGTGGGAGGGGGACTGCGGGGGGAGGAAGGGGTCGAGACTCTGGCTGTGATCCGGATGGGGGTGGGCCTGCTGATGCTGTGGGACGTGGCCACGACCTTCCGGTACACGATCGAGCTGTATTCCACTGCAGGACCGGCGTTGCCGATGTTTCGTTCGCTGGGCCCGTACTCGTGGTGGATTCCACCCCCTGCGTTGGCGGTACTGGCGCAGGGGGGGCTGGCGTTTGTGTCCGTGGCGATTGTGGCCGGCTGGTGGACCCGCCCGAGCCTGCTGTTGGGGGCGCTGCTGCTGGTGGGACTGCGTCCGCTCGATCTGTGCTGGACCTTCGCCAAACCGACGCTCATCTGGCTGCACCTGCTGGTGCTGTTGGCGTGCTCGGGGTGCGGCGGCTGGGCCAGTGTGGATGCCGCTCTGTCGACGGGGGAGCGGGGGGCTGTTCTGGGGTCGATCTGGCCGCGCCGCCTGATGCAGGCGTTGGCCTGTTTTGTGTATCTGGGAGGGGCGGTCACCAAACTCAATTCTCCCTGGTTTGCCGGGGGAGAACTGCTGCAGTATTCACTACTGGATCGGGGTTGGGGGGGGACCGGGCTGGGGCAGTGGCTGGCGACCTCACCCCGGCTGATGCACACTGCGGCTCTCGGCACCATTGGGTTCGAATTGGTGTTTCCGTTCCTGGTGTGGACCCGGGGAGCGCGACCCGGAATTTTGGCGGCGGCGGCGCTGTTCCATGCCGGGATTGCCGCCACCATGCACGTGGGGAGTTTCTCGGCCACCATGGGGGTGCTGTTGCTGAGCGTTGTCGAGCCGTCGACATGGGCCCGGTGGTGGAACCACACTCCGGCGGCGGAGGGGGTGCGATTGAGGGGGGCTTCAGGCCTCTTGGGCCCGCGGGGTGTGTGGACGGGGTGGGGTTGGATTGGGGCGGCCATCGCCAGCATGGGGTTGGGCTGGGGCTGGCAGTGGCAGGCCGACTGGTATGGGGTGTTTGGGCGTCGCACGCTGGCCCCTTTGACCCGATTGAGCGCGCGGGATGTGGGAACGGTTCTGCCGGGGCGGGCCCCGGCCGCCGCCGACGCCATCCACCGGATCGCTCTGGGTACCCGCCGCGCGGGACGGGATGTGTGGGGATCGACCGCCGCCCTGCAGCCGGGGGAGACGCTGTGGGTGCTGGTGCAATTCAGTCCGTTGCACAACGACCTGCGGCTGACGGGAACGCTCTGGACGGCGACGGGCGACCAGGCCGCCGATTTTGAGCAGAAACTGCCCGGCGGGGTGACGTACTCGCTGCACGGGTTTGAGATTACGCCCGAATTCGCGGCGGGAGAGGGGCAGGTGGTGCTGCAGTTGAATGGCCACGATGTCGCGCTGCGGCGGGTCGGCTTCACCGGTGCTGACCAAATGGCCATTCGGCCGGGGCGTTGGGAATCCGCGTCGGGCGGGGCGGACTCGGAGTGAGTCGACCAAGAGGGTGCCCCGGACGGGCAGCCGACGTTGAATCTGTTTCGGAATCGGATCGCGACCCCCCCCCCAAGGCGCAGGGATGACGGGCGAGCAGGGATGACGGGCGACCTGGGGGTTCGAGCGACAAAACCCCTCAAAGAAAAAATGCAGCCGGGAGACGAACAAAGGTGGGGCAGGGACCTTTGAACATCGATCGACCGGCTGCGAGTCCAATCATACCGACCCTGCCCGATGTGACAAGCCTGATCCGTCCTTGTTTTTTGATTTCTTGAGAATCAAAAAGTGCGGCGTCCGGTCAATCAATTTTTTTCGTCTTCTCGGGGATTCCATTCGTTTTTTGATGACCTTACGCCATTCGGAGCGCTGTATGGGGAATTCACCGATCCATTTTGCTCCTGGCCTCGGGCGCCGGCACGGCGCAGGCGGTCGTTGATGGCCCGCCCCAGCCCGGTCTCTGGAACCTGTTCTGCGAGAATGAGTTGCGTCTGTGCGGCATCCAATTCGCGAAGGCTGGCAAAGAGTCGGGCGGCGGCGGTCCGGAGGTCTCCCTCTCGGGAAAGAATATGGGTGATAATTTGTGAACGTGGACTGTTGGATGGAAGTTCTGGGGGCTCCTGCCAGCAGAGCAGACCAAGGCGGCTGGTTGGGCAGAGTGGGTGCCAAGCCTGAACCCGAGAAGCGAATTCCGACGGAGCGACCACTTCCAGGGGGGTCCGCGGAGCGTAGTGCTGCGTCAATTGTCCTGGAGCGACCTGGGGGGCCGTCTGGGAGGGAGCCGTCAGGCTCATCAGCCAAGTCACCTGCGGAAACGCCGCGGTGATCTCCTCCACGGTCGCCCCTCCCGGCCGCAGCAGTCGCAACCCCTCGGGTTCGACCTGCACAATTGTGGATTCCACGCCGACCGTGCAGGGGCCGCCATCGAGGACGAAGTCAATCCGGTCGGCCAACTGGTCGCAGACATGCTGCGCGGTCGTGGGGCTGATGCGGCCAAATGGATTTGCGCTGGGGGCCGCGAGGGGCGAGCCAACCTGCGCGATCACCTCCCGGGCCAGCGGATGTGCGGGAATGCGGACGGCGACCGATTCGAGCCCCGAGGTGACCAGGTCGGGGACGGCCGCCTGCCGGGGGAGCACGAGGGTCAGGGGGCCGGGCCAGAACGTTTCGGCCAGTTGCCGGGCCAGAGGCGAGACCTCGCGGGCCACCCGGGGGAGCCAGTCGAGATGGGGCAGGTGGACGATCAACGGGTCGAAGGCGGGGCGCTGTTTGGCCTCGAAGACCCGGGCGACGGCCCGGGGCTGGAAGGCGTCGGCCGCCAGACCGTAGACGGTTTCGGTGGGCAGGCCGCCGATCCCGCCCTGCTGCAGAATCTGCACGGCCCGCCGCACATCGTCGGGACGGTCGCCCGCGAGCCGCAGGGCCCGGGGGACGGGGGTGGGTTCGGACATGTGCCGTCACTGGATAATGGGCCGGGGATGTTGGGCCGGGGATGTTGGGCCGGGGATGTTGGGATGGGGATGTTGGGCCGGGGATGTTGGGCCCGGCCGCCGCGGGTCAGGCGGTGGTCTTGCCGGCTCCCAGTTCGTGGACCATCTGCACCAGGGCCTTCACATTCTGGTGCGGAACGTCGGGGGTCACGCCGTGCCCCAGATTGAAGATATGCCCGGGGCGTCCTTCGGCCGCCAGCAGCACATCATTGGCCCGGCGGCGGATGGTGGGCAGGTCGGCATACAGGGTGATGGGGTCGAGGTTCCCCTGCACACCGCGGGTGGGGCCGACGGCGGCCCAGCCGGTCTTGAGGTCGACCCGCCAGTCGAGACCAATCACATCGCCGCCGGCATCGCGGCAAAGGGGGAGCAGGGCGGGGTTGCCGGTGAGGAAGTTGATGACCGGCACCTCGGGGGGGACGGACTGGATCACCTGGCGGGTGTAGGGGAGCACATACTCGCGGTAGTCGGCCGGAGAGAGGCAACCCGCCCAGCTGTCGAACAGTTGGATGACCTGGCAGCCCGCCGCAACCTGCGCCTGCAGGTAGCGCCCCAGGCTGCCGGCGAGACGCTGCATCAGCGTGCGCCAGGCCCCCGGGTCGGTGTACATGAGGGTCTTGGTGTGAATGTAGTTTTTCGAGCTCCCTCCTTCGATCACGTACGACGCCAATGTGAAGGGGGCCCCGGCGAATCCAATGAGGGGAATGTTGGGGGGGAGTTCGCGGCGGATGATGCGGACGGCGTCGTAGACGTAGCTGAGGGACTCGACCGTTTCGAGTTCCCGCACCCGATCGACTTCGCCGGCGGTCTTGACCGGGTTATGAATGACCGGTCCCTCGCCGGCGGCGTATTCGAGGTTCAGCCCCATCGGTTCGAGGATGGGGAGCAGGTCGGCGAAGAGGATCGCCGCATCGACGCCGAGCACGCGCTGGGCGGTGAGCGTGACCTCGGCGGCCAGCTGGGGGGTCTTGCACAACTCGATGAACTTCACCTTGCTGCGGACCGCCATGTATTCGGGCAGGTAGCGCCCCGCCTGCCGCATGATCCAGACCGGGGTGGTGTCGACCGGTTCCTGGCGGCAGGCTTTGAAAAATCGGCTGTTTCGCAGTTCGGGGGTGAGGGTCATGCGGAGCAGAAGGGGGAGGGCTGGGTGAACAACGGGAGGACGCATTCTCTCGCGAGGCGCGGCTGCCAGCAATGGCAGGGGGCCGGCGGGAGAGTGGTTCGCGGGGCGTCGAAGCGGCGACAACGGGGGTGGGGAAACGGGACGCCGCTCAGTCCTGAGCCAGGGAAGGAGAACCCGACTCCTCGGGTGGATCGCCGGAGGGGAGGAGCTCGGGGGGCAGGTACGGCCGGGCCCAGCCGAAAAACGGACCGAGCAAAAACGGAATCTTGAGGAAAAGCACCACAACAATCGCACAAAAGACAAGTCTCGGAATGATCAACAGCGCGCTGACGGCGAGCAGCGAGAACAGCCAGAAGATGAAGGGAAAAAACAACAGACCCGCGAAACCAATCCAGGCGTCATTTCTCTGGAAGCCCGGAATGATCTGGAAGGCCAGCAGACCCACGGTCAGGCAGACGCCCACCACCGCCAGCACCCCCGGATGGAACCAGACCCGTTTGACCGGCCGGAAGAAACGATTCGACAACGTGGAGAACAACCAGCTCCAGAAAGCGTTCCCCATGACACACTCCTGACGGGACGAAGGGGTGAGAAAGCGGGGCGAGCACCCGGCCGCACGGCCTGCGAAAGACCGCGCGGGGACCGTGGGTCCGGAGGGGCCCAAGGGGATGGGTGCCCCCGTCGCTCTGCAACTCGCCGGTGGCGAAACCCGCCGATGGCCGGCTCAGATGATCTGATCGATCGGATCCACCGGCTCCACGCCGACCAGCTTTTGGTCGAGCCCGTTGAACAGGTAACTCAGTCCGTTCGGGTCGAGCCCCATCTGCGTGAGGACGGTGGCGTGCAGGTTCTTGACGTGGCAGCGGTTTTCGACGGCGGTGCTGCCCAGTTCGTCGGTCGCCCCCACGCTGACGCCTCCCTTGATTCCACCCCCGGCCGCCCACATGGTGAAGCCGTACGAGTTGTGGTCGCGGCCGGTCCCCTGGGCATACTCGGCGGTGGGCTGGCGCCCGAACTCGCCCCCCCAGACCACGATGGTCGAATCGAGCAGACCCCGTTCCTTGAGGTCTTGCAGCAGACCGGCGATGGGCTTGTCGGTGTTGCCCGCGTGCTTGGTGTGGTTCGACATCATGTCGCTGTGGGCGTCCCAGTTGTCGTCATTGTGGGCTCCGCCCGAGTAGATCTGGATGAAGCGCACGCCGCGCTCGACCAGCCGGCGGGCCAGCAGGCATTTGCGACCGAAGTCTTCGGTGCGTGAGCCGTCGATGCCGTAGAGGTCGAGCGTCGCCTGCGTTTCCTGGGCGAAATCGACCGCCTCGGGGGCATGCTGCTGCATGTTGAAGGCCAGCTCGTAGCTGGCGATGCGGGCCGACAGCTCGGTGTTGTCGCGGCGGGCCGCCAGGTGCTCTTCGTTCTTTTGCCGCAGTTGGTCGAGCAGCAGCCGCTGCATCTCGCGCGAGGTTCCTTCAGGGCGGGCCAGGTCGTGGATCGGCACACCGTTGGCGCGGATCACGGTTCCCTGGTAGGCGGCGGGCATGTATCCGCTCGACCAGTTCTTGGGGCCGCTGATGGGTCCCCCGGTCTTGTCGAGCATCACCACGTAGCCCGGCAGGTTCTGGTTCTCGCTCCCCAGGCCATAGGTGATCCACGAGCCGAGACTGGGATGCCCCGACAAGATCCGGCCCGAGTTCATCATCAGCATGGCCGAGCCATGGATGGGGCTCTCGGCGTACATCGAGTGGATGAACGCCATGTCGTCGACGCGGGTGGCCAGATGGGGGAACAGGTCCGAGATCCATTTGCCGCACTGGCCGTACTGCTGGAACTTCCACTTCGGTCCCACCGCCCGACCCTGGTTGCGGTGCCCCCCCCGGCCGAAGGTCTTGACGGGAATGGTCTGCCCGTCGAGTTCGTACATCTTCGGCTTGTAGTCGAAGGTCTCGATATGGCTGGGGCCGCCGTACATGAACAGGAAGATCACCGCCTTGGCCGGTGCGTCGAAATGCGGCTGCTTGGGGGTCATGGGGCCGCGGAAGGCGGGAGTCGCGGGGGACTCGGCGGCCTGCAGCCCGGGCCAGCCATCCTGCCCGAACAGTCCGGTCAGGGCCACCGATCCAAACCCGGCCCCGGCTTCCCAGACAAACTCCCGGCGGGTACGACGGCAAAACTGGCGTGAGGAAGACATTGGAGATCACCTTCGGCAAGACAGGTTCGGCCCTGAGGGGCCGGGGACTGTTCGAACAGGCCCCGCGGGGGGCCATGGGAGGGCTCGACGCTCAGTCGAGATAGATGAACTCGTTGCCGCCCAGGAGGACCAGGCAGTAGGTCCGCAGGGCGGCGTCGGGGGTCTGTTGCTGCTCGGTCACCAGCCGCTCGATGAACTGCCGGTCGCGAGCGATCTCGGCGGCGGCGGGGTTCCGCCCCGACACCAACCGGATTCCTCCCGCAATCTGGGCGGCGAGGTCGTCGGGATGATCGGCCCGCAGCCGTTGGGCGAACCGCCCGGCCTGCTGATTGGTGAACGCGCCATTGAGCATGCCGAGGGCCTGCGTGGGAACGGTCGTGGTGTACCGCTGGGGGCAGCTCGAGTCGGTATCGGCCAGGTCGTACTGCGAGAGAATGGGAACGATCAAAGACCGTTTAAGATGCACGTAAACACTACGGCGATTTTCTTCTTCGGGAGAAGATTTCCCCCAGCCGCTGCCGGGGACCGACTGGCCCGCGAGCACTTCGGGGGGAATGACGGGGTAGACCCCCGGCCCCCCCGCCTTGAGTTGCAGGTCGCCCGAAACGGCCAGGATCGAATCGCGGACCTCTTCGGCCGAAAGCCGCCGCATGTTGAACCGCCAGAACAGGTTGTTGGCGGCATCGCGGGCCAACCCTTCGGGAGAACCCTGCGACGAGAGGCGATAGGCGTTCGAAGAACAGATCAGCCGGTGCATTTCCTTGATCTTCCAGCCCCCTTCGACAAACCGGCGGGCCAGCCAGTCGAGCAGTTCGGGATGGGTGGGAGCCTCTCCCAGCCGGCCGAATTCGTTCGGCGTGGGGACAATGCCCCGCCCAAAGTGATGCTGCCAGAGCCGGTTGACCATCACCCTCGGGGTGAGGGGATTGTCGGGATGGGTCATCCAGCGGGCCAGGGCCAGCCGTTTGCCCGAACTGTTCCGCTGGGGCCGGTCTTCAATGGGGACCGGGGCGGGGCCGCACGCGACCGCCGGGGGATGCGGTTCGACCTTGTCTCCCTGCGCCTGGGGATTGCCCCGCAGCAGGATGTGGGTCGGTTCGCGGCCCCGCTCTTCCACGCACATCACCTCAATGCCCGGTTCGGGCAGCTTCTGCTCGCGCAGGGCGGCCAGTTCCTGCGAGAGTCGCGTCCATTCCGGGGCGCGGTCCCCCAGCAGGGTGGCCCCGAACTGGGTGAACAGGCTGTCGAGCACCGCGTCGGCGGGTGCCTCCACCAGACCGACGTCGATGTATTGTCCTCCGCCGGTCTGGTGACAGTGAACCGCCAGCACATTGTCCTGATCTTTCAGCAGGGCGTTCGTCTCGATCGGCAAGACCACCTGCTGGTAGGCCGTGACGAATCCCGCGGCCCGGTGGATCAACTGGCCGTTCAGGTAAACGTCGGCCTCTTCGTCGTGGTGCAGATTCAGGGCCAGGCGGGCCGGCCGCAATGGGGCGGCGAAGGTCTTCCGCAGCCACAGATCGGCGGTCTTCCACTCGGTGCGGACGACGGCTCCCGGGGTGCCGTTCTGACCGAAGCCCCCCGCCCCTTTCTTCCAGTCGGCGGGGTCGAATGCCGGCTGTTGCCAGCCGTCGGCCGGGGGTTGGGTGGTATAGAGCCATTCCTGTCCCGCGGTCCGCGAATCGGCCACCAGCACGCCGGTCCCCGCTTCGCTCAGGCTGCGTTCCGGCACCTGGGGGCCCGACCACGACAGTTGCAGCACGGGCTGGGCCACCGTGTTGAAGTATTCGACGCGAAACGGCAGCGATCCGGCGGCGAGACGGACCTTGGCCTCTCCCTTGTGTTTCCCCTTGCCGCGACGTTCCAACACTGGCTGGCCATCGACCAGCAGGCGGATCCCTTCGGTGGCCTGCGCGCGGAAACGGTACTCGCCCGCTTCCGGCACGTTGAGCCGGCCTTCGTAAACGATGCCAATCGACTCGGCCCGTGAGGCGACGGCGAGGGTGACATACCCGGCGGGCAGGGAGCCCTCCTCCTCGAATTTCAGCCCGTCAAAGTCGGGCAGCCGATCCCAGGTGTCCCGGTAGAAGCGGTACCGCAGGTCGGTCAGATCGGCCCCCGCGGGAAGCACATCCAGGCCCCGCGTTTCCCGCAAGCCGCGGGCGAAGTCCGCCTTCAGCCCCTGCAGGCGGCGGTAAACCTCGTGTTCCTTGCGGCGATGGGCCGTCTGGAGGGCGGCCTGCTCCCGCTGGTCGACATCGTACGCCACCCGCCGGAGATTGCCGACGTTCATGTCGCTGATATCGCGGAAATACGCCAGCAGGCTGTAGTAATCTCGGGCCGGCAGGGGGTCTTTCTTGTGGTCGTGGCAACGGGCACAGCCGATCGACATGCCCAGCATCACCTGCCCCGTGGTCGAGACAATACCGTCGAAGATGTCGTATTTCGCGAGGGGGCGATCGGCCGGTTCGTCGTCCCAGATCCCCAGCCGGTAGTACCCGGTGGCGATCATCGATTCGGTCGTGACCTCATCGAGTTCATCACCGGCCAATTGTTCCCGCAGGAACTGGTCGTAGGGTTTGTTCGCATTGAACGCCTGGATGACGTAGTCGCGGTACCGCCAGGCGAACGGCTTGGCCGAGTCGCGCTCGTAGCCGTGGGTTTCGGCGAACCGCACCAGGTCGAGCCAATGCCGTCCCCACCGTTCGCCATATTGGGGAGAATCGAGCAGCCGCGTGAGCAGACGCTGATAGGCTTCTTCGGGATCGGGACCGGCCGAGTCGGCCACGAACTGCTCGATCTCGGCGGGGGTGGGGGGGAGGCCGGTGAGGTCATACGTCAGCCGGCGAATGAGGGCAGTGGCGTCGGCGGGGGGGTTGTGCGGGATTCCCGCCTGTTCGAGGGGGGCCAGCAGGAAGGCGTCGATGGGGTTGCGGACCCAGCCCGACTCGCGCACAGCCGGGGGGGTGGGGTCGGAGACGGGGCGGTAGGCCCAATACTGGCGGGCTTCTTCGAGCGAGGGTTGGGGGGGCGCTTCGGACTTCGCCTCGGGGCGGCCGAGGTATTCGGCCGAGACGGGCAACCCTTCCTTGACCCATTGCGTGAGGGTCTCGATCTCTGTTGCGGGAAGCTGGCCGCTGGGGGGCATCTTGGGCCCCTGATAGTTGATGGCCTTCAAGAGCAGGCTGTCGGCCGGTTTGTCGAGCGACACCGCGGCTCCCTGGTCGCCCCCCTGCAGCACGCCGGCCCGCGTGGTAAGCCGCAGGGCACCCCGCAGGCGTTCCTCGGCCCCGTGGCATTTGAAGCAGCGGTTCTTGAGGAGGGGAAGCACCTGCTGCTCGAAGAACTCGACCTGCTCGGCGGTGAATTCTGGAGCGGCCTGTTCCTGCTCGGGGCTGGCCCAGGCCCAAGGTGGGGCGGAGAGCACCACGATTCCGGCCAGCAACACCCGGCAGATGACTGGCAGGCACACCACGCGAAATGGAGCGCCGGGGCGAACGAGGAATCGCGATGGTGAAGAGTCCGGAGCCATGTCGGGGGGTGGGTGAGGGGAAATGCGAGGGCGGGTCACCAAGATTCTATCCCCGGCAGGCGGAGCGGTCACCCGACCCGGTCGGTACGTCTATGTGTACTGAGTTTCACTCTTTGGGTCGTGGCTCGCACGGGGGTGGGGTCCGGGAGCTGGGAGTTTGGCAGGGGCGGCAGATCGGTCGATGGCCTGTCGTCGTCAGGCGGGACAGTTCCGAGGGTGTTGGGGATTGGATGGCGACATTGTTGGAGGGGCCACCCATGGAAGAAAAGGCTGAGCCGGGACAAGGATGGCTTGCCGATTCCGACTCACGGGAACCGCCCGTTCTTTGGTTATTAGGATTTTTGGGGGGGGTGCTGCGGATGGGGCGGTGGGGGGGGGAGTGGGGGGAATTCGCCGTGAGGGCTCGCGCTTGGGGCGGGCGGGTGGCGGGCCAATCCTGAGAAAGTGCGATATTTTCGAGCGGTTTTGCGGTTCCTCGTTGCATTTCGAGGCTGTGGACGGTGGCCTTGCCGAGGGTGGCCCCTGCTGGTCCCCCTGCTGGTCCCCGCTGTTCAAGAGGTGCGCACGCTGCTCCAACAAGGGTTGCGTGAGAAGCGGCGAATGACGTGAGGACCGATGGAGATGCCTGTCCCTTATTGCGGCTATCGGTTGTGGGGGACGAACTTCGCAGAATTGCGGATTCGGACTCCGGCGGAGACTGGACGGATCGCTTCTTGGAACGTAAGATTCGAAAAGTCGGTCGGCCAGTCGCCTGCGTCTCGCGAGGATCATGGCGGCAAGCATGGCCCCGCTGGCACCCCGGGAAATGGGGTGATCAGGGGCGCCTTCTGACACTTCGGTTGTGCTTTTCACCCCGGTCCAGACGGTCGGCACGACGCGAATTGCCCAATTTTCCGTCTGGCGAGTCTCCTTTGAAAGAGTGCAACATTAATGGCGATTTCTCCCCCCCCTCAATCCTTCCCGCCTCGGCCTCCCCGCGTGAGATTCAGCGTCGGTCGAACGGCATTGCGTCGCGGGAACAGATTCTGGATGCCACTTCGCAGTTGGCGGGCGAGCTGGGTTACGATGGCACCAGCATTTCGCTGGTGAGTGAGCGGTCGGGGTTGCCGGCCAGCTCGATTTACTGGCATTTCAAGAGCAAGGATCTGCTGATCGCCGCGGTGATCGAGCGGAGCTTCATCCGCTTTCGCGAGAAGCTGCTCCCCTTGCCCAGCCCCACCGGCAATGCCCTCAACGACCTGCAGAAGGCGTTCCACAAGATCACCGAGGCGTGGTCGTCGGACGCCGACTTCCTGCGGCTCGGAACGATGCTGGTCCTCGACCGGCGCGAAGACGAGCTGACGGCCCGGACTGGTTACGTGGCCATCCGCAAGCACGCCCAGGAGATCTTCGGCCAGCTGTGGAAGTCGGTCATGCCCAGCCTCAGCCCGGCCTCCGTCAAGAAGATGGCCACCCTGACCATGGCCACCTGCGACGGGCTGTTCGTGGCCCAGGAAGTCGAGGGGGGTGACCTCGCGAAATTGATGGACACGGCTCTGGTCGGGCTCGTGGCCTCCGCGAAGGCTTTGCAGGCGGGCAAGGATGTCCCCGCGAAGAAGAAGAAGTAAAGACACCACCCGCGGTGTCGGCGCCTGCCGTCGAAATGCGCCGGAGCTGACCTTGCCGAAAGGGTGACCTGGCCGAAAGGGTGACCTGGCCGAAAGGGTGCGTGGCCGAGAGATTGGGTGGCCGAGAGATTGGGTGGCCGAGGTGTCACTTGATTGACTGGGGGAAGTTGATTGAGTGTCTGCCCCGCGTGACTGTCCGATTCAGGGAAGTGGGTGATGCCCTGACATGACCTTCGCGACTCTTTGCGCCCCGTTCGCGGAACTTCGTCTGGTGAATACAACCACCTCTGGGCTTCGGGCTCAGAGGTGGTTTTTATTTGCGCTGGGGACCACTGGCGCTGGGATGGGTTTCCGCTGCCGTTGGTTGGCGGTTCGGGGGGCGATGATGGGCCTCGCCCGAACATTCCAAGGTTCCGCAAGGCCCGGGCCCCAGGGGTTGAGACCTTGCCGTCTCCCCCGGCCAAACCTGGGGTGATGCCCACACCAGCGAGTCACCGGGGCGCTGCTTGGCGCACCCCGGATGACCTCCAGTCGATGAGGGTCCAGAATCTGCTGGCTGAGGAAATGAGGCAGCCGCCGGGACGGGGGCGGGCCGAAGAACGGCCCCTCCCTTGGGCTTAACGCAGCGTTTCCAGCAGCTTCATGCGCATCGCCCGCAACGCCGGCAGCAGACCGCCGATCAGCCCCATCAGCAGAGAGAGCAGCAGTCCTGTCGCCAGCACCTCCTGCGAGACGACGAACTGCAGCACCACTGTCTTCGCGGCTCCCTGGCCCCCCACGGTGCTCTTGGCTGTCAGGCCGTCGAGCAGCAGTCCCAGGGCACAGCCCAGCAGGCCACCCAACAGCGACAGAACCAGCGACTCCAGCAGGAACGACATCAGCACGTCCTTCCGGGAATAGCCCAGCATCCGCAGCACGCCGATGTCTTTGATCCGCTGGCTGATCGCGGCGAACATCGTGTTCATCACGCCGAAGACTCCCCCCAGCGCCACGAACATCACCACGATCCAGACGGCATACAGCAGGGTCCGGCTCGTTTCCGACAGCGTCTGGAAGTAATCCTGCTCGGTCATGGCATTGAGGGCGACTTCTTTCGAGTCCTTCAGGCTCTTCGCGAGGGTGGCGGCCTGGTTCACATCGGCCGCGCGGATCACGAACGAGGAATAACTCGATTCCTTGCCGAACCCCTCGCCGACGATCTGCCGCTTGGCCCAGACCTCTGAATCGAAGGTGGATCCAGTCGAGTCGAGAATACCCACCACCTTCCACGAGCGGTCGGCCATCTCGAACAGTTCCCCCACTCCCAGCGGTTGGCCGCCGGGGCGATCTTTCCCCAGCTCACCGGCGATGCCGTTCCCCAGCACGCATTGGCGGACCACCTGGGGCTGACCCTCGGCACCGCCAGCCGATTCTTCCACCCCGGCCTCCGAGAACCACTGCCCCCCCTCTTTGAGTTTCAGGCCGTGGACGAAGCCCGCGAGTTGCGGGTCTTCAATTCCCCGCAGTTGCACGAATTGGCGTCGGGAGGGAGCTCCCTTGGGAGTGGGAATCTCCCGGTTGACGATGACGAAGACCTCTTTGCTGACGATGCGCTGACCCGACTCGTCCGCGGCGATCCCCTCCATCCGTTCGACATTGGAGACTTCGGTCAGGGCCAGGTTGCTGAAGCCTTCGTCATTGGCACCGCTCGAGAAGACCACCACATTCCCCGGTTGGCCGCTGTTGTTGGTCAGTGCTTCGAGCCCATTCACAAAGGCCAGCATGCCCACCAGCAGCAGCACCACCACGAAAAAGGCCACCAGCATCAGCAGTGTGGTGGTCCAGCGAACCATGAGGTTGCGCAGGTTGTAGGCCAGCGGCACCTTGCCCACGAAGGCGAGGCACAGGATCAGCAAGACCATCGCCCCCAGGGCGCCAAACAGCAGGGGATGTTCGGAAATCCGGGCGGGATCAAACCGGCGGACCACCGCCAGCAGCGGAGTGACACCGGTCGACAGCAGCAGAGGAAGTGCGGACATGGCTCAGGTGACCTTCGAGAAGACATCGGCCACGCGGACCGAGCGGGCGGACCAGGCGGGAATCAGGCTACCCGCCAGGGCGGTTCCGGCACCAATCAGAAACCCCAGCAAGATGGCCCCCTGAGGAATGAAAAACCGCTGGAACCAGGCGATCGGCAGGGCAATGCCCCCCAGCACCTTGTTGAACAGCAGATAGGAACCGGCCGAACTGAGCACTCCGGCCAGAATGCCAATCAGCAGCGCTTCCCCCAGCACCAGGAACATGATGTGGCCCGGGCGGAACCCCAACACCTTCAGCACGGCGATTTCCTGGCGGCGTTCACGCACCCCAATGCTGATCGCCACGGCGATCACGAGCGCGAGAGTGATCACAATCGCGGGAATGAGAATGAACTTCATCCCCCAGAAGATGTCCTTCCACCCCTCGAGAAAGGTCGACACGGCGGAACTGGCCGATTCGCAACGGACCGCCGGGGATGTGTACAGCGGCGAGTTGGCGATCTGGGCCGAGAGCCGTTCGTAGTCGGACTTGTTCTTCACCTTGAGCATGATGAAGGCGATGGGGTCGTCGGCGTTGGCGAGTTTCTTCTTGTTCTTCGACTCGTATTCGTCGATTCCCTGCAAGAGGTAATCGAGATTCATCAGCGAGGTCTGCCCATACCGCTGGGCCGCCTCGGGGAACGTGTCAACAATCTCGAACTCGAGGTTCAGGTCTTTGAAGATCAGGCCATTGAGGGTGAAGCGTTCCCCCACCTTCTTGTTCATGGTCTTGAGCTGTTCGGGGCCGATGATCACCGCGTTCGCCTGTTTTTTCATCTTGGCGACGCCCGCGTTCAAACGGGCCATGTCGGCCGGTCCCAGCTGATCGAGATCATCCAGCATCGTGGGAGCCTTTTCGGGCTCGCAGGCGATGAGGAACAGGAAGTTCTCCCGCGACATCTTGGTTGGGTCGAGCGTTCCCCCGTAAAAGGCCCAGGTCATGTAGTCGACCGGTTTGACGTCGTCGGGTCCGCGGGCGGCTCCCTCCTGCAGCGAGGAGCGATAGGCCCGGGGCAGACGGCTGGGGGCCTTGTTCTTCTCGGTCACCAGCACCTTGAAGTCGTTCGACTTTTCGGCGGTCTGGCTGTTGATGAAGTCGAGGACCGACCAGACCATCGTCACGACGAAGACCAGCGCCATGGTCCCCAGGGCGGTGAGAATGGTCCGCAGCAGGTTCCGCCGCAGGTTTTTGAAGATCAGACCAACAAAGTGAAACATCGGAATTGCTCCCGGGAAGCCAGGGTTGTCCAGGGGATGGCATCAGCCAGGGGCCGCGCCAGACGGCGTGATTCCTCACCGGTCAGGCCGAGTGGGCCTGCCGGACCTGCTCGTGCACCAGCCGCCCCTTTTCGAGGTGCAGCGTCCGTCCGGCCCGCTCGGCCGCCTTGGGATCGTGCGTGACCATGATGATGGTCTTGTCCAGCTCTTTCTGCAGAACACCCAGCAGATTCAGGATTTCTTCGGCCGATTTCGAATCGAGGTCGCCGGTGGGTTCGTCGGCGACGATCAGCGTGGGATCGGTGGCGATGGCCCGGGCAATGCCCACCCGCTGCTGTTGTCCGCCGGACAACTGTCCGGGACGATGATTCAACCGGCCCGACAAGCCCACCAGTTCCAGAGCGGTCAGCACCTGCTCTTTTCGCTGGGCGGCGGTCATTGGCAGCAAGAGCAGCGGCAGCTCGACGTTTTCATACGCCGTCAGCACTGGCAGCAGATGATAGAACTGGAAGATGAACCCCACGTTGCGGGTTCGCCAGGTGGCGAGTTGGGCCTCGCTCATGTTGGAGATGAGCTGATCGGCCACCTCGACCCGCCCCTCGCTGGGGGTGTCGAGGCCGGCAATCAGGTTCAGCAGGGTCGTTTTGCCCGAACCCGATGGACCCATCAGCGCCAGAAACTCTCCCTGGGGCACATCCAGGTTGAGATCCTGCAGCACGTCCACCCGCTCAGAACCACGGGAAAAGTACTTGTGCACTCCCCGTACCCGCACAATCACTTCACGTTCACTCATGCTTCAACACCGAATTGTTCAGGGACAGAGAGGGGGCAGGGTCAGAAAAAAGGGGCGGCGACGCCGCATTCGTCCAGGGGGAACGCACACCGTCGGCCGTCGATCCCCGCGGCGTTCCCGCCGTGCAGGCACCGGACTCGGCGGACTGGCAACCTTCGGCACCGGGATCATCGGCCGCCAGATTCCTCAGGATTTGGTCACTGATTCGCTTCAAAGTCGCCACATCATCGGGCGACAACCCCTGCTGGGCCCGCGCCCGAACCCGGTGGGCACAGGCCACCATGCGGTTCCACACGGCGGCGGCCTGGCGGGTGGGGGCGATCCGCTTCTTGCGGCGATCTTCGGGGCAGCCGGTCCGTTCCAGCCACCCGTCCCGCTCCATCCGTTCGAGGACCCCCACCAGCGTCGGGGCTTCGATCCCCAGGCGGTTGGCGATCTCGGTCTGGGTGGTGTCGCCGAACGCCAGGCAAACCAGCACTTCCCATTGCCGGTAGGTGATCCCCTCCCGCGCCAGTTCGAGATTCATCTCCCGCCGCAACGCGTGCGCCATCCCGCACACCCAGAAGCCGAGACTCTGATCGAAATCGTACTGCAACACGGTGGGAATCGCCCCACGGGGGACCGGAAAATGCAAAATGCTTCGCACGCTAACGATCATAGTCGTTGAGTCGTCGGGAACAAAGGGCGAGGGCACCTGGCTGTGGGACGGGGCGGGGGGCCGGGTTGACCGCAGGACTGGGGCGGCCGCCCGTCGACGGGTGTCGCATTCCTCCCAACCGGCAGTTCCGGCGGGGAGCTGGGAGGGGGAAACCCGTGGTGGGGTGAGCCCTCTCGGGAAACGCGATATGATGCCAATTCCTGTTCCGGGGCCAGTTCGTCCCGGGGCCATCAGTTTGGTTCTGCACCCTCTCGGCTTTCATGTCCCTGCCTCGCGCCGTTGCTCCCCAGTCCGCGTTTCATACCGAGTTGTCGCGTCGGATCCTGATCCTGGATGGGGCCATGGGGACGATGATCCAGCGCTATAAGCTGGGCGACGCCGATTACCGCGGCTCGCGGTTCGCCTCGCACCCGAATGATCTGAAGGGGCTGGGCGATCTGCTCTGCCTGACCCAGCCGCAGATCATCGAAGAGATCCACGCGCAGTACTTCGCGGCCGGGGCCGACATTGTCGAGACCAACACCTTCAACGCCCAGTCGATCTCGCTCGAGCGGTATGGGCTGCAGTCCCTGGCG
>CAIOTJ010000411.1 GCA_903861195.1 uncultured Planctomycetaceae bacterium | reverse complement strand
TCCGGTGGGGTGACCGCCGCACCAGGTGGTTTGGTTGGTGGTGCTGCCTCATCTGTCGCCGCGAGCCTCTTGGCATGGGCTGGATTCTCGGGATTACTCGGGGCAATGACGTCGGATGGAATTGGTGGAGCGGCGGCGGCAGCGGTTGATTCTCGCCTCAAGGGGAACACCCTCGGGCAAACGCTCACAGCTTCCTTCTACCTACGGTTTTGTGGCGGGTGGAACACTGCGTGCCGGATTGCATTATGCCGGGCCATTGGTAAAACAATGGTGGGCAAACTGGACGCCGAAGACAATTACTCCGAAGGGGGTTCGGGTGAACAAGGCAGCTGGTGACGCTTGGGAAAACGAACTGTTGAGCAACCATCTGCCGAAGACTCAAACTCACATTCAACCCCAGATAACGATCAAGTCGAGCGGGCCATCCGGAAAGAAAGTACGGTTGGATGCGGTCGGCACTGATTCAACTAATGGCGGTGTACGACTCACTGACGGCAAGGCATCGGCCACAGCACCACTTACACCAAATCAGACGATTGTTTATCCAGAGCTTGAACTACACGGGAGAACGGTAGTCGGAAAAGGTAAGCCTCCATACACAGGAGGGACTCTGATTCCGCCAACCAAAGTTGATGTCATTAGGAAGCTCTAAACATGTCACTGGACAAAATCGACACCATCGATGCAATCGGCCTCGAAGAAAACACTGGTCAATTAGTCCTTACGATCGCTGATTCGTGGACTTGGGTCGACGAGCACCAGCATCTATTAGCACTTCAGGCAAAGTTAAACGCATATTTCGGCTTCATCGAGAGCGAACAAATATGGGAACATTACTCTAATGCCACTGGCAGACAGTTGAGGATTAACGTTGTTTTTCGTTTTCCGCCACCAGTTGCTGCAACGGAGTTTCTTGCGAGAGCCTCCGAAGTTGCGTCTGAACTTGGCCTAATGGTCAGCCATGAGACATTTCGCGGTAAAGGCTGTGGCACCTAAAGGCCAAACTGGACAATATTGGTTTTAAGAAAGAGAGGCGCCCCTTGGTCAACAGTTCACAGCATGGCGAAGACGAAACAAACAATTCTTCATCTTCATTTTCCAAATCCCAGCAAGATAGCCAAGGGAGTGATATTCTCTCTCGGACGAGCTGGTTTCTCGGATGAAGAGAAAGGACTTCTGTCTTCCGGAAAGCTGCTTTACCCATATCCCGGAACCTTCATCGACGAACTTGCCCGAAGAGATGAGGATAGGTCGCTTTACCTAGTCTTAAAAAGATACCAAGACAACTCAATACAATGTCCGTCTGGTCCGAAACATTCGTTTCAATCTCGAGTGAGAGAGATTGAGGCAGAGGCATTTGGCGGCATGAGAGTCGTCGATTTTGTAACTGATGATGGAGCAGATTTTTTCACTCTGTCGACTCAAACCGCCGCCCGGCTGAGGCAATCGAGTCTGACCGGTTTTGAATTGCTGCCGATAAATCTGGATTTGTCTCAGTATCGCTACAGCTTGCCGTGCTCACTCTCGGCGCTCGGTTTTATCGGCCAGCCCTGCAGCAGAATTGCATCCGTCATCGGAGACAATCGGTGTAGCGAATGTGGGCAACCTGATCTCTTCTGTTCTCAGTGTGGACACTGGTTCTATCGTTGTCCCCGTTGCAACTCGAAGGTTCATTGTATCATCCAGGACGATGCGGTGATGGCCCTTGAAACGTCCAAATGGTCGGATGGGATCACCTACCCTACACAGCTTATCCTGGACGGCAATCGGTATGATGGTTCAGATTTCATTGCAGGGGAATTTGTCAGTGCGGAAGCGGTCAACTGGCTGTTTGAAAATGGAGTCTGTGGCTTCAGTGCCCAACCTTGCGTGTTGGTATATAAGTAGGTACGCAAAACGATGGCGGAGTGTCTGGTTGTCGATCGCGCGTGAATCGTTCTATCTCGCTACTGCATTCGATTATCCGAAACTTTAACTCTGACGCTGTGTTTGGGCCACATAAAGCATGGCGATGCCGTCAGCCGGCTGACCGAATGGAAGCACGTCCAAAACAGCACCGGGGCCGAGATCAACCGCTATACCTGGAGCTACGACGCGCTGGGCCGGCCGGTGACGCAAACCTCCGTCGACGGCACCAGCACCTTCCAATACGACCAGTCGAACCAGGTCACGGGCGTCACACACACCGGCCAGGTCAGCGAGAACTACCAGTACGACAGCAACGGCAACCGGACGAACACAGGCACCTCGACCGGGACCAACAACCGCCTGCTGTCCGATGACAAATACGACTACCAATACGATGCCGAGGGCAACCGGACCCGGCGGACGGATCGGGCGACCGGCCAATACCAGATCCTCGCCTGGGACCACCGCAACCGACTGACCAGCGTCACCACGTTCTCGGCCACGGGAACCAAATTGGCCGGGGTTGAGTACACCTACGACCTGTTCGATCGGCGAATCGCCCGAAAAATCGATGCCGACGGGAACGGGGGCTTCGAGACGACCCAGCGGTTCGTCTACGACGGCGAAGACCTGATCCTGGCGTTCTCAGGAACGACCAACGCCCT
>CAIOTJ010000410.1 GCA_903861195.1 uncultured Planctomycetaceae bacterium | reverse complement strand
GAGATGAATCCAACGGGGTTTCTTGGCCGATCCATGGACTTTTGTCTGCGCATCGAATCGGGTGCTTGCGAACGAACGCCCAGCGGCCGGGGGCCGAGAGAGTGGAGCAGGAGAAAGTCGGGCAGTAGATTGGATTGTGTTCCCAGCGGAGGGTTCCTTGCCGATCCATGTCTCTTGGCTGCCCGTTGGCACGAGTTTCTTCCGATTCAAACCCAGCGGTCGGACACGGAGGTCCGCGCTCCCGAGTGGGGCTGGGGCACCCCCCGAGAAGACTGGAATCGCACGGCGATCGGCTGATTCCTCGGCGGCGGCAACAGCCAACGAAAGAATTGCGGAACGGCTGTTCGCGCGAACCGCACTCTCTACCACCACGGGCCGGCCGGTTTAGAGCGGTGCCCCAGGCAGAGGGGGCGTGGCCGAGGCCAGACAGCGTGTTCCCACCGCACGCAGCGTCTGCAACAAGCCGTCGAGGTGGTCGGGAGTGGTGAGGGGGTTCATGAGGGTGCAGCGCAGGGCCGCCTGGCCGTCGAGCGTGGTTCCCACCAGGTAATACTCGCCCGACTCCATCACCGTTCGCCGCAAAGTGCGCTGGAATTCGCTGAGCACCGCGGGTGGTGCGTCGCGCAGGGCGGCGGGCCGGTGCCGGAAAACGACGATGTTGCACTGCGGCTCGTGCAGGGGCTCGAAATCGTCGGCGGCCTGCAGTTTCTGGTACAGCGTCTGGGCGAGGTCGAACGTCACGTCGACCAGGTCGGCGAACAGCCCGGGGCCAAACAACGACCACAACCCCCACAGACCGAGGGCCGCCCCCCGCTTGGTGCATTCGACCGTGCGCAGGGCCCCGTCAAACTCGGCCATGCCCGGGGCAGCGGGGGCGAACAGGTAGGGAGCGTTCTGCCGGAACGCCTCGTAACTGTGCCGCTGGTCGCGATAGAGCAAAAACGCACACAGGGCCGGGACATACAGCATCTTGTGCGCATCCCACGTGACACTGTCGGCCTGATCGATGCCCGCCAGCAGATGCCGGTGCCGAGGGCTGAGCAGGGTCGCCCCGCCATGGGCGGCGTCGACATGCAGCCAGACGTCGTGCCGGCGGCAGACTTCGGCCACCTGGTCCAGAGGATCGAAGGCCCCGATGGGTGTCGCGCAGCTACTGGCGGCGACCGCAATGACGGGGTGCCCGGCGCGGCGCAGTGTAGCCAGCAGTTCGTCGAGCTGTTGCGGACACATCCGCCGGCGCGCATCGAGCGGGGCGGCGACGACGTGGCTGGTCCCCAGGCCAGTGATGCCGGCCCCCCGGGCGAGGCAATAATGGGCGTCGGCCTGCACGACCAGCTTGGGGGCGGGGCCCGAGTGACCGGCCAGCCCCTGTTCCCAGGCGGACCCCAGCCGGACGTTGCGGGCCACCAGCACCGCGGTCAGATTGGCCAGCGAGGCGCCGTGGGTGACAATGCCGCCGCTGGCCGGGTACTGCCAGCCCACCTGACCCAACAGCGTTCGGATCAGCGCCTGCTCGATGGCGGTGACCCACGGCCCCATCTCGTAGACCGCCATCGGATTGTTGATGACTCCGCCGAGCGCATCGCACAGACTGGCGAGCGGGATGGGGGGAGGCACCTGATGCCCGACATACCGGGGATCGTGCAGTTTGATGGAATGAGCGAGAGCCTGTTCGACCAGCTGCTGAAACCGGGGAACAATGGCCGCGGGAGAGCCGCCGTGCGTGTCGGCAGTGTGCTGAGCGAGCGAGGCCAGGGCGGTCTGAGTGAGCGCCTGCGGGTCGCTCCAGGGGAGCACGGGGCC
Organism: uncultured Planctomycetaceae bacterium; assembly: GCA_903861195.1. Lineage (GTDB taxonomy): Bacteria > Planctomycetota > Planctomycetia > Planctomycetales > Planctomycetaceae > UBA10511. Next base: position 31,662 of record CAIOTJ010000410.1, on the reverse strand, counting down.
GGTGGAGGTACGGCAGTGCTCGAGATGCCGGGAGAGGGTGTCAATCAGCTGGTGACCAGTGGACCGGAAGAGTTCCGGATCATAGAGCGCCCGAACGCGGTCGAACGCGGTGGTGGTCGGGTCGAGGGGGTGGTTCATTCGATCGAGTGTAGAGCGGGGTGGCGAGCGGTACAATTCGGCGCGCGGTGTGAATTTCTGGCGATTCTCGGCCCAAGGTGAGTGGCATGTCTCTGCAGACGCGGCGTGACGGTTGGCGGTGGTGGCTGTTGCTGGCGAGTGTTGTCTGCCCGCTGGGGTGGGGGGACGGCGGAGGGGGGCTGGGGCAGGCGCGGGCCGAGAATGCCCCCCGGCTCGTGGTGACCACGCCGGTCTCGCCCCCCGAGTGGGCGTTGCTCGAACGGGAACTGCTGCGGGCGAACGCGGGGGCCTGTGCCGAATTTTTCGAAAAGTATTTCGACAGCCGGGGCTGGCTGCTGTGTGTCGAGCGGTGGGGGGGCGATGACGGTCCCGACGACGCGATGGAGAACTGCAACGACTGGCCGCTGGTGCATGCGCTGGGGGGTGCCGAGGACGTTCTGACGATGTACCGGCACGCGTGGGAGGGGCATCTGCGGCAGTACACGCTGGCCCGCACGACCGAGGTCCCCTTCGCGCGGGACGGGATGTACTACAAGGAATTTCCCGTCACGATGGACTGGCTGCACAACGGCGAGGGGCTGACGGTGTTCAACCTGCAGGGGCTGTCGGATCCGGTGAACATTCCGTTCCAGCAACGGGTCCGGCGGTTCGCGGGGTTTTACCTGAATGAGGATCCCGGGGCGCTCAACTACGACACCGAGCACCACATCATCCGCAGCCTGTTCAACGGCAGCCGGGGGCCGCTCTTGCGGAAGGCGACCGCGGTCGACTGGGCGGGGGACCCCATCGAGGTGAAGGGGCGGTTTCGTCTGGGGCATGGGGAGGACAGCTACGAGGCGATGCTGAAGCACTTCGAAGAGTACAATGACATTATTGGCGATCATCCACAGAACCTGCTGGCGACGTCACTGCCGTTGAACGCCTACCTGCTGACGGGGGAAGCGAAGTACCGCACCTGGCTGCTCGACTATGTCGATGCGTGGTGCGAGCGGGCTCGGGTGAACGGGGGGATCTTGCCGAGCAACATCGGGCTGGATGGCCAGATCGGCAGTGCGGCCGGGGGGAAGTGGTATGGTGGGGTGTATGGCTGGGGCTTCACGGTGTTTGACCCGGGTTCGGGGAAACCGGCGAATCGGAACACGGTGGGGTTGGGAGTGGTGGGCTTCCTCAACGCCTATCTGCTGACGGGAGATCTGCGGTACCTCGATGTGTGGCGTGGGCAGATTGACGCGGTGAACGCGCAGGCGAAGGTGGTCGACGGGAAGAAACAGTATCCGCGGATGTATGGCGACCAGGGGTGGTACGATTTCCAACCGGCGCCCTACGACCTGGGGCTCTTGGAAGTCGCCTATCTTTCGCAGCGTCCCGAAGACCTGGCGCGGTTGGGGGCGCATCCCTGGCTGGAGTTTCTGGCGGGACGGAACGGAGGGTATCCGGTGCAGTCGCTGCGGGGAGACCTGGCGCAAGTGCGGGCGAAGGTGCAGGGGATGCGGGCCGACACGACGACCCCCGACACGCGGCTGTCGGATGACCCGATGCAGTACAACCCCGCCAGCGTGGGATCGCTGGTGTCGCTGATGCTGGGGGGAATTCATCCGGGACATCGCGGTTCGGTGCTGCACGCCCGACTGCGGTATTTCGATCCTGCGGCGCAGCGGGCCGGATTGCCCGAGGATGTCGCGGCCCTGGTCGACGGGCTCACGGCCAACTCGGTGGCGGTGCAGTTGGTCAACACCAGTCCGCTGCATCGCCGGCGGATGCTGGTGCAGGCGGGGGGGTATGGCGAGCACTGGTTTGATGGTGTGCGGATCGGCGAGTCAGACGTACCACTGGAGGGGCGGTTGGTCGAAGTCGTGCTGGAACCTGGCTGCGGCACCCGGCTGCAGTTCCAGATGCGGCGCTATGTGCAGATCGCTCGTCCGACGATGCTGTTTCCGTGGGACCGGGATTGAAGGGATCGGGATCGCAGCGGTGCGGTCCCCTCGCCAAGGGAGCGGGGCCCGTCCGCAGTCCAAGACCGGCCCGCGCGGAGGAGACCCTGGTCAGCCGAGCCACCGAATGACGAGGCTCGTGACTTTCGGCGCTCCGTTGACCCTTCGGAGGGGATTGTTAGGATGGCGTCCAGCAGTCCCCGACCGGGGATTGCGCGACCTGGGTGTTCCTCTGGCGTGTGGCTGGAGGGAAGAATAGGGAAAACGGTGCAACTCCGTTGCGGTCCCGCCGCTGTAACCGGGGACTGCTTTCGCGACAACCACTGCCGGGCAGGAGTGCTGCAAGCCTCCTGGAATTCGGTGGGAAGGTGCGGAAGTCAGGCCGATCCGGAAGCCAGAAGACCTGCCCAGATGTCGGTTACCAGAGCGGGTCTTTCGCGGAAAAGACACGGCTGACGGCGAATTCGCGCGGAGTGTTGCGGCCTCTCCCCAGGGATGGTCGCGTCCGGGCGGATGGCCGTGGGCAGTGCATTTGCTGCGCAGACCCGCTGGAGAGGGGAATCTCGGACTGTTCCCCCCAGCGAGGACGATGAGATGCGGCATTTGGATGATTCGCTGCGAACCCGCGGCGCGGGCACGATGGCGGCGAGTTCCTGTCATTTCCCGGTGAATGGGCAGTCGCCGGACAGCGGGCAGAACCTGTCGGACCAGCGTACCACCGGGACGGCGGCACGGCCCGCAGGAAACGGGCGGCGGGGTTTTACGCTGATCGAGCTGCTGGTCGTGGTGGCCATCATCGGAATTCTGGTGGCGTTGCTGCTGCCGGCCGTGCAGCAGGCCCGCGAGGCGGCCCGCAGCGTGCAGTGCAAGAACAATCTGCGGCAACTGGTGCTGGCCCTGCACAATTACAGCGAGAACTGGAAGGGCTCACTGATGCCCACCGACGTCTACAATTGGACCATTCCAGCGGGCCAACCGGGGGGCGAGCAGCGGTACTGGTTCGGCGAGGTGAACCCCAGCGGCCAGCTCGATTTCACCCGCGGTTTTCTGGCCCCCTTCATGGAGAACCAGAAACAGAGCTACCAATGCCCGAACTTCACCGAGTCGATGGTGACCTCGGTGCGGTTTGGCAGCATGACCAGCGGCTACGGCTACAACTACCGGTATCTGGGTCCGGGGCTGCAGTCGGCCATTGACTGGATGACGATGAAGGTCGATCCATCCAAGGCGATCAACTACCGCTTCGCCGACGTGCGGTCGGTGACCCAGACCATCGTGTTCGCCGATTCGGCCGCGGTGTTCTGCAACAACTGGCCCGAGTGCACCAGCAACTCGTTCATCGAGTCGTGGACGCTTGAAGCTCCCAGCGGGGCGTTTCCCAACACGCACTTCCGGCACAACTTCACCGCCAACGTGGCCTATCTTGACGGGCATGTGGAGACGCATTCCCCCAGCTGGATCGCCCTCCCCTCGTGGGTTCCCGCTCCCCAGTCGGCGGAGATGCGGAAACGCAATCTGGGGTTTGTGGGGATGGATGACACCCTCTACGACCGCGAGTGAGGGCTCATGAAAACGCTGGGACTGATGGCGTTGGCAATCGCACTTTTGGGGGCCGGCTGGTGGGGGTGGCAGCGCTGGCAGGCCACTCCGGTTCTTCCCGTTTCGGAATTGCCGGCTGAGATTACCTATCTCTGCCTGGAGACGGGGGAACTGAGCCGGGGGCCCCGGCAGGCGACCCCGGCGATGAATCCGAAACTGGGGCGGGCGACGCTCGTGCAGGCGCTGTATTGCAGCCGATGCCAGGGATGGCACCGCATGCCCCCTGATGAAGTCCGGAAAACCATGCCGGGCGGTCCGGTCTGTCCCACTACCCGTGTGCCGCTGGTTGAGACGGCCCCGGCGGGGGCTCCGCTGGAGGTCGCCCGATGAGCGGTTGGGCGCGGCGATTGAGCCAGGGATTGTGGATCGGCGCGTTGATGTTGGCCGCCTACGGCATGCGGCCTTCGCGGTTTACGGTGCCGCTGGCCCCCGCCGACCCGTTTGTCGACCGGGTGGTGGTTTTCGAGCGGGGGGAAGGGGCTGGGTATGGGATGGACCAACTGCCCGAAGTCGTGCTGGGAGCCCCTCGCGGCGAGGGTCTGCTGACTCCATCGCAGCATGTGCTGTCGCTGGGTGGGGGCGGGTCGATCACGCTGGAGTTTGTCGACAACGAGGTTTGGGACGGGCCCGGCCCCGACTTCCTGGTGTTCGAGAATCCATTTCTGGTCGCCCCCGGCGATGATCCCACACAGGGCTTTTTCGAACTGGCCAAAGTCGAGGTGAGTGACGACGGGGTGACGTGGCATGAGTTTCCCCACTCGGTGGAGACGCGGGCGGGGTGCGCGGGCTGGCGGCCAGTGCTGGCGAATGCCGACGAAAACGACCGCAGTCCAACTGATCCCGCGGAGGCGGGGGGAGATCCATTCGACCTGGCCGAGGTGGGTCTGCGGGTGATCCGGTTCGTCCGCATCACCGATCTCGACAACACCCGGGGCTCGAAGGGGACGCAGGGGTTCGACCTGGATGCCGTCGCCGCGATCCATTCGATTCGCCCGCAGGATCCGCGCCCCTGGATTGAGAAGCCATAAGGCGTGTGGAGGAACCGGAAAGTCCCGTCCCGCCAGCACCTAGGGGACATCGAGACATCCCCCCACTGGCCCGCCGGACTGACCTTCCATCCGAACTGGCTCTCAGCCAGGACCAGCTCTCAGAGCAGCGCGGTGGTTTCGGGGAAGCCACACAGGAGGTTGAAATTCTGCACGGCCACGCCCGCCGCCCCTTTGATGAGGTTGTCGAGGCACGAGAGGACGATCGCCTGTCCCCGAGCCGACCGGACGGTGATGTCGCAGAAGTTGGTATGGGCCGAGTCTTTGGTGGTGGGGAGATGGTCGACGACTCGCACGAACGGTTTCCCGGCGTAATAACTGCGGGCGGCCGCCAGCAACTCGGCATCGGTGGCGGGTTTGGCCAACGGGGCATAAATGGTGGCGATGATGCCTCGGTCCATCGGCACGAGATGGGGGGTGAAGATCGCCTCGACAGGGTGACCGGTGGCGGCGGTGAGGACCTGTTCAATCTCGGGCAGATGCCGGTGCTTGTTGCCGACCGAGTAGGCGCTCATCGATTCGTTGCATTCCGCGTAGAGGGTGTTGAGCTTGGGGGTGCGGCCGGCCCCCGAGACACCACTCTTGGCGTCGATGATGATTCCCCGCGGGCGGATCCACCCGCCGGCCAGGAAGGGGGCGAGGCCGAGGATGGAGGCGCTGGTGTAGCAGCCTGGGTTGGCGATCAGGGACTGGCCGGGAATCTTGTCGGCGAACAGCTCGGGGAGGCCGTAGACGGTGGAGGGGAGCCGGGCCGGGTCGGAATGCTTGTGACCGTACCATTTCTCGTAGACGGCAGGGTCATTCAGACGGTAGTCGGCACTGAGGTCGACGACCTTGGCGCCCCCGGCGAGCAGGGTGGGGACCGCCTCCATGCTGGCGACGTGGGGGAGGCAGCAGAAGACCACCTCGGCTCGACGGGCGACCTCGGCGGGCCCCAGATCTTCGCACTTGAGATCGAGCCGGCCGTAGAGGCTCTGGTGAATGGAGTGGATGGGGGGCGAGCCCTCTTGCCGGGTGGTGAGGGCGGTGAACTGCACCTGGGGATGCCGGAGGAGGATCTTGATGAGTTCGAGCGCGGTGTAGCCCGTGGCGCCGAGGATGGCGACCTTGACCATGGTGGACCGGGGGGTTCGAGGAATGGGGTGAAGAGGCCCCGAGTTTACCGGGAAAGGGGCCGGGATTCGACCACTCTGGGGGGGGTTGAGCGGGGAGGTTCCTTGAACAAGTTCTTCCCGCCCGTTATGAACATGGTTCGCGCCGGCCCCCCCACAGTTGCCCATCAAACCTGCCGATTTTCACCGCATTCGTTCCCTGTCATGGGGAGAGAACTGCGGTGGTTTGGAGCGGTGGCAGGACGGAGTGGGGAGACGAGAGGGGGGGACGGCCACTGCGGACATTTCTTGTTTCTCCCCCGGGTTTGATCACATGGCCAGTGTGGCTTCTTCCGTTTCGCATGCACTCTCTGAGACCAATGGCATTTTGCGGCTTGCGCCGGCCTGGGTTCCCCGTTCGTTCCTGCAACCGGGACGGCGGCTGAAGCTGCACCCCGCCGACTATTACTTCCTGGGGACGCACAGGGGCGGCATCGACGAACGCTGGTTCGCGTCGACCACTGTGGCGACGAACGAAGGGGCTCCCGAAGACGAGGGATTGAGCTACGTGGTGGTCAAAGGCAAGAAGGCCTTCACTCTGCGGGATGCGGTCTCGGAGCTGAAGGACGAACTGGTCGGCAAGTCGATCTGGAAGAAATACGAGCGATGGCCCGTGTATTCGAAGTTCTTCGACAACATGGGACCGATTCCGCACCACATGCACCAGAATGACAAGCAGGCGAAGCTGACGGGTCAGGAAGGGAAGCCCGAGTCGTACTACTTCCCCCCGCAGATGAACCAGATCGGGAACAACTTCCCTTACACATTCATGGGGCTCGAGCCGGGGACGACCAAGCAGGACATCATCGACTGCCTGGACCGGTGGAACGATGGTGACAATGGGATCCTGAACTACTCGAAGGCGTACCGGCTGCAGCCCGGGACCGGCTGGCTGATTCCCCCCTGCGTGCTGCATGCCCCGGGAAGCCTGGTGACCTACGAGCCCCAGTGGGGCAGCGACGTGTTCGCGATGTACCAGTCGATGGTCGAGGGACGGGCGGTGCCCCGCTCGCTGCTGACCAAAGACTTCCCGAAAGAGAAGCACAATAACAACAAGTATCTGGTGGACGCCCTGGACTGGGATGGCAACGTCGATCCGAACTTCAAAGACAACCACTCCCTGGCCCCGATTCCGGTCGCCAAGACCGAGAAGGAAGGGTGGGTCGACCGCTGGATTGTCTACGGCAAGGTGGGGGGCAAGCAGCTCTTCACCGCCAAGGAGCTGACGGTTCAGCCGGGCAAGAAGTGCGTGATCAAGGATGGCGGCGCGTACGGTTGGATCACCGTGCAGGGACGCGGGAAGATCGGCAACGTCGAGCTGCAGACCCCCGTGATGATCCGCCACTGGGAGATCACCGAAGACGAAGTCTTCGTGACCGCCAAGCGGGCCGCCGAAGGGGTGGAGATTGTGAACACCGGCACCGAGCCGCTGGTGGGGCTGCGGTATTTCGGCCCCGACGCGCAGCCCGACGCTCCCGCGGTGGGCGACTATCGCAAGTAGTCTTTCGGGCGCAAGTAGTCTTTCGGGCGCAAGTAGTCTTTCGGGGAGAATTCGCCCGGACGGGGGAGGTGCCACAACCTCCTCTCCCGTTCCGGGCGTGCGACTGCCGGGTGCGCACCCGGCCACGGTTGGCCCCTCTTTCCTGCATTCCACACAGGGTCTCTCTTCATGAGCGCTCCGCGTAACAATTTTCCGAAGCTGCACAATGCCAGCTGGCCCGGCGTGGTGGGCAAGGGCTCTCCCGGGGCCGAACCGATCATTGAACTCGATCAGATGCTGGCGTTGACCGCGGCGGCCGAGGTCGATGGGGTCAAGTTCGACGGTGTCGACGTCTTTTTGTTCGCCCCGCATGTCGACATCGATTCGTCCGACGACGATCTGAAGCGGCTGGCCGACCGGGTGCTGAAGCACAACCTGGTGATTGGTTCGGTGGTGGCGCCGGTCTGGCCCCCCACCGGAGGAGGCTCGGCCATGGGTTCCGAGGCCGAGCGCGACCAGTTTGTCGAGCAGGTGCGCAAGGGATGCCGGATTGCCTCGCGGCTGCGGGAACTGGGTGTGCGTCCGTACGGCATTGTGCGGATCGACTCAGCCTGCAGCCCGTCCGACTGGGTCAAGGACCCGGAAGGGAACCAGAAGAAGATCGCCCACACCTTCCGGCGGGCGGCCGACATCGCCGAGGACCATGGCGAAAGGCTCGCGGCCGAGGGGGAGATCTGCTGGGGGGGGATGCACAGCTGGCGGCGGATGGTGCAGTTGCTGGAGATGACCGACCGCCCCGGGTTGGTGGGATTCCAGGCCGACATGGCCCACACGCTGCTGTACACGCTGGGCTACAACGCACCGGAAGACCGCATTCTGCCCGAGAACTGGAACTGGAGCGACGCCGACACGCTTGATAGGTCCCTGGCGACGCTGACCGCCGCCCTGCGTCCCTGGACGATCGACTTCCACGTCGCGCAGAACGACGCCACGGTCAAGGGGTCGGGTTCGCACGACAAGACGGGCAAGCACTGTCTGCCGAATGATCCCAACGGAAAGTTGTCGATCGCGAAGCACGCCGGGCACTGGCTGCGCGATTCGTACGGCAACCCGCTGCAGAAGTACCAGCACATCTGCTGGGACGGCTGCATGTTCCCGAACGACGTGATGATGCTGCCCTCGACGTGGAACAGCATCCTCAAGGAAATGATCGCCGTCCGCGACGCCCATGGCTGGCACGCCTGAGCGTGGCTGAAGGATTTGGGCAGGGGCTGTGGACTGTGTGTGGTCCAGCCCCTGTTCCTGCTTCACAATCCACCCGACTTTTCATCCCCAGGGGACAACGATGTCGAAACCATTGAACATTGGCATGATTGGCTACGGCTTCATGGGCCGGGCGCACTCCAACGGCTACCGCAAGGTCAACAACTTCTTCGACCTGCCGTATCACCCGGTTCTGAAGGCGGTGTGCGCCCGCGATGAGGCGAAGGCGAAAGAATTCGCGAACCGCTGGGGCTACGAATCGGTCGAGACCGACTGGCGGAAGCTGCTCGAGCGGAAGGACATCGACGCGGTCGATATCTGTGTGCCGAACAATCTGCACAAGGAAATCTCCATCGCCGCCGCGAAGGCGGGGAAGATGGTGTTGTGCGAGAAGCCCCTCTCGATGGACACCGCCGAGGGGGAGGAGATGTGCCAGGCGGTCGAGAAGGCCGGCGTGCCGAACATGGTCTGGTACAACTACCGCCGCGTGCCCGCCGTGACGATGGCCAAGAAGCTGATCGAAGAAGGCCGGTTGGGACGGATCTTCCACTACCGGGCGGTCTTTCTGCAGGACTGGACGATCTCGACCGACCTGCCCCAGGGGGGGACGGCGCTGTGGCGGTTGGATGCCGCGGCGGCGGGCTCGGGGGTGACCGGCGACCTGCTGGCGCACTGTATCGACACGGCGATCTGGCTGAATGGCAAGATCGACACTGTCAGCGCGATGACCGAGACCTTCATCAAGGAGCGGACCCACACCGCCACCGGCAAGAAGGAACAGGTCAAGATTGACGATGCCTGTGCGTTTCTGGCCCGCTTCCAGAATGGCTCGCTGGCGACATTCGAGTCGACCCGCTATGCCCGCGGTCACAAGGCGCTGTACACCTTCGAGATCAACGGCGAGAAGGCGTCGATCAAGTGGGATCTGCATGACCTGCACCGGCTCGAGTACTTCGACCACAAGGACGAAGGGAAGCTGCGGGCGTGGCGGTCGATTCACGTCACCGACGCTGGCGGCGAACACCCCTACATGGACCACTGGTGGGTGCCCGGGCTGCAGATTGGCTACGAGCACTCGTTTGTGCACCAGGTGGCCGACTTCATCGACGGGCTGGGCAAGGGAGTCTTGGCCGATCCCACCTTCCGCACCGCGCTGGAAACCCAGCGGGTCTGTGACGCCGTGCTGAAGAGCGCCGCCAGCGGAGCCTGGGTCAACGTCGGCTGATCCCGGTCGCGTGGCGTGTGAATTGAGTGAGCGGGGGTCTGCTTCCTGAGGAGCGGGCCCCCGCTGCCTTTTTGTCTCCCCCCCAGCGAACTGGGGATTGCCAAGCGGGTGACGGCCGTCTCAGCGGGGCCGGTCGAGGGCGGCCGCCTTGGCGACCGCATAACGCGACTTGTTCCGCCGGACCTCGTGTGCCGCGGCGACGAAGTACTCGGTGACGGGACGCAGGGGATTGCCCCGCAGCTTGTCGGCGACGTAGAGCTTCTTGCCGTCGGAGACGACGGGATCCAGATCGGCTCCTGTGAAGCCGTCGGTGGCTTCGACCAGGGTTGTGAGATCGACCCCGGACAGGTCGGCGGGAACGCCGTGCAGCAGCCGGTCGAAGATGCGTCGGCGAGCGGGGGCGTCGGGCAGGCGGGTTTCGAGCCACAGTTCGATGCGTCCCGAGCGGAGCAGCGCGGGGGGCAGGTCGGCCAGTTCCATCGCGGTGAAGATCACGCAGACATCCCGGCAGCCTTCGCTTTCGAGTCCATCCAGCATGGTCAGCAGATACCGGTACAGCCCCAACTCCTGGCCCGACTGAAACATGGCGTCGCAGTCGTCGAGGAAAACCACCGACGGAGCGTTGTGCTGGGCTTGCTGGAAGACCCGTTGGATTTGCCAGTAGAAACTGTCAGTCCCGGGAATGAAGGTGCCGTCGATCCGGAAAAACCGGCTTTTGAGGCGGCGGGCGAGGGCGCGGCCAATGGTGGTTTTGCCCGTTCCCGGGGGTCCCAGCAGCAGCACTCCCCGTTTGGGACGCAGTCCGTACTCGGTGGCCAGAGCGTCGTTCTCGAGGGGGAGCACCACCTGCGTCTCGAGGGAGGCGATCAGGTCATCCATCCCTTGCAGATCTTCCAGCGACACTTGCCGCACGCTGGAGAGCTGAATGTTGCTGGTCAGGCCGTGCTCGGTGAGGTAGTTGAGAAACTGCTCGGTGGAGAGCGATTCGTCGCGGGCCAGCCAACGGCAGGCCTGGGCGAGGTCGCGGGCCGAGAGATGGGTGGCGTGCCGCTTGATCCACGAGAAGTCGAGGCGATCGCAGACCGGGAGGGGCAGAATGGCCCGGGCGACGATCTCGTAGTCTTCGACGGTGAATTCACCCAGAGTCACGCCGTACCCGCGGGCGCTGATGGTGTGCGGGGGGTGTTCGACTCCCAGAATGATGCGGCGCCCGGTTTTCTGCGAGAAGTCGCAGCAGTTCTGCAAGGTCGCCGCCAGCCAGTTGTTGCGGGGGTAAGAGCCGCAGCCATCGACCACCTCCTGCAGCAGATCGACGTCATCAACAACCACGGCGGGATATTGAAACAGCGCTTCGGAGATCAGACGTTCGAAATGCTCCTCCAGCGCCAGTGGATTCCCTGACCGCATCTGCAGCACGAGATTGGCGAGGGGGATGAATTCCCCCTGGAGATCGTGGCAGAGTTGGCGCAGCACCGTGGTACGTCCGGCCCCCCGATTGCTGTTCAGCCAGGCGATGGGGCTGATGGCGAGGGCGGCGTGCAGTTCGGACAAGGCCCGCTGCTGGTTGGTGCAAAGTTGTGTCATGGAGTTCCGGGAACTGAGATCTTGGGCCGCCCCCCAAGCCAGGTGGGGCCTCTGGGAAAGCGAGACACTCGGCTCTGGGAGTGGGTTCGGTCAACCGGCCGGCGCGAAGAGCATCCGCCACTTGTGCCGGACGAGCGACTGGGCCACCGAGAGCAGTTTGCGAGCCTTGCCCAATTCGATCCGGCGGGTGAAGACATCGTATTGCCGACGTTCGATCTCGGACAGCAGACCTCCGTAGATGGAGACCATCGTGTCGAGGATGGGGCGTCCCGGGGGATCGACATACTCGAACAGTGGCTGCAACCTCCGGTAATAGTCACGGGCCCGGGACGACTCGAACCGCAGCAGTTCCACCACCGCCGGGGGCGGGCGCGTGCCCAGCAGATCGGCCGGCTGAACCCCAAATTGCCGCAGATCTTCGGCGGGCAGGTAGATCCGGCCCGACCGTGCGTCTTCGCGCACATCCCGCACAATGTTGGTCAGCTGCAGGGCGGTACCGCAGTCGATCGCGGTGGGAATGGCCCGCTCGTCATGAAAGCCCCACACATGGATGCAGGCCAGACCCACCGCCCCGGCCACGTGGTAGCAATACCGTTCGAGGTCGGCGAAGGTCTCAATCGCCACCGGGTGCAGATCCATCTCGACCCCAGTGATGACATCGGTGAGATAGTTGACCGGCACCTGGTACCGCCGCAGCATGTCGGCCACGGCAGGCAGCAGAGGATGAGCCGACTCTCCCGTGGCACAGACCTCGGCCAGCTGCATACGCCAGGCGCGCAGGGCGGCGGCACGATCTTCGACCGGTGCGTCGCTGTCGGCCAGGTCATCGGTCACCCGCATGAACGCATACAGCGCGCACATCGCCTGGAAACGGTCGCGCGGCAGCGTCAGGAAGGAATAGAAGAAATTCTTCCCGGTCTGGCGGGCCAGGGTCTCGCAGCGCTGATACGACTCGGCAAGCGACACGCGACAGTCCCGGCGGTGTGATCGAAAAGGGCGAAGACGGCTCGGGAGCCGGAGGTAAAACCGGGGAGGTCACCCCCCTGCTCTGCTGTCCCGCCGGGCCCCACGGGTGCGAGGCCCAACGTGTTCGAATCGAGTCAGGTCGACGGTTTAGCCCCCCACCCGCCAGCGTCGAACCAGGGCATGCCCCAGGCAAGTCGCCAGCAAACCGGCGGCATCCCAGCGGTTGACCGTCGGTCGCTGGTTCCAGACACGATATCCAATTGCGGCAATCCGATCCAGAATCCGCTCGCCCCCCCGGGCAAACAGCTCCAGGTCGACCTGCACCCGGAAGGGAAACTGGGCCAGCTCCGGCTGACCCGGTCCCTTCCAGGGAGCCAGCAGCTGCCGGGCCCGATCGACCTCGAACCGCACCAGTTCCACAAACTGCGGGTTCGTCTCGCGACGGTCGAACTGGTCGTGGGTGTAGCCAAACCGCTCGCGATCTTCCCGCGGCAGGTAGATACGGCCGATGTCAAAGTCGCGGGCCACATCCTGCCAGAAATTGGCCAACTGCAGCCCCGTGCAGATCGAATCGGACCAGATGAAATTTTCGGCGGTGGCCCGTCGGCAGAGGGCCAGCACCAGCCGGCCCACGGGGTCGGCACTCCGGCGGCAGTAATCGAGCAGCTGGGGATAGGTCTCGTATTCCCGGACGGTCTGGTCCTGCTCGAAGGCCGAGATCAGGTCGACCAGGGGCTGCCGCGGGATGTCAAACTCCCGGATGGTCTCGGACAGGGCCACAAAGACCGGATGCCGCGATTGGCCGGCATAGCAGGCGTCCAGCTCGCCGCGCCACCACTGCAGCAGCGCGAGGGCCCGCTGGGGATCGCCCGTTTCATCCCCCAGATCGTCGCTCCAGCGGCAGTAGGCGTAGACGTTGTAGAAATGCTGGTGCAGGGAACGGGGCAGCAGCAGCGAGACGACGGGAAAGTTTTCGTAATGCCCGGTCGCCAGAAACCGGCAATACCCTTTGGAATCGGCCAGCGAGGGGACGCCTGCGGTCGAATTCGGACCCCAGCGGGTCAGTTCGAGCTCGAACTCTTTGGCGGGAGGGAGCAGCATGGGCGAATTGGCAAAACGGAGGGCCAGACGGGCCCGTACTGTAAAGCGGAGACCAGTCGGCGTACAATCACGATTCCGCCGCATTTTTGACAGGTTGTGAGTTCATGTCTCTCCCGCAGGTTGTGATTGTTGGTCGTCCGAACGTCGGCAAAAGTTCACTCATGAACTGGCTGGCGCGGAAGCGGATCTCGATTGTGGATCCCACGGCCGGGGTGACCCGCGACCGCGTGACCTACCTCATGCAGGCGGGCGAGCGGTACTTCGAGCTGGTCGACACCGGGGGGATCGGCATTGTCGACAGCGACGATCTGAGTGCCGACATCGAACGACAGATCCAGGCGGGGCTCGAGCAGGCCGACCTGATCCTGTTCGTCGTCGATGCCCAGGCGGGGGTGGTGCCACTCGACCATGAAGTCGCCCGGCGGCTGCGGCCCCTTGGGAAGAGGGTGCTGCTGGTCGTCAACAAGGCCGACAGCGAGAAGTACGAGGGGATGGCCCCCGAGTTCTTCGCCCTGATGGATGTCCCGATGGTCGCCACCAGCGTGACCGCCGAGCGGAATCGCGACCGGCTGCTGATGAAGATTCTCGATCTTTTGCCTCCTCCGGCCGAGGACGAGGACATCGAGGGGGAGAAGATCAGCGCCGACCCCGAGCTGAAGCTGGCGATCGTAGGGCGGCGGAACGTGGGGAAGAGCACCTTCATCAACGCCCTGGCGCAAACCGAGCGGATGATTGTGAGCGAGGTGGCGGGCACCACCCGCGACAGCGTCGACATCCGCTTTGATCTCGACGACAAACGGTTCGTCGCGATTGACACCCCCGGGGTCCGCAAGAAAAAGAGTCTCGCGAACGACATCGAGTTCTACAGCCTGACCCGCTCGCTGCGCAGCGTCCGTCGGGCCGACGTGGTGCTGATGTTCCTCGACGCCTCGCAGACCATTTCAATGGTCGACAAGCAACTCGTGGGTGAGATTGCCGAGGAATACAAGCCGTGCATCTTCGTGGTCAACAAGTGGGATCTGGGGCAGGAAGCCGAGATGACCACCGAGAAATGGACGCAGTATATCCAGCACTGTTTCGGGACCCTGGGGTTCGCGCCGATCGCCTTCATCACCGCGAAAGAGCCGATGAGCGTGAAGCGGCTGATCAACCTCGCCCAGTCGATCGCCAAGCAGGCCCGCATGCGGGTCTCGACCAGCCGGCTGAACCAGCTGGTGCGGCAGGCGGTGGTCCGCAATCACCCACCCATGCGGGCCAACCGTGAAGCCCGCATCTATTACGCCACCCAGGTGGCGACCGAGCCCCCCACCATCGTGGTGAAGTGCAACGATCCCAAGGTGGTCGACAAGAGTTGGCGGCGGTACCTGCTGGGGGTCTTCCGCGACCAGTTGCCGTTCGCCGAAGTGCCGATCAAGGTGTACTACCGGTCCCGCAATGGCAGCGGCCCGGCGGGAGAGGAACCGACCGATGAATTCGAAGATTCGCCCGAGGTGATTCTCTCCGGGGATGAGCCGGTCGATTTCGGGGCCGATTTCGACGACGAAGAGTGAGCGGCCGCTACGGTTGGACTGCCTGACCGAACGGCACAATACCGCGGCCCCAAGCCTGCAACCCGCCATCCCGAACTGGTTGACGCCCAGCCCGGGCAGTTGAGCGCCGGAGAATCTTTCCGCGAACTGCCTGGGGCACACCAGGGTCCTACTCAGGCCCGTGTCTCAACCCCGTTGAAACAGGTCCGCCACGGGGTGGAACGGGATCTCGGCGTCGAGCGGGAACATGGGGCGGGCACAGCGGGTGTGGCCCAGACCGCGGACGTTGGCACTGGTGGACCCCGGAGCGTCGACGTTGATCTCCCGAGCGCACCACTCGGAAAACATGTGGTGTTCGCAATGGGGCGATTTCACAATCACCAGGTCGAACTTCCGCGGGTCGAGGCCGTGGGCGAGGAACCACGAGCGATCGAACAGGCTGACCGGCCGGCTCCCCACCAGCAGCGTGATCGGGCCCACTTCGAGAACGGCGGTATCTCCCGAGAACCAGGGCCAGCCAAACGACTCGCTGCGAAACTGGCCATCCGACAGCATTTTGACGCGGGCCGTGACGGGCAGCGGCTGGAACCGACCCGGGTCGACCGTTCCGCCGACGGTGGTTTGGATGGTGGCCCCCACCCCGGCGGCGAAGGCGGCGCGGACAGCCGGCGCGTCGACCATGGGGACCAGCGCCCGCCCCGGGTAACCCTGACGCACAATCTCACGCAGGATCGCGTTACTGTCTCCCGATGCGCCCGAGCTGGTGGCGTCGGCGGCGTCTTTGAGAATCACGGTCCCCTGCGTGACACCCGCCGCCTGGCGGATGCTGTCGGCCACGCCGGTCAGCGGCACCTGCATGGATTCGTGGTGTTCCCAGAACAGTCCCGCCAATTCCAGCGCCAGCCGCTGGGCTTCGTCCGGCTTTTTGTCCAGCACGACGAAACTGTTGGTCCGCAATTCGGGCACGTCGGTGAACGGGTTGCCCCACATCACGGCGGCCGAGAGGGCCTGGGGCAGGGTCTCGATCTCCTTCGCCCGGTTCACACTGTGACGGATCGAGCCCGTCTCGGTGATCAATTCATCGCCGCGCACCAGCGCGGGAATCTTGACCCGCGCGGTGACCGGCTTCAGCCCGCCTTTCAGAACACGCAACAGGGCCCGGGCGCCGCGCACTCCCGTCTCGAAGAAATCGACGTGGGGATAGGTGTGATAGGCGACGGTCACATCGGTGTGCCGCAGCATGCGATCGGTCAGGATCCCATGCAGATCCAGCGTCACCACAAAGGGAATCTGTTCCCCCAGGATCTTCCGCGCCTCCTGCAGCAGGTGGCCTTCGGGATCAAGTTCTCCTTCCGCCTCCATCGCCCCGTGCAGCGAGAAGAACGCCCCGTCGACTTTTCCCGCTGCCGCAATGTCTTCCAGGAATTCCTCCGCGAGGCGTTTGAAACCGGCCCGGGTGAGAACTCCTCCCGAGGTGTTGGCGCTGGCGCCGAACGCGGGGACCAGTTCGACCGCCGGGGTCTGGTCGAGCACGCTCAGGGCTCCGCCGACCTCTTCCCGCACGCGGCGGTGATGATCCAGCAGCGCCCGCTTACGGACAATCCGGAAATCTTCGTAGGCGCTTCGCCCGGGATTGAAGGTGGAGACTTCCTGTTTGCACTCGGCCAAAAGGATGCGGGGCATGCGGCAGCGGAGAAAGGGGGCAGAAAGAAGGAGTGAAATCGCAGGCTCACGCGGTCCTCATCGGGCCTGGGCCAGCCGGGGCGTGCCCCAGTGTTCGGTCCGATAGGTCCGCCCCAGCAAGATGTTCGCCTCGTCGTCCCCGGCGATCTGTTCACGTTCGGGATCGAAGTTGAAGCTGCGACCCAGGCGGCAAGCCAGATTGCCGAGGTGCGGCAGGGTCGACGAGAGATGCCCGGTGAGGGCGTCGGCCGCCAGGGTCGCATTTCCCCGGATCGCCTCAACGAAATTCAGTTGGTGCGGGGTGATACCGACCGACTTGTCTTCGGGAAGCGACACGTTCTGCCGTTCCCCCTTCACGTTGAACACTTCGCATTTTCCCCGCTTGGTCAGCAGCATCCGTCCATTGGTCCCCAGGAACTCGTTGCCGTTGTCGATGTTGTTGGGGTAATACCGGCTCCACAGCCTCATCTCGAAAATGAGTTGCCGGGGCTTCCCGGGCTGGCCGTCGGCGGGGTACTCGAAGGCGGCGGTCAGCGTGTCCGGGTGCTGTTGGTCATCGTCGTGGATGTACTTTCCGCCGACGGCGGCGATGCGGCTGGGATGCGTCTCGACCCCCAGTCCCCAACGGGCGATGTCGATCTCGTGCACGCCGTCATTCCCGGCGTCTCCCGTCCCAAAATCGTACCACCAATGCCAGGTGTAGTGATGCCGGTTGGGCTGGAAGGGAACGAACGGGGCGGGTCCGACCCAGGTATCGTAATCAAACCCGGCCGGGGGTGTTCCCGGCTGCGATTTGCCAATGGGGGGGCGGAACTGCACGTTCCAGGCACGGGCCACCACGACGGGACCAATCACCCCGTCGCGCAGCAATTGGATGGCCGCTTTGAGGAAGGGAGCCGACCGGCTTTGGGTGCCGTGCTGCACCAGCTTGCCCGTGCTGCGGGCCGCCTCAACCAGCCACCGCCCCTCGCGCACGTTGTGGGAGCACGGCTTTTCGACATAGACATGCTTCCCCGCCTGCAGGGCCAGCAGGGCGGCCGGGGTGTGCCAATGATCGGGTGTGGCGATCGAGACGGCATCGACCGCCTTGTCGTCGAGAACGGTCCGTAGATCGGCCACCTGCTTCGCGGAGGGAACGATCTCTCCCGCTTCGGCCCGCCGCTTGTCGTCGACGTCGCACAGATAAGCCACCTCGACATTCGGCAGGCTGGCGTAAGATTTCACATGTCCGCGCCCCTGACCTCCCAGCCCGATGATCGCCACCACCACCTTGTCGTTGGGGGCGGCCGATGCCGTGCGGGCGGCCCCCAGCGGTGCCAGAGCGGCCAATGGCGCCAAGCCGGAAGTCTGCAGAAAATCCCGTCGGGGGAGCGCGGTCATGGCGAGTTCTCCGGAAAGAGGGGAAGTGGTGGAAGGGAGTTACTTGTTGAGGGAATCGGCGGGAATGTCGATGGACCAGACTTCGGCCGAGAGGGGGGTGGCATGTCCTCCGGCGATCCACAGCCGGTCCTGAAAGACATACGCCGAGTGTTCGTGGCGTTCCTTCCAGGAACGGCTCGTTTCCAACTGATGCCACGTCTTGCCGTCTGCCGAGTACCAGGCATCTCCCCAGTTCTTCGAGGGATTGTTCGACCAGCCCCCCAACACCCAGATGCGGTCGCGGTAGGTGGCGGTCGAGAACCACAGCCGGGCGGACCAGGGAGCCGCCTCGGTCTCGCGAGTCCAGTTCCTGCCGTCGGCCGAACTCCACACGTCGTGGAACGCCTTGTAGCCCGGGACGTAGTTCCCCCCTCCGAAGACGTAGATGCGATCGTTGAGGACGGCGGCCTGGTGATACGCCCGGGGAGCCCAACCGGCGGCCGGAGTGACGCATTCCCAGGTTTTGCCGTCGGACGAAGACCAGACATCGTTTTTCAGGCTGGAATCATCGCCGAAGTAGTAGTTTTCAGTGCCTCCCAGAATCCACATCTTGTTCTGGAAGACCACGGCCCCCGCGGCAATACGGGGCGTCCAACCGGCGGCGGGGGTCGCCTGTTGCCAGTCGGCTCCGTTGCGTGATGACCAGACTTCAGCCGAGGCCGAGTACCCGGGGAGTCGTCCGTTGTACCAACCCCCCAGGAACCAGATCTGGTCCTGAAAGGTGAGGGTCATCGGCAGATCGCTGTGTTTCCAGGGGGCCTGGGCGGTGACCAGTTTCCACTCCCGGCCATCGGTCGAGTTCCAGACATCGCGCGGCGGGGCCTGGAACGAGTCGAACCAGCCGCCGAAGATCCAGACCCGATCCTGAAACACCACTTCCCCTTGCGAGTCGCGCGGCTGCCAGGGAGCGGCGACGGTTTCGCGACGCCAGGCGAGTGGTTCGGCGGCAGGGCTCGACGACTCGCAGAGCCCGCCGGCGAGGGCAGCCAGCACGATCGCGAGCAGAGATGGACAGGCAGGAATTCGCGCGACAGACATCGCTGGCTCTCGGAACCGACGGGACGAGGGGCAAACCGCAGCCCGGATAATGTCGTGCCCGCGGGGATTTCGCAAATGCCAACCGGTGTTGACCAGCCCGCGGGAGGCAAGCCATCACGCGAGCCAAAACGCAGACACCCGGCTCCCTGGCCTATCCCGTGGGAAGACGGGAGCGACCGAGGGGGCCGGGTGAAGCGTGTGCCGGCAGGGAAAGTCAGCGGGAAATCGCGCGACGATTACCCGTACAGGTTGCCGGCATTGTTGTTACCGAACAGCGTTTGCCGGTTCGATGGGAAACCCTGGGGAACGAACAGCGAGTAGAGGTCGCCCCCATTGTTGGTGTTGAATACGGTCCCGGCAGTGACCTTGAGGCGATAGCTGGGGGCGAGCGTCAATACGCGTGACCGCAGGATGCCTCCTGCGGTGTTGGTGGGATCAAGGCGGATCACCCCCAGTTCACCGGTGGTGAGGCGGGAAGTCTGCAGCGTCCAACCAGTGACCGCCTGGAGCCCGCGGAACTGGCGGGTCTGACCCACGACATACACGGCACCATCGCCGTAGACAGTCCACCGCCAGTCATTGCGCGGGGCGGGTTCGATCAGCAGTGCGGTGTCCTCATCGACTCCCACTCCCATCGTGCGCGAGCGGGCCGCGAAGGTAATCAACCGGCCCATGCGGTCGCGGTACGAGAAATGGGTATCGAAGATCATGCCGTCGAAGGGAGACCGGCTGCCATTCGACAGGGCCGCGAACGGCAGTCCACCGGTCCCCTGCCGCAAGACGTTGATCCGTTCGTCCATCGGACGCTGGGTGGCGAAGGTGCTGCGGACGGAGTCGAACGGCAGGTCGACATAGGCCGACTGCCCCAGGACGGCCATGCCGGCGCTGTCTCCCCCGATCGCCACTGAGTTGGAGGCGGCCCGACTCAGACTGGAACCGACGAGGGTGCCGACCCAATTCGAGGTATAGAACGACTGGGCCCCACCCCACATCCACAGGGCGTCGGCCCCATTGATGAAGCGGGCCAGTCGGGGGTCGTTCGCCTGCTCACGCAGGGTGATGTTCAGGGTGGTGACCGAGCGGGCCGTTCCCTGGGCGTATTCGTCAAAGACGAGATCGGTTCGGTACTGGAGATCGTAAGGATCGATCCCCTGGGCCAGCATGACGATGTCTCCCCCCGCGCTCCCTTGAGTGAAGAACCGGGTCTTGGCATCAGCCAGAGAGTCGGGGTAGGTGCCGCCAGTCAGCAGATACATCCGATTGCCGGCCTGGCGGTTGTCGGGGGCGGCTCCCCGGTGGTACAGCCCGTGCGTGAGATACACCCGATGCCACTCGGTATCGAGCCCGTCCGAGATCTGGTACTGGAAGGAGAATGATTCGGGGGCCTCTTCACCCTCCTCGAGAGTCCAGTAGGAATCGGTCGGATCGGGGACAAATTCGATGCCGCCGTTCGCGTAGACGGTCACCGTACCATGCAGACTGGGATCGGAGAGGGTCGTTCCCGAGCCACTGGTCACCGGCTCCCAGGAGTACGATGAGTCGAGCCGAATGCCGCTGACCACCAGCGGTGTGTTGGGGCGGAAGTCCATGTCATTCGCCAACAGTCCCTGGCCGCGATTCTTGACATCCCCCGGAGCGTCCGCCTTGAAGCCGACGGGAACTCCCTCGAAGTTGTCCCCGCTGTTGAAGACGGCATACGAGTCTTCGGAAGCCACCGGGTTCCGATTGACCGAGAAAATCAGATCGTCGAAATCGGAGTCGCCGCCGTTGTCCTGGTTCGAGTCTTCCAGCTTGTATTGCAGCACATTCGACCGGTAGCCGGGATCCTGGCTGGTGGTCCGGCGGAAATGGTTGGAGTCGTCGGCATTCGCATTCACGAACGAAAACCAGACGTCGGGAGCATTCGCTCCGCCACCACGCCAGTCGTCGATGGTGCCGTCCTGAATGAGGTAAAAGCCGACGAACAGGTCGTGATCAAACTCGGCCGTGGCCTCGGTGATGTCGGGATCTCCAATCTCACCCAGGGCGAACACCACCCGCGAATTCGCCTCCGCCAGTGCGGCGGCGGCATAGCCGGGCTCGCCCGGGCGGACAAACTGGGGCTGTCCCTGGGAGTTCAGCAGAGGGGCTCCTGTGGGATCTCCATCTTCCCGCAAGGTGATCCGGCCATCGGGGCCATCGACAAAGTAATACCCCAGCTCGTTCTGCGACGTCGTGTCGAAGTGATCGATTCGAAAGTTCGCCAGGCTGTAGCGTTGTCCCGTTTCCATCGCCGCGGGCTTCGCCAGATCGCCCGCCGTTGCGCCAATCATCGAGGACGAAAGCAGTTGCCGCGATTCGAGCACTTGCAGGCTGGAGGCACCGGCTGATCGGACGCGACGCCGGGGACGGCGCCCAACCAGAGACAGCGCCGTGCGCATCGAATCGCCAAATTGCCGCAGGATGCGATTGTGATTGACCATGTTCGGGTTCCCTGAGTTGTTGACGAGGACCGTTCTCTTCATAGAGCGGAGTGTACAAAGGGGTGGTGACCGTTTGGAAGCAACGTCCGACGCGGTTCCGGCCATCTCTCGCAGAAACCAGTGGACATCCCGATCCAATATTCGAACCACCCTCTCGCCGCGGTGACATCTCCCGTGGCCGACAGGTTCGCTGGGGCCCACAGGGCCTCTCTCAATCAACTCGCAAACGCCCCGCGCCAGACGCCAAAAATCCTGACAATTTTGCCATTCCCACCCAAATACTGACCACCCGCACACATGCCACTTGGATCGTATGCCTCGCCAGAGCACCGATCCGGCACCATCGGAAGGGGCCGTTCGCCCGGGACCGTCACCCGCACCGACCCCCGAACGTTGGCGGGACTGCTGAGCGCAGGCATGGAAGTGGCCTGGCGTCGTACCTTGAGTGGGCCTGCCCCCACCCAATCACTCCCTCAGCCGTGGCTCATCGACGACCCAGGTCTCGTGTCGCGTTGTCGCAGCAGGTCACGAATGATGGTCTCGGCCTGTTGTCTCTCGCTGTGCCACCGATCTTCGGCCTGTCGCCACGCCAATTCCCGCTCCTGCAGCGCCGCATGGTGGCGATCGAGTTCGGCGGCCCGCCCGGCCAACTGCTGCTCTTGTGCGGCAATCCACTCGGCCAACGCCTGGCGCTCGAAGAGCAGGTCATTCCGCTCCTGCGTTAGGCGGGCCTGCAGCCGCTCGAGTTCCTGACTGTGAATCGCCAGTGTGTCGCGCGAATTCCGATAGTGCTCAGCCAGCAGCAGCCGGGCCTGCTCAACCCGCTCTCGGGTCGCCTCTTCCCCCACGGTACGGGTCAACTGCGCATAGGCCTCCTCAACCGCCAGACGCAGCTCGAGAGACTCGCCATGAGTCTGTTCCACATCACGCCGCAGCTCTTCCAGTTGTTGGCGACGAGTCTCGAGCGCGGCGGCATGCAGACGCAACTGTTCCTGCTTTCGCTCGATGTCGGCCAACTGTTCGGCCCGGGAGACGGTCCAGTCGTGCTGCTCGAGGCGCAGCCGGTCCCGATCTTGCTGCACGCGGGCTTCGAGTCCCCGACGTTCGATCTGCAGCCACTGCCGGTCGCGCTCCAGAGAGTCCTCGTGAGCCTCCAGGGTCTGGCGAATTCCATCCAACTGCTGACGCCGCAGCAGCAGCTGCGATTCGGTCTCGGCCAGCCGCGTCCGCCCCTGTTGCTGCTCGACGCGAAACTCCAGCTGGTGCTGTTCGAACTCCCGCATGGTCCGTTGCAGGTGCTCCTCCCGAAACCGCAGACGGCTTTCACTCAACTGCTGCTCGCGCTGCAGCTCCTCGCGGATGCGGGTAATGTCGGCCGCCGCCTCCTCCCGCTCGCGGTTCAGACGCGTCTGGGTGCCCTGAACCTCCTCGGCCAACGCTGCCCGGATCGCCACCTGGTCGGCAGCGAACTGCTCGCGCTCTTCCTGCAAATCGCGGCGTTCACGCAACAGCACCAACTGCAGTTCATGCTGGCTGGCTTCGGTGGCGGTCACCTGCTGTTGCCGCTGATCCAATTCGGCCCGTTCGCGTTCGATCGCTGCTTCGCGTTCGGCCAATTCCAATTCGCGCTGACTGGCCAGCAGGCGAAACTGTCGACGCTCGTTGTCGAATTGAGCCAACTGCGTCTGCAACAACTGCTCGCGTCGGTCGAGCTCGAGATACTGTTCCTGCAAGTACCACACCAGCTGATCGGTGTGGGCCGTCGTCGCGTTGGGCGCGATGGAATCTGCGGTCTCTCTTGCGGGATTCGCCCCGTGGGAGAGTGTCGAGACCGCAGCCGCAGCAGCCTGCGGTTGATCGCCGTTCTCGTCCGGGGTGGCGACCGCACTCTCGAGCGCGATCGCCACATTCTCCCCCTGCGGATGCGTCAACTCGGCGAGTTTACGCGGGACTTCCCCGGTGCTGAACGCGTCGACAGGGAAATGCGGGGGGGGAAGCGGATGCGACGTGGGGTCCGCAGTCTCAGGAACGCTCGCCGCCAATGGCTCTGCGCACGCAGGATCTCGGGTGCCCGTGACGGGCACAGTCGAGGCGACGGCAGGCTGTTGCGAGCTCATTCCGGGATTCCTTTCCCTGGACGGATCCTCCACGCTGGCGTTCAGACCAACGTGGAGGTGAGCCACTCGCGCGGGCCGCCCGGGACAATCGGTTTCTCGACCCGAGGGGCGCGGGGGCGATTCAGGCGGGGCTCAGACCTGGGCCTTCAAAACGCCGGCAATTTTGTCTTTGGGGTGGGCTCCAACCATCTTGTCGACCACTTCCCCCCCCTTGAAAATCAACAGGGCCGGAATGCTGTTGATGCCGTACTTGATGGCGTTATCCTGATTTTCATCGGTGTTCATCTTGCCGATCTTGATCTGGCCATCGAACTCGGTGGCCAGGGCGTCAATTGTCGGGCCCAACCGCATGCAGGGACCGCACCACGGAGCCCAAAAGTCCACCAGGACGGGAATGTCGCTCTTGAGCACTTCCTGCTCGAAGTTCGCGTCGGTAAAGGTCTTGGTGCTGCCGCCCGCCATGATTGTTCGGTCCTGGGTAAAACAAGGGTCGCACGAATCAGGAATTCCGCGATGGAGTCCTGGAATGACTGCGGAATTATAAGGATGGGGTGGGGGCTGTCAATCTCGGCTGGCGGCACAGTTTGGCGCAACTCGCTGTGCGACAAGGAGATTCGACCAGCGATGCTCGACAGGAACCGGGGCAGACGCCAAAATGAGGCCGTCCGCTGTCCAGTTCACTGGCTTCTGAAAGATTTCCACCGGTGCCAAACTCCAGTTTCTGCGAACGGCCTCGGGAGACCGGCAGGGGCAGCAGACGATCTTCATGCCCCCTGTGGTACGTTTGGCCGGGCTGGACGCTGACCATCGGGTTCCTGACCTCTTGGACTCTGGCGTGGACTTGGTCTGTGGCGTGGACCTCGCCCGCGATGGGGCAAGCGGCTTCCCGCAAGCCCCCCCGGCCACCGCTCGAACTCCCCCAGCACCCGGTCTCCATTCCCGCCGAATGGCTCCATGGCATCAGTGACCTCACCAGTGGGTTCAGTCCGGACGAACACGGCAGCTATTACCAGATCCTGGCCCGCGCCCGGGAGGACCTGGCCGAGCAGAAACTGGCCGCCGCCCAGAACCTCACGGCAGCCGACCAGGATTTTCACGCCGACCGCACCAACCGCAAACGTCAGTTCCGTCTGTTCTATGATCTGGTGACCCGTCCCGACAGCTGGCGCGGCCAACCGGTCACCCTGCGCGGCTACATCCGCGATCTCACCCCGATGGAGGCCGAGGAGAACGAACTCGGACTGACCCAGCTCTATCAGGTCCATCTCTTCACCGAAGATTCGACGCAGTTTCCTTACGTCGTGGTCTGCACCGGGATTCCCCCGAACCTGCCGCGACCGGAACCGCGCCGCCCCACCGACTTCATCACCGTGACCGGCTACTTCTATAAGCTCTGGACCTATCGGGCCGAGACCGAAACAGGACGCTGGTCGGCTCCCCTGATTCTGGCGGGCCAGCTGGAATGGAACCCCCCGCGCGTCAGCCCCCCATGGTGGCAGCGGCTGGGAACGGGGGCACTTCTGGGGGCCATCTGCCTGGGGGCGGGAACGTTGGCTCTGTTCCTTCGTCAGCGGCGGCAAGAGCGGGCGGTGCTGCGGCAAATCCGCGGGTTGTCCGCTGAGCCGCCCCCCTCGGAGGCCGAAATCCGCCAGGCCCTCGATCATCTTTCCCATACCCACAACGGACCAAATTCATGATGGTGCTGCGACCGTTGGCATCCCCCCTGCCCCGTCCGGTTCGCCTGGGGGTCTTGATCTCCGGCGGTGGAACCACCCTGCTGAATTTTCTGGAGGCGATGCACCGCGGCGAGTTGGCGGCCGAAGTTCCCGTCGTCATCGCCAGCCGGGGAGATTGCCGGGGAGTCGAACGCTCCCGCTCCCGCGACCTGCGCTGCGAGGTCATTGAGCGCCGCGCCTTCCCGGACGTGGCCAGTTTCTCCAAGGCGATCTTCGACACGCTGCGCACCGCCCAGGTCGATCTGGTGACCCTCGCGGGATTCCTTTCGCTGATCGAAATTCCCGACGATTTCCTGGGCCGGGTGATGAACATTCACCCGGCTCTCATCCCGGCATTTTGCGGGCACGGGTTCTATGGGCACCACGTCCATGAGGCGGTTTTAATGCGGGGCTGCAAGCTGAGCGGCTGCACTGTGCACTTCGCCGACAACCATTACGACCAGGGCCCCATCATCCTGCAACAGGCGGTGCCGGTGCTCGATGCCGACACCCCCGAGACCCTCGCCGCCAGGGTCTTCGAGGCCGAATGCAGCGTCTACCCCGAGGCGATCCGCCTGTTCGCCGCCGGGCGGCTGGAGATTCGCGAGCGCCGTGTGGTCACCCTGCCAGCCCCGGGGTGAGACGGTACCGGTTCGACGCGGGCCCGGTTGAATCCGGGCGGGCTGAACCACGACGGGAGACTGATTGATGTCTGGAAACGTATTGGCGTGGGTCTCGGGGTTTGGCCGCCGGCTGATCCCACTCACTCCCTACCGCTGTGAACAACTGCTGGAAGATCCCCGCAGCCTGCTGGTGCAGCACACCGGGGTCTGGGGCAACCGGACGATTGTGGTCACGCTTCCCGCCGAAGGGACCGCCACGATCCGCCGGGTGCGGGGGACCATTATCGCCCGCGGCGTCGTGGATGTGCTGACTCCCGAGCTGCGGCCCGAGCTGACGTTTCCCCCCGCGGACGAAGGCTGGCGGATCGAGTGCGAATTGTTTTCGGTCCGTTGGCCCCGGCAGTTCGCACTGGAATCGAGCCCGGTCTTTCCCCCCCCGTTCGACCTCGTGGGGCCCGACGAATCGCGGCTGTGGATCCAGGGCCCGGTCCGGGCGGCCGATTGCCCGACCCTCGAAGAACTGGCCACTCCCGACCAGACCCTGGTGGGTACCCGCACCCTGGCGGGTCGAACCGCCGTGGAATTGGGCTACGACCTCGACGGTCAGCCCTGGCGAATGGTGCATGTGATCGTCGAGCGGGGGGATGGGTGGACCTTTTTCGCCAGTGGCCAGGGCCCCGCGGCGCAGCGCGAGCTGGTGCTGTCGGCCCTTGATGATCTGATCTCGGACATCCGGTTTTCCAACCGGGACACCCCGGCGAACTGAACACCGTTGGCGGGACGACCATTCCGCCCCCCGCCCACCGGGCGGAATGAACCACAGCCGGCAGACTCACCAACAGAACCAGCCTGACCAACAGAAAGAACGTGACAGCGTGCGAATCGGCAGAATCTCGGCGTACCGTGTCGAACTCCCCCTGCTTGAGGGGGATTACAAGTGGTCGGGAGGTAAGTCGGTCACCGTGTTCGACAGCACGGTGGTGAAGGTCGAGACCGACTGCGGCCGGGTGGGCTGGGGAGAGGTCTGTCCGTTGGGGCCGGCTTATCTGCCCGCGTATGCGGCGGGGGTCCGGGCGGGGCTGGTCGAACTGGGGCCTCACCTGCTGGGATGTGACCCGCGGGAACTCGACAAACTCAACCGCCGGATGGATGCCGTGCTCAAGGGGCATCCATATGTGAAGTCGGCGGTCGACATGGCCTGCTGGGACCTGCTGGGCCAATGGGCGAACACCCCACTCTGCCTGCTGCTGGGGGGCCGCTATGGCGACGACATCACCCTCTATCGGGCCATTTCCCAGGAATCTCCCGCAGCGATGGCGGCCAAGGTGGCCGGTTATCGCGCCGAGGGCTACCGCCGGTTCCAGCTCAAGGTGGGAGCCGACGCACTGGACGACATCGCCCGCATCCGGGCGGTGTCGGCCGAACTGCACCCGGGCGACCGCCTCGATGCCGACGCCAACACTGGCTGGCGGATGCACGACGCGATGCGTGTGGTCCGCGGGGTGGCCGACATCGATGTCTACATCGAGCAGCCGTGCGCGACTTATGAGGAATGCCTGTCGATCCGACGGCAGACCAATCACCCCTTCGTACTCGATGAGGTCATCGATTCGCTCGATGTGATCCTGCGTGGCCGGGCCGATCTGGCGATGGACATGGTCAACATCAAAATCAGCAAGTTCGGCGGGCTGACCAAGGCCCGCCAGGCACGCGATCTCTGTGCCTCACTGGGGATCGCGATGATCGTGGAGGACAGCTGGGGGGGAGACATCGTGACGGCGGCCATCGCCCACCTGGCGCACAGCACCCCCACCGAGCTGCTCTTCGCCGCCACCGATTTCAACAGTTACGTCACCCGCTCGATTGCCGACGGGGCCCCCCAACGGCAACAGGGGCGGCTGGCGGCGGGAACGGCCCCCGGGCTGGGGGTCCGCCCCCTGGAAGCCTCGTTTGGTCCGCCAGCGGTGGTCATCGAGTGAGTGACGGTGGCCGGCGCGGTTTGTGGCGTTTTGCAACGCCGGACGGCATGATGATGGCGTGGACCGGTTGGACGGCCCACAAGTTTTGTACACGGTTCCGGAGTCTGGCATCATGAGGCGGTTTTCAGTGGCGTGGCTGTTGGTGTTGGTGCTGGTGGCGACCGGTCTGGGTCAGGAGCTCCAGGACGGGGTCGAGCAAATCCGCGAGATCCTCAAGGAAAAGACTCCTTCGGCCGAAAGCGTCGATCTGGCCGAAGCCAAATTCCAGGAGTTGCTGAAGGCCCATCCCGAGGCCGAAGAACTGCAGGTGCTGCGCCCCCAGTTGTTCCGCCTGCTGGCCGGCAAGGCGAAGTGGGAGGCGGCCGCCGGACACGCTGTCGCGAATCATGCGACCGTGCTTCAGAAGTACCGCGAGGAGAAGGCCGAGGGAACGGAGTTGATGCAGGCCATCATGATGGCCTCGTCGGGACTGCAGCAGGCCCGCAACGTCCCGAAGAACCGCGAACTGCTCGAGGCCAGCGTCGAGGCGGTTGGTCAGCGGGTCGCCGCGAGCGAGACCCCCGCCGACTCACTCATCTTGGGCCAGTTGCGAAACAATCTCGGCCAGGTGCTCTATTTCGGCGGTGAGCAAGACCAGGCGCGGCAACTGATCGAACAGGAATTGACTGAAGCAAAGGCCCGGCTCGAAGCCCAGCCCGAGGTGGTGGAACGGGTTCTGCGGGCGGTGGGAGCCGAGGAATTGTCGCTCAACATGCTGGGAGACTCCGACCCGGAGCGGGCCACCCAACGTCGGGCCCGCCAGCGGGATTTCGTCCAGCAGCAGGTTCACAAGCATCCGGGGAACGCGCAGTTGATTTCGCTGTTCCTCAGCCAGGAGTCGCGCGCCATCCGCGAAAAGGCCCAGTCCGATCCCGACGGGGCCGAGCAGATGATTGCCGCCTTCAGTGACCAACTGGAACAGCTCAAGGGTCAGGACGGGGCCGCCATCGCCGCCCTCAATAACGCCTCCCGCGGGCTTAATTCTCTCAAGCAGATGGTGGCGGCTGAAAAGAAGCGGGCCCGGCTCATCGGTCAGCCCGCCATCCCCCTCGAGGCGGCCGCCTGGTCGAATGGCGCAGGCTTGACCGGCGAGAAACTCGCCGGAAAGGTCGTGCTGCTCGACTTCTGGGCGGTCTGGTGTGGTCCCTGCATCGCCACCTTCCCCCACCTGCGGGAATGGCACGAAAAATTCGGGCCCCAGGGTCTCGAAATCATCGGGGTGACCCGGTACTACCAGTACGGCTGGAATGCCGACGCCAATCGCCCCGAACGCGTGGCCGACCTCTCGGAAGAAGACGAACGCCGCGCCCAGGAGCAGTTCGCCGGGCACCACAAGCTGAAACACCCCTTCGCCATCGTGGCGAAGGAGAGCGACTTCCAGGAGCAATACGGCGTGACCGGCATTCCGCAGGCGGTCTTGATCGACCGCCAAGGGGTGATTCGGATGATCCGTGTGGGCAGCGGCGAGAAAAACGCCCATGACCTGGAAGCCATGATCGAAACCCTGTTGAAGGAATAGCGAGTTGCCAGCACGCACAGCGGCGGCGAACTGGAGACCACGGCCCCCGTTGTAACCGCGGGGGGAGAGCGGGACCCGGCAGCGGGATCGTCCTCCCCCTGATCGCCCAACGGGACGGACCGGGCCGTTCCATCAGCCGCCGCCGGCCTTTGACAACACCACCTTCACCACGACTCTTGTCGCGACCACACCAGGCGGGGCCGGTCGGTTCCCCTCTGTTCCTGTCTGAACCAAATCATGAAAAGCAACATCCTGCACAACCTCGTTCGTCTGCTCCTGGTGGGAGCGGTGGCATTCCTGGGCTGGGCCGCCTGGCAGCGGCAGGAACGGGCCAAGATCAAGCTTCCCGCCGGAATCGTGGGGGGAAATGGCCGCATCGAAGCGGTGCAGGTCGACATCGCGACCAAGTACAGCGGCCGCATCGACCAGGTCCTGGCGAAGGAGGGGAAACTGGTCGCCCCCGACGAGGTGCTGTGCGTGATGGACAGCATCGAGATGCAGGCCGACCTGCAGAAGTCCAAAGCCCAGCAACTGAAAGCCGCCGAGGATGTCGAGCGGGCTGCGGCCGAAGTCGTTCAGAAAGAAGCCACCTACACCCTGCAGGAAAAGAGCTTCGCCCGGGCCGAGACTCTCAAACGCAACAAGGCGATCGCCGACCAGGACTACGATGAGGCCCGGGCCCGGCGTGATTCGTCCCAGGCCGCCGTGAATGTCGCCAAGGCGGGCCTGCGGTCGGCCGAACAGGCCCACCTCGCCGCCGAGGCGGAAGTCAAACGCCAGGAGGCCCAGATCACCGACATGACCCTTAAGAGCCCCGTGCAGGGACGGGTGCTGTACCGGTTGGCCGAGCCCGGCATGGTTCTCGGTTCGGGAGGCAAAGTGCTGACCGTGCTCGACCTCAGCGACATCTACATGGAGATCTTCCTCCCCTCGCAAGAGGCCGCAAAGCTGCGTCTGGGAAGCGACGCCCGGTTCGTGCTCGATGTCGCTCCCACCTACGCGGGCCGGGCCAAGGTCAGCTTCATCTCCCCCGAAGCCCAGTTCACTCCCAAGCAGGTCGAAACCCGCAGCGAACGGGACAAGCTGATGTTCCGCGTCAAACTGCAGTTGCCCGCCGAGGTGATTCTGCCCCACATCGATCGGGTCAAGACCGGCCTGCGCGGCGTCGGTTACGTGCGGCTCGATGAATCGGTGGACTGGCCCGAATTTCTGCAGAAGCGCTTCCCGCTCGACGTTCAACCCGCCGCCGACACCTCCGCCACTCCGGCCGCAGAGACCGCGGCTCCCTCCGATCCCGCGAAGTCTCCCGCCGGGCCCGCGGCCACACCCAGCACTCCCGCCCCCACCGGAGCCCAACCATGATCGTGCCCCACTTGGCAGGTCGAATTGCAGTTGGCTTGAGAAGACGGCAGGGTGGCAGACATGAGTGACACGGGCGATGCGGTGGTCCGCATCCAGGGAGTTTCCCATCACTACGGGCAGGTGGCCGCTCTCAAGTCGGTCGCGCTGGAAATTCCCGCCGGGAAAATGGTCGGGCTGATCGGCCCCGATGGTGTCGGCAAATCGACCCTCATGGGCTTGATCGCCGGGGCGCGCAAAATCCAGTCGGGCCAGGTCTGGGTGCTGGGTGGCGAGCTGGGAGACCCCACCCACCTCCGGGCAGTCTGTCCCCAGATCGCCTACATGCCGCAGGGACTGGGCAAAAACCTCTATTTCGAACTCAGCGTCTTCGAGAACATCGACTTTTTCGCCCGCCTCTTCGACCAGCCCCGGGCCGAGCGCGAACGGCGGATCAACGGGCTGCTCAAGGCGACCGGCCTCGCCCCCTTTCCCGACCGACCCGTCGGGAAACTCTCGGGGGGAATGAAGCAGAAAGTCGGCCTCTGCAGCGCCCTCGTCCACGATCCCGATCTGCTGCTCCTTGATGAACCCACCACCGGCGTCGATCCCCTCTCGCGCCGGCAGTTCTGGACCCTCATCGACTCGATCCGCGAGCAACGTCCCCAGATGAGCGTGCTGGTCTCCACCGCCTACATGGACGAGGCCGAGCAGTTC
>CAIOTJ010000409.1 GCA_903861195.1 uncultured Planctomycetaceae bacterium | reverse complement strand
TGCCCTGCCGCTCATCCGTTTCGCCGTGCGAGAAAACATGCAGAGTCCCCGGTTGACCTTTGCTCGCAGACGTTTTCACGCACTGCCGGGGTGAAGCGGGCTTTGCTCGTTCGCTCGCAAGGCTGTGACGGGAATGGCGACGGGGCAGGGTCGGCAGGGTCAATGCCGAACAAGAAGGGTTGGCGATGGATATCTATTGAAACCATCGCCGTCGTTCGTGGCGGGGCTGACGCTGGAGGTTGGCATCGCCAAGGCCAGCGCTGTTCTAAAGATCGGACTCAAACAATTCAGGGCGATTCCCTTGGCAGGCAAGGTGGTCGCCGGGCCTTGCGTGATGACCATGCCCCCGTGTGTTCATTATCGTGTGCTGGGGCCACGCTCACGCACGGGTGAACGCCGATCACTCATGGGATCCTATCCCTGTTTCCAAACATAGGGCACGGACTTCGTAAGCCAATTATGGAGTTCAGCTTTGGTAAATGCAGTGATGGCTAGCTGAGACTCGTCATCGTCGTGAATGCCAGTAACAGCAATTCCAAAACGTGGAAGTACGATAAAGCCATAAACATCACTGGGCGACTGATCGTATTCACAAGCCAAGCGGAGAAAGTTCCTGTCCCATGTAATTGTGATGCCATTAATTGTGGCGTCTGCATATGGAAGCAAGGTGCATTCCCGAATGGTCAAAGTCTCAGGATTGAAACGAACGATGAACTGCTCGTACTCGAATTCCTCGATTCCTCTTCTGGTGGTTCGCTTCTTAAGCGGTTCCCCCAAAATCCGAACACATTCATGCTTTGTTGTTTTTTCAAACCTCAAGGGACCAAATGCCGAATAAGGGATGATTTCGATCGTCATAATCTAGTTCCTCGCAGGAAGCTGTCCAGTTCGCCTCGCATACTCAAGCATTTCTTGAATCGCTTCGTTGTACTTTCTTGGATCACTGGACACTTTTTTTGCTGCCCTTCGCACGTCACGTATCTCACGGGCCATAGCGTCCCGGTAACGTCCCTCTCGGATCATCTGGGCGGTTTCATCCCGCCAAATCCGAGACGATTCACCGTGTCGCCCATTGCTACTTGTTGCGAAATGGTCCAACGGGTCCATTTGAATAGCAGGGCCATCGTTCGGATCCACAGTCGGAGTGGCGTGCCGGTCTGGCATATGGTGAGAATCAAGACCATCTCGCCTTGTTCTCGGTCCCGACATGTCGGCATGAGAGCCACCACGGTACGGTCCTCTGTTTGGAGCATTCCCTGAGTAGGCATTATGCACCAGCACCCCGGCGGTCGAGACGTAGTACACGTGCTCGGCGTCGACTTCGAGGTTGAACACCGCGACGGGGGGGCCGCGGCGGGGGGTGATGCGGGTAACCTGGCGGAGGGTGCCTGATTCGGTCCGGAGGTGCTCGCCGATGGTCAGTGAGCCGGCAGGGACGAAGTCGTGCCGGTCTGCGCTCCAGAACGGGTGGTTGGCTGTGCAGCCGAGGGGGGTGTCGAGCCCCTCGATCTCCAGATCGAGGACATCAGCCGCCGAATGGGCGAAGGTGCCCGTGACCGTCCGGCCCGGGCCGGAGGCGAGCGGAGGACACGGCTCGATCGCCAGGACCTCGGCGGGGCCGACGGCCCCCAGTTCCGGCAGCGCCAGGTGGATCCAGCCGGAGTCGTGGCCGACGTCAGAATCGAGCTGGACACCAGCATGGTCTTGCCCACTCCGGACGGCGTGCGGCGGCACTGATGCATGGGAGTCAGCCGCAGCGAGTTGTCCGCACTCATTAACCTGCTCCGCGAGCCAGGCGAGGGGGCGGAGAAGCACAATGTCGAGTGTGCCGCCGTGTGGCTTCCGCATCCGGAGGCGGATGTTTCGCCAGGTGCCCGGGTCGATCTCGCTCGCCGTCACCACGGCGTGGTCCATCTG
>CAIOTJ010000408.1 GCA_903861195.1 uncultured Planctomycetaceae bacterium | reverse complement strand
GGTGCACTCCTTCGCGACCACCCTCTCGGCCCAGCAGCGGCAAGAGTATGGCCTGGAGGCCGAGGCCGATGTCTCTTCGACACCGCCCGCACCCGCCGGGGCCGGAGATGAAGCAAGAGGCGGCGCAATTCAGACCAACGATTCCCTGGCGAGTGAAACACCTACCTCCGGATCTCTGACAGCCCCGGTGACCGAGGCCAAGGCACCGGCCGACTCGAAAGCCGTCGATCGCAGCGTTTGGTCCCGACTGCCGTCCGAAATGGTGAACGAGGCGTCGCGCCAAGCGGCGTTCGACGGACCGGCCGCGTGGCTGGCTCCGCTGGAGATCACCGAATCGGCGTTGCAGCAAGCCGTTCCCGGCACCCGGACTTCGAACCTGGGGTGCCTGAACATGACCTTCACCCAGTATCTCGAACTGCTGGAGTGGACCGGTCGGCAAGTGCAAGCCGGGAAGGTGGGCCGGATCCCGGCCGAAGAACCTCCGATCCTGCAACAGTTGGGGGTTGCGGGAGAGGGCTGGCTGAAGCTGGTGGCGAGCTTCCACACCAAACGGGGCGGCCTGCGGCGGGCGATCGGTCGACCCGCCGCTTTGGAGGCCGAGGCGGTCAAGTGCGGGCAACGTTGGATCCAGGGCATCGCCCTCAGCCGGGAAATCTTTGGCAAGACCTCGGGCGAGCGTCCTCCCGAGGCGAAGTGAAGCGTTGAGCCGGGCGAACGGTACAAATTCGAATTGCCAATCGGGCCCAACGACCGACTCACGGTGCCTCGAACCCGGGAAATTGGATCGCGGCCCGTATTTTGGCACGCAATTGCCGGGCTCTTGAGCGCGCATGCGCTGGGAAGCGCCGGCCACGACGACGTCACGGACGTGGCATTCATGCAAGTCCACACCCAAATTGACAGGTCAGTCAAAACAAAGGGTGGCCCCGGCTTCAGGTCCAAGGGTGGCCCCGGCTTCTCCAAAGGGTGGCCCCGGCTTCTCGAAGGGTGGCCCCGGCTTCTGAACATGAATGCGAAACGCCCCGTCGGGCGTTTGGGGCCCGACGGGGCTGGTACAAGGCCGGGGGCGGTTACGAACCACGCCCCTCGAGGAACGCGACCACCCGCCCCAGCAGCTCGTTGACGTGGGCGATGTCTCCCACATGCCCCCAATGGATCGGGTGCTCCTCCATCCCGGGGGCGGGCATGTCCTGCAGGAGCTCGCCAATTCGTTCCAGCATGTCGCGGGCCATCAGGTGCCCGTTCTCGTATGCGGGTTCCGCCAGCAGCTTCGGTCTGGTCATGGCGGGCTCCCTACTTGGTGGCGAGGGTGAACAACCCCCGGTCGGTCTTGCGGAACCGGGCGTCCTCGCCCTTGGTGTTGATCTCCCGGAGGATGGCGGCGTAGAGCGTGGCGTGCGGTGTCTTGCCCCCGGGGCTGGACCACAGGACTTGGTTGTGCATCGCCTCAACCATCGCCTTGCAGTTCATGGGTTCGTCGGCCTCGGCCAGAACCCGTTCGGCGGCGGCGATCTGGCTCAGCTTCTTGGCGGGGGTCGTCTCGACCGCCGGGGTCTTCGCCTTCCCCCCCTTGCGGGCCTTCTTCGGATCGGCTTTGGGGGTGGCCTTCGGGGTCTTCGCCGGCTTCGTGGCCTTCTTGGTTGGCATCTCCGCAACTCCTGTCTCTGTAATGGTTTGTGTTCGTCTTGGCGACCTCCGCCCGACGTGTGACACCAGTTACCTCGACCCCGCAGACACATCCAGGCATGTCGCGGCAGAATTTCGGACGAACGAAACAAACTGTCGTTACCCTTGCGACTGTTCCCCCCGGGGGCGACGAATACTTGTCGCAGCGGAGTACCTATGGCATCACGCCTTTGGGCTCGCGTCGCGGACCGAACTGAAGGACAATTCTGCGTGTCCAATTTGACTCGGCGTTCGAAATCCTGAGTGGATGAGCAAACTGTCATGACCGAACCAAACGATGTTGAATCCCTGTTTCGCGAGCGGGACGACATTGGAGATGGCACTTCGCTTTGGCTCCGGCCACTTCGGCTTTTTTTCAGCCTCGGGAAGCCGCCTGGCGAATTCACTGTGCTTGCATTTCGCCTCCCAACTGGAAGCTTTCCATTTGCGGTGTTGACTCGAACCAAGCGGGCGCGAATCGTTTTCTGGCCGATTCTCCCAAAGAACGCCACGCACGCTATTCACGATTCCGGAACGATTCCAAACTTCGACCACATCACGCTTGAGTTCCCGAGCGAGCGAATCCACGCAACCGCGTTCACTCCGAAGGGTAAACGTCGTCATTTCGACGCGACTTGCATTCGCGACCAACGAGCGTGGCGACTTTGCGAGTATCGGGGGTCCGGCTTGGCACGTTTTCTCACAATGATCGTCAAGCTAAGGGTCGTCCGCGAACAGGAAGTAATTGTGCAGCGACGGGTTGCAATGCCGAACACTGATGCTGATCGACGAACCAAGGCATTCATCGAATTCGCGAACAAGATGAGGGTGATTCATGTAAATCTACCCCCACATGATTCGAGTTGTGATTACGTCTACTGCACGATGTTTTATGATCGCGACCCGACCGCACTGCAGCCGGTGTTGACACAAGAGATGTTTCAGCCGATTGACGCAGATAGTCACATCGACGACTGGCCTGACGGAAACACATTTGGGATTCAACCCACTCTCATTTCGGTTGATTCCGAAACTCGCTTTCTGGTCGCGACGTCTTGTCCACCGGGCATTGCCAAGAGCGACGTCGTGATTGGATTCCCGTCTCCAATGTTCACGAAGTAACGGCATGGAAAATGAATTCCCTTCTGGACAGATCTCTCTCGAAGTCACTTGACTCAACTTGCCGCCAAATCTCTGTCCTCAGCCTTCGTTGCCTTGCGAACTGCACACGAGACCCGGCCCCGGGCGTGCGTTTGCGCACATACCGGGGGGGTACGGGGGGGTGCGTGCGCAGGGCGCACAGGGTCATTGGGCATGATTGGCCTGGGGAATGGATGCGAACTGAACAGGGACGGTTGACCCGAAGCGCCACCGGTAAATCAACCCGTCGGCCTCGGCTTGCTTGAGCAGCTTGGTGGCTTTCCGTTCGGAGAGACCAGCCGTCATGGCAGCCTGCACGACGGCCAGCGTCGTGGCCGGGCTCGGGCCGACGAACGACTGGGCGAACCGTAGGGCGTCCCACGCGGGTTCTGTGGCCCGCTCGGACGGGTTGGCCCGTTCCTCCGTCTTGGCGCGCCGACGGGGCCGTTCGGGACGCAGGGCGGCCGGGTCGAGGCTATCGTCGAGTGTCCAGACCGGAAACGTCCACCGCAGGCACCGGGGCGCAATCGGGGGCCAGGAACGCACGGCGGCGTCGAGCACGACGACGTCGTCTTGCTCATGGGGTCGAAGCACGAGGTGCGTATCGGTCGCCCGGCTCTGGGAACCGGCCCCGGCCCCGACATCGGTCACCGCCTTGCCCGACTGGTTTCCCTTGCTGCTGTGGTGCACGAGCACGAACGAGCAGCCCAGCCGGGCGGCGTAGCGGTCAAGATGATTGTACACCTGGGACATGGTCCCGTTGTCGTTCTCGTCGCTGTCTCGTGGCATGAACCGATAGAACGCGTCGAGCACGATCAGCTTGGATACGAAAAAGGGGACAGGTACATATTCCCTCAACTCTGGAGGATTCCTACCGGTGTTTGGGTATCTTGCGCCGAGGAGAGGGTCGCCCACCCCACTCACCCGGCGGAGTTCGAAACCGCCCACGGTACGGGGTTTGCGGTGGGTGCCTCACGGACACCGACGAACGCACCGGTTCGTGGGCCGTCCGGTGAGAGGCGTGCGCGTTGGTCTTGTGAACCACGTTGTCTGGCACCACCTTCGGGGTGCTGTCGTTGTTGGGGGGCGTGTTCCGGGGGTGTCGCTGCGCTCGACTCCCGGCTAGTTTCTGTGACCCCTCCGGGGTCGGTCGAGCCGGAATCGAGAGGTCTGGG
>CAIOTJ010000407.1 GCA_903861195.1 uncultured Planctomycetaceae bacterium | reverse complement strand
GACCGAGAGGCACGGGGGTGACGACCGACGTCGGGGCGACGGTTGGCCGGCCCCCGGGTGCCCGGCGGCATATGCCGCTGGATGGCGCTTACGTAGAGGTAGCGGTTGGTGAGGGCGTTAGTCGAGCCCCAGAACGCCAGAATCAGATCGTCGCCGTCGTAGACGAACCGTTGCGTCGTCTCGAAGACCCCGTTGCCGTCGGCATCGACCTTTCGCGCGATCCGCCGGTCGTAGAGGTCGTAGGTGTACTCGACCCCAGACTGCCGGGTCCCCGTGGCCGAGAACGTGGTGATGCTGGTCAGCCGGTTGCGGTGATCCCAGGGGGGGAACTCCAGACTCCTGTCAGCCGACGGCGGGCAAAAACGCCTCAATATAGCTGGCGAAGTTTTCGCCGATGTGGTCCTGGTCCCCCATCAGCTCTTTGAGATCGAGGGGGGAGGTGTTGTAGAAGAGCTGCCCCGAATTCCTCAGCACGAACGGCTCGCGATTGATCTTGGCCGCCTCGTGCTTCGTCTTCTCGGTCTGCACCGCCGGTTTGTTGGGCTCGAGCACGTGGTCGTGTCAGCGGAGGACGGTAAACCGCAGTATGACCCTCCCATACTCGAACTACCTAACAAGAGAGGCAATACTTTCAGAAGATTTTCTCCAAAGCGACTCCTCGTAGGTCCGCATCACGAATTCGCCTCGCAACCGGCTCGGTCAGCAACAACTCCTTTGATTCGGGAATACAAAAACAGGCATCTGAAGGCACAAGCGTTTTATGGAAGGCGAACTGGGAGATACACATGATTCGAGAGGCGTCGTGTGGGAAAGTATCAAATACGGCATGTTCTCGGTCGAAACAGTCGACCGCCCATTCCCGTCTAAAAAAGAAGTAGCGACAGTCGTTTAACTCCGCGTAGCACACTGATAGGCCACAAAGCGTGTGGCGGCCCACCACATCCAGAAATCGTTCGGAAGCGAGACCTCTTGTTCCACCGACGCGAAAGTAATCCCAGGCAGTGGCTGATCGAGATTTACTTGATAACTCAACATCAGTGGGCCACGAACTGGCCGGCTTCTGTCCGTCTAGAATCGCAGCAAGTAATAACCAATCATTTCGAGAGGTTATTTCCGAAGCGAAGTCAATTTGTGGTCGAGTGTCTTCAAGGGACTCGTGACATCTGTAGACGGACACCTGTTGCTCCGCTGATGAGAACCTTAACATTCTCGAGATCCTCGCGTAAGCGCCTGAGAATTGCCAGTGCATCTTCATTGGTTTCAGCAGCATCAAACAGCTGTCGTATCTTATCGATGTAGCTTCCGCATGTCCGTCCATTGTGAATGGATGCCTTGCGACCAGGGTAATTAAACTTTGGTAACCAAACTCCATTCTCTGCGCTGTTTAGGTCAATTCCAAGGTTACTCAACTTTCTTCCGATAGGTTCCAAGAATAGATCAACTGGGAAAATGTGATGGGCTTGTGCTGCGGCTTGAGGGGGAAAATTGTGGGGCCCTAACTTGCTCACCAATATCGCTCTGGCTTTTCTGCCTATCTCTGGCAAATTGGAAACCACAGCTGGCCTTGGTCCGCCTCCTCGTGTCGCGCGATGCAGATCATCGATGACGTCTGCCTTTTTAAGTCTCTTGCCAACAATAACTGCGGCTCCAAGTCCCGCAGGCAGAAAAACCTTCAATCCATTTGGCAGATTCGGCTCATGAACAAATTCAATCAGGTCAACCATGTCGTCGAGGAGTGGGGTTGCGACCTGCACCCCGATTCGTGACACCTCGACAGCACCCTCAATATGTGCCTTGAGCTTTCCGCATCCAGCCAGAATCCGTAGTTTGCGGGCGACTTGATCTGCTTCCTGTTTCCCAAGTTCATCGCGAATGTCATAGGTCACAATACCGAGGCAATCGTCGATGTTGTTGATGCGCCAACACCAATTCCAGAGTCTCTCCAATGGCTAATATTCCATATACACCCGCATGTGGCGGACATATTCCTCATTCGCTGGTCTATAGTCGATCAGCAAGGACTGACCAACCTCCGGAACCAAGGCGTCGTCGACATGAATTGTGCCCATCTCCACTGGATTCGCTGCCAGACCACCGCGTGGCGCTTGATTCTCCATCCCACTCGGATCCACCCACAACGTCGCCCCATTCCCCACATACCGGCTGAGATTCACATCGCCGGCGGCGAAGCCGAGGGGGTCTTCGCTGAGGAACCGGCCGGCGCGGGGGTCGTACCAGCGGGCGCGGTAGAAGTAGAAGCCGGCGGCGGGGTCCCATTCCCGGCCGGTGTAGGCGAACCAGAGTTGGAACTGGCTGTTGGTTTGGCTGACGATCTGTCCGAACGTGTCGTAGCGGACGTGGTTGACGACCGTGGTGGTGCCGGTGGCGGCGTTGTATTGCACCAGATCGCGGATGGTGCCGAGGTTGTCGCCGAGGCTCCAGGTGACGGTTCCAGCCGTACTGGTGGTGCCGGTGG
>CAIOTJ010000406.1 GCA_903861195.1 uncultured Planctomycetaceae bacterium | reverse complement strand
GTCCATGCCCCAGGTGGCCGTGAACCGTCAGATCAATACCACCCGGGAGTTCTTTGTCGACTACGACTACCGGTTCACCATCGATCTGGCCGACGTGCATCGCTCCAGACCCGATCGCCCGCTTGAGGTGCTTCTGAACGGACGTTCCGCCGAAGTGGCGATTGCCTGTGCCCTGGCGGCGCTCGACCAGCCGACAGACCTCGATCCGCGCGCAGCGATCACCGCCTGTTTTCAGCGCCCGTTCACCGACGATCTCTCCCTGCAGAGAGTCGACGGGTTATTGGTCAAGACGCTCCCTGCGGAATTGGCGGCCCACCGAATTGACCGAGTGGTGGTCGCGCAGGATCAGCCGCAACGCGAGCTTCAAGTGATCAAGGAAGTGGACTTATCGCGAGCGAATAAGTTTCGCAAGGCGTTGCAATGGCTCACGCAGGATCACCGCTGGACCAGTCGGGTGCGGCGGGATATCCGCCGCAAGGCGACAGCCCACCTGGTTGCGTTGTGTGGGCCGAAGAATGCCGATCGTCTGCGTGATGGCCAGCAATTTGTCATGCCTCCCCTCGTTGAGCGCATCGAGCGGGACGACGGTCAGGCGGCGATGGAACGGGCGCTGGGTCGTGAAGTGCGGGCCGAAGGGCGCACACTGCCACCACCCGAGGTACACGGCGTCTTGCTGGGGGAGTGGCGGGCAGCAACACAGGTTCCCGCCAATCCGACGAGACAGGACGGAAAACGAACCGGAGTGCCTCGGAAGCCCAGAGCACCGCGGCTGGCGTTGTTCGCCCACAGCGGGCAGGGGAAGACGCTGTTGCTGGTGGTGGCGGAACGGCGAATTGCGAGGCAACCGGGGTCGGACAAGATTCCCCTGCGAGTCGGCAAGACGCTCAGCGAGTTGAGAGAGAGCGTGGATCTCAATTGGGTCGAAGACTGGAGGGCCGGATCCACTCGCATTCTTCGCAGCCTGTTTGACCGGTTGATCCTCGAGCGACTGCCAAAGTCTGAGCGCAGATCATCACAGGCAAAGCAGTTGATTTGGAAGTGGTTTCTGCGGTGCGTCCGACAAGGGCGCGTGGTGCTGCTGCTGGATGCCGTGGATCAGAGTGAGCGGGCGTTGACCGGCCTGGGGGAGTTTCTGTCGTGCGAAGAGCTGCGAGAATGTCCCGTCTTGATGACAGGCCGCCCCGAGGCGCTGCAGAATCACCCCGAGGCCTGGCAGGCCAACCAGTGGACGAAACTCAAGCTTGAAAAATTCACCGCCACTCACCAACGCCAGTTTCTCGGCAGCCAGTTGGCGGCACAACTGCTTCCTCATGAGGCCGAGCTGAACTGGAAGACCGACGCCGCTGAGCGTCGGCGGCATGGCTGGAAGGATTTGTTGGAGGTCCCTCTGCTGTTGCGGCTGCTGCGTGATCTGGCCCGGGACGGCGTGCTGGAGAATGAAGAGATTCGGTCGCGTTACAGCCTGTATCAGGCTGCGGTGAAGCATTTGTTCGAGCAGGGTTGGAAGTCTTTGGAGAAAACCACGCAGGTCAGATCGGGGGACTTCAACCGGATTCGGGCCGACCGTGTTTTGGGAAGCATCGCCTGGTTCAGTGTCAGCCACCACGACTTCAGTGCGAAACTGGTGGGAGAGCAATATGAAGACGCGACGCAGAAGATATGGCGGCGGTGGCTGCCGTTGTTGAATCAGGTCAATCTGATCTCCGCGTTCAGTTTGCTGGACGACGTGCGTCAGGAACGGTTGGAGTGGCGACATCGGTCAATTCTGGAGTTTTTCGCAGGGTGTCGACTGGGGACTCGTGAACCTCAAGACCAGACGAGGGGCGTGAAGCATATTTCCACCGAGGAACGTCGGCGCGTGCTCGCGGAGGTGCATGCCGTTAACGTGACCGCGCACACGCAGGGATCCGCCGAGGTCATAACGCAGCAGTCCCGGCGGCGGGACGACTGGCAGGAAACCCTGCGGTTCGCGCTGTGTCATGCCGCACAGCAGCAGCCGTCTTGGCACAACCAACTGGCGTTGGAGTTGATCGAGCTCTCGAATCCGTGGGTGGTCTACGAGTCGATCGAGCAAGACGCTGTGGAGTTTCAGGAGGAAGTGCGCAGCCTTGTGTTGTGGCTGGTGCACCGCGACGACAACGTTCGTCGCGAGTATCGCGAGGCGTGGAAGGGCCGGGGAAACAAGCCGTCGGCCGCTGACTGCAGCATCGTGAACCAAGTCGACCTGACCAGGATCTGGGAAGTCGCGACACGGGACAGTGCGTGTCTGATACCAGCAGCGGAGATACTACGCGACTTCGATGCGGATGAGTCGGATCCAGCCGGATGGGTTGCCACGTTGTCAACCACCTTCCAGCGGGATCAACAAGTCATTGAGAGCCCTATCTGGAAGGAGTTTCAGCGGCAATTTGTGGAGATTCCGCCGCAGACGTTCGATGCCAAACAGTTCCACTCCGACGTGGATTTCGCCGGCCTGGGTGTGAGCAATCCGCAGGCGATTCCGATTGGCGTCGATCGGCGATTGGAGATGGCGGACTTTCTGGTGACGAACGAGTTGTGGGAGTTGTTTGAGCCGGGGCATCGTCGCTGGCGAACGCAGATCAACGCGGACGACAAATCACCGGTGGTGAATGTGAATTGGTACATGGCGCAGGCGTTCTGCGCCTGGCTGACGGCTCAAGATGACCAGTGGGAATACGGGTTGCCGACGGAATGGGAATGGGAAGCGGTGGTGCGGTGGAAACAGACAGCAAAAGGGCCGCATGTGACCACGACCTACTGGTGGGGCGACGATCCGCAGTGGCAAAGTGATGATGGAACCAGATTCTGGCTGATGAACTGCTACGATGCGAACATCGGGAGGACCACCACGCGTGAAGAGGCGATCCAGCGTCATAAAGACGCGGGGGTGTGGCATCCGAGCAAGCCGGCTGGGACTGGGGACGAAAAACTGGGGATCCTCGATTTGCACGGCAACGTGTGGGAGTGGTGCACAAGCGAATACACTCCTGGCGGCTGGCCGCTTCGGGTTCTTCGGGGTGGGTCGTGG
>CAIOTJ010000405.1 GCA_903861195.1 uncultured Planctomycetaceae bacterium | reverse complement strand
CTCTGCCCTCATTATCTCTGCAAGAACCCCATGGGGAAAGGCCGACCGCCTGGGGAAAACACGCCACTGGCCCCCTTTCAGCCCCGGTGATTTCCAGACGGGTGTCCCCGGGAGGCCATCATGAACAGCATCGGCAGCGTGCCAATCCGCGGACTCCGTCTGCACAATCTGCGCGATGTGCAACTTGCCGTCCCGTTGCAGTCGTTGGTGGGCATCGCCGGGGTCTGTGGCGCGGGCAAGTCCAGCCTCGCCTTCGACACCCTGTTTGTCGAAGGACGACGCCGGTATGTCGAGGCGCTCTCCACCGCCACCCGGCAGGCGCTCGATGCGCTGGATCGGCCCGATGTCGACTTCCTGGGGGACCTGCCTCCCACGATCGCGGTCCGCCAGAGGTTTCCCGAGGTCTCGTGGCGTCCCACCGTCGGCACGGTCTCCGAGGTGTTGCCGGTGTTTCGCGGCCTCTTCAGCCGCGAATCGCAACTGGTTTGTCCCCGGTGCCAGATCCCGCTGTTGGTGCACCAGGTCAGCGAGATCGCTGTTCGAATGCGCGAACAGCCGGCCTCCACACGCCTGCTGATCGCCGTTCCGGCCCGTCCCGTGGTCGCCATCCAACAGCCGTACTCTCTTGCGACGGCCGCGGAGTGGCTGGCGCGGGGCTTCTCGCGAATTGTCCTGCAGGGGCAGATCCGGCCGCTGACCGAATGGAACGGCGAGATTCCGCAAGCCGCCCCCCCGCTGATCGTCATCGACCGGTTGACGGCGGGCTCCGAAATGGGCCGTTGGCTGGAAAGCCTCGAGCTGGCCTATCGGTTCGGGGACGGGCAATGCCTGACTCTGACTCAGGCCGATCAGGACCCCTCGGCCGGGATGTCGCCGGGTGACTTGCCGCCCGTCGGGCAAATGGTGATCGACGGACGGACCTGGATTCGCCAGTTCTGGTCGCTCCATCGA
The DNA here is from genome assembly GCA_903861195.1 of uncultured Planctomycetaceae bacterium. Lineage (GTDB taxonomy): Bacteria > Planctomycetota > Planctomycetia > Planctomycetales > Planctomycetaceae > UBA10511. The sequence goes on along the minus strand of CAIOTJ010000405.1, from coordinate 4,224 downwards.
ATCTGCGAAGAGTGCCGCGAGGTCCATTCTCCCGCCGAACCGGCGCTGTTTTGCTTCAACCAGCAGCGGGGGGCTTGTCCGGCCTGTCATGGGACGGGGCACCAGTCGGGCTCCCGACGCGAGTCCCGGCTGTCCCCGGATGTGGGGCCAGCCAACCCGGGCGATTGCCCCGAGTGCCAGGGAAGCCGGTTTTGCCCCGAGGCACTCGCCTGGCGCTGGCAGCGGCGCAATCTGGCCGAGTGGCTGGAGCTGTCCATCGCCGAGTTCTTGCGGCACTGGGAAGGACTGCGGTCGGAATTCGCTCTCTGGGACCCCCCCCGCAGGAAGCAGGCCGAGCTGGTGGAGCGGCGGTTGCAGTTGCTGGTCCGTCTGGGCCTGGGCTATCTGACCCTGGGACGTCCGCTGCGAAGCGTGGCGACAGGGGAGGCGCAACGGGTTCGTCTGGCAGCCGCCCTGACGATCGAACTGGTGAATCTGCTGTATGTGCTCGAAGAACCGACGGCTGGGCTCGCCCCCAGCCAGCGGAACGCGCTGCTGCAAGAGCTGCGGCAATGCCGCGATGGGGGGCACAGCGTGGTATTGATCGAGCACGATCCCGCCCTGCTGAGCGCCTGCGATCATCTGATCGAATTGGGACCGGGCGGAGGGGCCGATGGGGGGCGGGTGGTGTACACGGGCCCTCCCAGTGAGCTGGCCCATCAGACCGAGTCGGCCACCGGCAAAGTCCTGCGGGCCTGGCAGACAGGAACAGCGACGCTGCGTCCGCGGCCGGCGCGACGCCCCGGGGGGTGGCTGCAGCTCGCCGATCTGAATTGCCAGACCGTGATCGATGCGGCCGTGCGTGTTCCCCTGGGAGCCGTGACTGTCATCACGGGTGTCTCGGGAAGCGGCAAGACCAGCCTGCTGCAGGCGGTGGCCGGTCAGTTTTCCGCCCGACAGCTTTCCTCGGGAGTGGGTTCCGCCGCCGTTCTGCCTGATCCGCAGACGCTGTCGGCGGCGACGCCGGCGCTCCCCACCGGCGTGGTGGAACTGCCCAACACCCCCATCGCCCGCACGCCGCGTCTGACCGCCGCCTCGTTTCTGAAGATCGCCCCCGCGATCCGCCAGCTGTTCGCCGACAGTCCCGAGGCCCGGGGTCAGAACCTCGCATCGGGACACTTCAGCCTGCATGCCGGAGCGCCCGGGTTGTGTGAAGAATGCCAGGGACTGGGGACCGTGCATATTGATCTGCAGTTCCTGCCCAACCTCCAGACGGTCTGCGCGGGCTGCCATGGACGGAGGTTTCGCCCCGAGGTGCTGGCGATTCGCTACCGGGGGTTGTCGATTGCCGAGGTCCTGACGCTGCCGATCCGTGAGGCGTTGACCTTCTTCCGCGGGCAGATCCGCATCCAGCGGCGCCTCAAGACCTTGTTGGACGTGGGGCTGGAGACACTCGAGTTGGGAGCCCCCGCCCAGCGTCTGTCGCCGGCGGAAGTCGCCCGGCTCAGACTGGCCGAGTTTCTCTCCCGGCCACTGTCCGCGGGGGGAGTGCTGCTGCTGCTCGACGAGCCGACCCGGGGACTGCACCCCGTGGATCTGGCCCGATACCTGAGAGGGCTCGATTTGGCGACGGCGGCCGGGCATACCGTTCTGGTCGCGACGCACCATCAGGAACTGATCCGGGCCGCCGATTGGCAGATCGAGGTCGGTCCGGGTGCTGGTCCCGACGGGGGGCGGATCGTTCGCGAGGGAGAGCCCGTCGCCAGTCGGGTTCCAGAATCCGGGTGAAGTCGGCAGCGGCGATCGAGTCGGCACAATCCTCAGAATCGGTCGCGAGTTCAAGTCGCCGGGGCGTGTCACCGATGGCCGGAATATGCCCCCTCGCAAACGCCCCATCGCCGCCGCTGGTTTCCAGCCCATCCGCCTCGATCGACCGGCGGGTTATCTCGACCAGTTTCTGAAGTACCTGCAGGCCGAAGCGGGAATGGCGGGCAACACCCTCACGGCGTATGCCTCCGACCTGCACCAGTTCTTTGGCTGGCTGGAATCGAGGCAGATCGTCGGACTGGGGGAAGTGAATCTCCAGGTGCTGGCCGACTGGTTGAACTCGATGCACGAACGGGGGTTGTCGGCCGCCACCGTTTCGCGGCACCTCGTCGCGGTGAAGATGTTCTTCCGCTATCTGGTGTTGGAAGCGGTCATTCCCGAGAGTGTGGCCGACCTGCTGAATTCTCCCAAACTGTGGCAGCATCTGCCGCACGTGATGAGTCCCGACATGGTCGATCGACTGTTGGCGGCTCCTCAGGAGGGTGACCGTTACCGGTTGCGTGATCGTGCCCTGTTGGCGGTCCTGTATGCCACCGGGTGTCGAGCCTCGGAGGTAAGCGGGCTCGCGCTGCGGGGTCTGCAGCTCGACCAGGGTTATTGCCGCTGCCTGGGCAAGGGGAACAAAGAGCGCATCGTCCGGCTCAATCCGGTGGCGCGCCTCGCCCTGGAGGCCTACCTGCAGCACGAACGGCCCCGGCTGGTGGGCGTGCGGCAGCCCGAGGCGGTGTTTGTGAGTCGAACGGGCGCCCCGCTGACCCGCATCGAAATCTGGCGGCTGGTCAAGAAATACGCCCGGCGCTCTGGGGCGAGTGACCAGGTCAGTCCCCACACCCTGCGGCACAGTTTTGCGACGCACCTGTTGGCGGGGGGAGCCGAGCTGCGGGCCCTGCAGGAACTGCTGGGGCACGCCAGCATCGCCACCACCCAACTCTACACCCACGTCGAGCATTCGCGGCTCAAAGCGATTCACAGCGAGTGTCATCCCCGGGGCTGAACCCATCCCAGCAAATGGTGCGGCAGGTTGGGGAAGCAGCCGCTCGCCGGCGGTTCCGCGACGGGAGAGTGGGGAACCGGAACGCAGGTCAGCGTGGTTCGGCTGGTTCGCCGGCGGCCGGGTCGACTCCCCGGGTGAGCCGGATGGGGGTGGCTGTGGCGGCCTCCAGTTTTTGCCGCAGCGATTCGATGTCGGGGTCGCCCGGACCCAGCCTGGCCGCCATCTGCAGCGAACTGCGGGCCGCAGTCAGATCGCCGGCGCGAAACTGCACATCGGCCAGTTCCTTCCAATCGGCCGCCTGGGCCGCCCGCAGTTCGATCCCCGAGGCCATCGCCTCAGCCGCCTCTTTCCAGCGCTGCTGCTGCCGGTAGCACCGGCCCAGCAACCACCACGCCTCGCCGGCGTTTTCACCGCAGGCGGGAGCATTCTCGGTCAGTCGGCGCAGCATCGGGGCGGCCTGGTCGCCCGCACCCGAGCGATACAGCTGGCGGGCCGTCAGGAATTGCGCCTGCGGATCGTGGGAATCGAACGAGATCGCCTCGAAGAAGTAGTGCAGAGCGAGATTCGCGTCACCACGGCGATCGGCCAACTGCCCCTGCAACAGCAGGGCCTGCAGCAGGTGCGGATCCTGCCGCAGCGCCAGATCGGCGTGCTGCCGGGCCGCCTCATCCTGCTTCTGCTCGAAGTAGATCTGGGCCAGCAGCACATGCGCCCGGGGATCATCGGGATTCTGCTCGATGGCCTGCCGCAGGTGCTCGATGGCGGCCGGGACGCTTCCCTGGTCCTGCAGCAGCTCCGAGAGTTGCAGACGGGTTTCCGAATCTTCCGGATTCGCCGCCAACGCGGCCAACAGCAGTTGCTGGGCCCGTTCGATATCCCCTTCCGAGGCCGCCGACTGCGCCTGGTCGACCAGCTTTCCCGCTTCCTGATGGGTCGTGTCCCGCCCCGTGCGCCACTGGCAGCCGGCGACCAGGGCCAGGCAGACCAGGGCCGGGCAGACCAGGGCCGGGCAGGGCCGCCCGGAGCTACTCCGGAGACACAGCGCCCGACGCCAGTCGGTCTTTTCTCCATGGTGCGCCATGTCTTTAGGATTCGCGGGGCCGGAAGACTCGCGGGACAAAGCAGCTCACCCTCCCGCGAGACCGGCCCTCCGGCCGCGTGGGGCGAAACTCAGGGTCGACCTCCTGTCGACCGCTGCGGGGTTCTACCAGAGACCCCTCAAAACCCGCCAGATCATCCCTGGCCAGCCCCGGGCCCGCGAACTCTCCGAAGCTGGGGGCCCGAAGCTGGGGGCCCGCCGTCGTTTCCCAGGTCGAACGCGCGGATCAATCCTGGAAGGTTCCGCTGTGGGAGTGACGAGAGTGACTGTCAGCCAATCAATTGGGGCAATTTGGGTGGTCTGGAGCGAAGCGCGACTGAGGGAT
>CAIOTJ010000404.1 GCA_903861195.1 uncultured Planctomycetaceae bacterium | reverse complement strand
GGGCCCGAACACAGTCGAGCCGTACTCCCCCTCCCGGATCGCGGCAGACCCGGGGCCCGTGCAGATCATCACGACACTGCAACCGCACTCCCGGCTCGACCGTCCAGTGCAGTTGATCGGCAGACCAGGCGCTGGCGACGACGGTGGGACGATCGGCCGTGCCCCGTCCCTCGAAGTACATGCGCCACTGATTCGCACCGACCGAAACAATCGTGGGAGCCAGCACTCGCAGAGCCAATTCGGGACGGTCGGGTTGCGGCGCCACGCGAATGCCCGGTTCGACGGTGAAATCAACGCCATTCTCCGAGACAGCGCTTAGCAAGAGTCCCTGACAGGCGGAGAACGGTCGTTCGGGCCCGACGGCGGTGTAGAACAATCGCCAGCCCCCCTCGGGCCGGCGGACAATGCCCGGTGCCTGCACTTTCGACAGGTCGAGCCCGCGGCCCCCCGTGATGCGGGGACCAGGTTCGCGCCGCCAGTGTTCAAACGGCATGCTTTGGTCTCCAGAATTCCTCGAAGGGCGGGACTCTGCGTCATCGCGGCACGCAGCCGCCGCCACATCATCGCGGAATTCCGAAGACCGAGGAACAGAAATCCACTGCAACCGCCCCGACCATTCGGCCAGTCGTCAGTAAAAAACCGGTCTTTACAGACTTGAAGGTCGATCCCGATAATCCTGCCCCTCGAGGGAGCCACAAGGATGTGGCCAGCTCACCAGACTGGGAGTCCAATGTGTCAAGGATGATGTGGTTCGTGCTGTCGTTGACAGCCATGCTGACAATGAGGTCCGCTGCGCAGGCTGGGCAGATTGAATTGGCCCTTGTCGGCATAGGAGATTCTTCGGCGTTGACTTTCCAGGACAATGGCAGCACCTGGAACCTGGGAATGTCGGCCTCCAATCTGGTGCCGCTGTATGAGTTCGCACCGAACAACATTGGGGTGGTGACGGGAGTCACGACGATCGAATTCCACGGCATCGGCCCCCTCGACATTCCTCCGGGGGAGGTGCCCCTGCTGCAATTGCTCCCGGCGATGCTCACATTCAAGACTTCCGAGGGAAGCTTTGAATTCGTAGGAGTGTCACTGATTGCCAATCGTCTGGACGAAGCCGTGCCGCCAACCACAACCGACAAGGGCTGGGTCTCCCTCGGGGTGTTGTCGGGCAGCAATCAGACCTCCACTCCGGCCGCGTTCATGATCCTTTTCGATCTGGAAGGCAACCCCGACAGTTTCGCGTGGCTTCTTTTCACGGCTCCAGCTCTCATTCCCGAACCATCGACGCTGCTGTTGACGCTGGGAGGGGCCGGGTGGTTTCTCATTCGCCTGAGACGAACGGCAATCGCCGGGAAGTCGGCTGCCAGCGGCGTCTGAGGATTCTTCCGGCGGTACCGGCCGAACCAGAGACTCCCTGTCGACTTCCGGGATGATGTTCGCGCCAACCATGTTGCGCCCCTTCCCACGCCGATCAACAACGCGATCTGGACTCCGGTCGGCTCGCCTTGCTCTCCGCAGCCAGCGGGCCGTTCGACGGCAGGCACCTCCATCTTGTGAAAAGAGAGTCTGCCAATTGGACTGACCGGTTTGATGGAAATTCGGTTTTGACAGCGGGCTTGGGAATTCACACTGGGTATTCGCCGCTGTCCAAACGCCGCTGGCTGAGCGCGGCCTGTCGCGATCGATCCCCTTCCAGTACAGTCCTCCTGGATCACTCCCATTCCCTGGAAGTCCGGGACACAGATGTCTGCGATTCTTCGGCCGTTGTATTGCCTGTTGTTGATGTGGTTGCTGTGGATCTGGGGCTCCCTGCAGGCCGGTGGGCTCTTGGCAGCCGAACCGTTCCCGCTCATTCTCGGCCAACGGCACCTGTTCCTCGACGATCACGAGATCGCCTCGCAGGAGGGACTGACGCGCACGCTGCATCAACCGGTCAAGCGCGGCGCGGTGATCCGGGCGCGCAACCCGAATCAGACGATCCAGATCCGTACTGCCCCGGTCTGGGATCCCGTCGCGAAACACTACAAGCTCTGGGTGATGAGCACCGATGAGCCGCTGCGGATCAGCGAGGATGGCCTGCATTGGGTCCCCGGTCCCAAACCGAACCTGCAGATCGATCATGCGGTCTATGACGAGCACGATCCCGATCCTGCCCGCCGGTACAAGGCGGCGCTGCTGAACCAGGGCTTTGCCGTCTCT
>CAIOTJ010000403.1 GCA_903861195.1 uncultured Planctomycetaceae bacterium | reverse complement strand
CGTCCGCAGAACTCCTCGGACTTTCGCGACCGGCGACAAGACTTCGCCGCCACTTCGCGCGGGGGCTGGGGCCGGTGACCGGGCGACAGCCGAGCGGCGGGCCGGAGCCGCAGGGGGGACGCCAGTGGGCGGAGAGGTCATTACCACCGCGGAGGGCCCGGTGGTCGTTGATGCGGGGTCCCCATGTCCGGCGGAGTGGGTGGGTTCCGGCGGGGAATGGGGGGTGCCCGCATCGGGCGGGCTGGTCGTCGGGGTGTCTTCGAACTGCAGTTCGGTGGGTGCGCCAGGCTCTGGCCGACCGGCACCAGGGTGTGACGCAGTAATGGATTCTTCCGCCAACAACAGGCCGTGCAGGGTCTGGACCAGGAACGACCGGCCCCAGGCGGCGGCGATGAGGACGTTGAGACCATTGAGCAGCACCATGAAGGGATGACTGCGGGTGCTGAGGGTGAAGAAGACCAGAATGGGGGCCAGCGACGCAAGCACCACAATCATGACCCCCAGGCTGACGACGAACATGTTGAGCAGCGTGCGGGTCGAGAGACGCGAGCCGACGAGGATGTTGAACACACACAACGACGGAAACGTCACCAGCAGAGTGAACAGGAACAGGCAGGGGACCTTGAGCAGGTTGACAAAGAGCTGCGGCTGACCGAGGTGCAGGGTGCCGAACAACCCCATCGCCGCCCCATACAACGCGGCCAAGAGCACCAGGACCGGCACAATCTGGCGGAGGGGAATGTCGAGCTGACCCGTCTTCAGCTCGGCCAGGCGGGTGGCATCCCCTCGCAAAATGCGGTCGAGAGCACGCAACGCGGAGACAAGCATCGGAATTCCTCGCGAAAAAGGTCGGAGTGGGAATGGCTTTGCGATGCAGAGCTTATCGGGAGATGTTAGACTTTGCAATACAGAGTTTCGGAGACTGGCACGTGAGGCACAGGCGTGTCTGTGAGACCAACCCTGTGAGACGAATTGGGGGCGACACCGTCGACCAACGGGTGCGGGGTTGCCCGACGACTCGCGATCACGCCTGGTTCTTGCCTGGGGGGCGATGACGGCCAATGACCGTGTTCAAGCAGCTGAACGCCGAAAATCGGCCCACCCGGGGGATGGGGCGTGGAATGTGCCGAGCAATGGCACGGCACCCGACTATTTCAATTCAATGAGTTCCCCACGATTCTCGATCTCCCGCCGTCGGTCCAACTCGGCATTTCGTTGCTCCACGTCACGGAGCACCTGCTCGGCTTGCTGGAGTGTTCGCCGACTGTTTTCCAAGACCTCTTCTGTGGAAGGGCCGGGAGGGGGCCTCAGCAAGTACGCCCAAGCCAAACCGGCAACGCACAGAATCGGGATCAGGACCCAGACAAGGAATTGAACGCGCTGCCGCATGGCGTGCTGACTCGGAACCAAGACTTGCGTGATGACCGTCGCCGGTCGAACTGAGCATTTGGACTCCACAACCACAAGCTCAGCATCCAGCATATCGAACCAAGACGGGAGCCGTGCCAACTTGCGATGAAGAATGGCTGAGAAGCCGGGGTTCTCAGCCGCCGCCAACCATGGGAGCCGGTGGGGATGAATTTGTGGCCCGCGCGCAGGCGGCGGGGCTGCGGCAGCGGCGGAAAGGACTGGCGGATCGTCTGACCTGCGGACGTGCGGAAGGGCGGGTGCGTTAGCGGGTGACGCCCGGGGGCGGAGGGGCTGACCCTGCGGCGGAAGCGGATCGACCGCCTGCGGCACGCGATCAGTGCGTGGCGCCCGCGGGGCTTCGCCGCCGCCCAAAGCTGCCGGCTGCCCGCACTCGACCCCCTCTGGGCCCGCTGGGCCCTCGCGGTCGACCGGGTGCTGGCGTATGCGGGGGGAAGGGGGCGGTGATGGGGAACGGGACTCGGGCAGCCGACGCCATCCGCCGGGCGATGTCAATCGCGAAACACGACGGATGCCAAGGCAAGAGAGGCGAAGACGCAGGGGATGGCCAACAACGCCAGCATCACCAGGAAGAGAAAACCGAACACGGTCACGCCCAGGGCGCGGAGCAAGATTGTGGGGAGTAACCGCCATTCAAGAGGGTGGTTAAGAGACCGACCAGCAGAAAGCTGAGGGGCCTCAGCCATTTGAAGATGGTGGCGGGGCTATTCGGCGAGACCGGCGCGGCAAGCGGCGACCAAACACGAAGCACACCATTCACGAAGGGGAAGGCCAAGAGTGTCGCCGCCTCGATTCCAACAGCCCGGGAGTATGCAGGTAAGGGGACGGCCGGGTTCGATTGCGGCCCCCCCAACCAGGGGTGAAAGCAGTTGATCGCGACCCGCAAGACCACTGCTCCCGCGAAGGATGCCCAGATCAGCAGCAGGGGCAGCAGAAAGATCAGCCAAATGGGAATGTCCATCCGCAAAAGTCCCCGGTCTTCATTTTGGGGTCACAACGGGGATCAACACCTGCTTGTGGCAAACTTCACGTTCCCGAGCCGTTCCGCGCGAAGCGAAACAGATCGTCGGCGAGGCCATCGGGGCCGGTGGAGCCGTCGGAGTTGTTGAGCAGGTCGGTCGAGTCGATGGGGAACGACTGGACGTTGCCGGTGGCGGGGAAGATGGTGAGGATGATCTTGTCGCTGCGGTTTTTGGG
>CAIOTJ010000402.1 GCA_903861195.1 uncultured Planctomycetaceae bacterium | reverse complement strand
TGGTATTGGCCCGTCGCCCGGTCCGTCCGCCGGGTCCGGTTGCCTTCGGCATCGTATTGGTAGTCGTATTTGTCATCGGACAGAAGCCGGTTGTTGGCCCCAGTCGAGGTGCTGGTGTTGGTCCGGTTGCCGTTGCTGTCGTACTGGTAGTTCTCGCTGACCTGGCCGGTGTGGGTGGCCGCGATGACCTGGGTCGACTGGTCATACTGGAAGGTGCTCGTGCCGTCGATGGAGGTCTGCGTCACCGGTCGCGCGAGGGGGTCGTAGGTCCACGTGGACCGGTTGATCTCAGCCCCGCTGCTGTTGTGAACGTGCTTTCAATCGGTCAACCGCTCGGTCTCGATTCTCCACGATCTGGGAGCCCAAGCCGAGGGTTGGCTAAATCTTGTGGTGAGCTTCCACACCAAGCGCGGGGGCCTGCGGCGGGCGATCGGTCGACCCGCCTCGCTGGAGGCCGAGGCGGCAAAACGCGGACAACGCTGGATCCAGGGAATCGCCCTCAGCCGGGAAATCTTCGGCCAGACATCGGGCGAGCGTCCGCCCGAGGTGAACTGAAGCGATCAGCCGCACGAACGGCACAAATTCGAATTGTCAATCGGGCTCAACGTCCGACTCGCGGTGCGTCGATCCCGGGAAAATCAACCGCGGCCCGCCTTATGGCGGGCACTTGCCGGTGCTCTTGAGTGCGAATGCGCTGGGAAGCGCCGGCCATGACGACGTTTAAGCCGTGGCATTCATGCGGGTCCACATCCGAATTGACAGGGTAGTCACAACAAAGGGTGGCCCCCGTCTTTCGTAGAAGGAATGTCGACTTGGCCCTGTCGCTGCCGGGCGGTGCCCGGCTGAGTTACGACTACAAATGTCCCTGATCCCGGCCGCTGATCTCCGAGGAACCCCCGGGTGTCGAAATGAATTGTTGGCCCCTTGAGCCGACGAATCTCGTGGTTGGGATGCGTGTCCCGGCCCGCTGGGCCGGGCTGGGGGCACCGCTGGCCCTTTGGGCCGGTCCATTGGTGTGGAAGCTTGAACAACACCTTTCGCCAGCCCGCTCCAACACCCTTCGGTGCTTAAGGATTGAGTGTCTGTCGGTCGGGATCCGGCCTATCTTCCCCGACTGCGCGTGTCTGTCGATCAACTTCAGCAGACCGAGATACTGGTTCACGCGTCGGCGTGGTCAGGGCGTTGAGATCGTCCAGGAAAGCCCGCACCTTGTCCCGCTGGGTGCTGACCTGCCGGCGGAGGACGACCTCTCCCCTACAGTGCGATGCGACTGCGAAGGTGGAAGGCGGGTGCCCCTTCTGTCGAGTCCGAGCACCCACTCCCTCCCTTTTTATCCACTGATTCGGGTGACGAACCTCTTTTATGGAATCTGGATTTCGCACAAGCCCGAAATTGCCGTGGTCGTATTTCTTTCACGTCCCTCGAATACTGGTTGCCAAGAGACACGAGGTCAGCCACTACTTGGGATAGATTGTCAACTTGTAGACAAACGAATCGAAATTTGGGCGAATTGCCATTCCATGACTGCAATGGTAGATACGCTGATTCTCACCAACTACTTCCACCCAAAAACCGGCATTCTCTGTCCATTTCTCTTCGACCTTTTGACCTCCGGGATAGGTCATGTCGTAAACATTCCATGTCCATAAAAAGCCATCCTTCGAGAAGAATGCATATTCGACCACATCGTCAAACAGTTCGTTGTGCCAAGTTCTTAGAAGTGAGATATGCTCTCCGCCTGCCAATGCGATCCATCCATTGACTTTCAAATCCACCCCTTGCCGAACGGATTTCGACGATGTAAGAAACTCGAGTCGCACAACGCCTTCGCTTGGAATATGAATTAAATCTGAAGTTCGGACACGATGCTTACCCCAAAGAATTGTTTCAGGTCTGCTCTTCCGGTCGGGATATCGTTTCGCATGAGCCACCATCGCCTGTTGGAGAGTCAATCCACTAGATGCGTAGTCAAGCTCGGTTGGAAGCATTATCGTCCCTCCTTATGGTCTCTTTTTTAGTCGACGGTACGGGTCAGTGGCGGCATGGTCTGCGGGCCAACGCGGAACTACATCTTTGCCACCCTCTCGTAAAGGGATCGGCTCATGGGAAAGCTCCATCGTTTCAATCTCACCGAATTCGTTAAGACGCTGTGGCCCACGCGAGCCGCGGGCTTCAATCTCGGCCCGTTGTGCTTCCGTGAGCTGTGAATTTGGATCTTGGGCCAGCCGCTTCCAGTGAGCACGACGTTGTGCATCCGTCATCACATTCGACGACGGTGGGTTGGCAGGGTCAGGAATGTATCGCCCGGTTTTCGGGTCACGAAGCTGTGCCGCCTCCCGAGACGCCATTGTAGTCGCCGGATCAGGACCGCGACTACTCGTTCCTCTTGCTCTTAAGACTACCATCCCTATTCCGAAAGTTAAAGCATAAAGCTCACTTTGTTGCCTGAGTTCATTGAGTGCATACGCAGCCGAGTCGCCACCAAAATTTTTGGCGATTTCGTCAAGAAGACCGTCCCGCACCTTTCCAGTTGTTAACTCCTGAAATCCGGCGATGACTCGATCCAATCCATCACCCACCAGAAGACTACCGCCAATGACGCCAACAGTTGCTGCTCCAAGCGTCGGGGCTTCCGCCAAGACGCTTCCGGACAACACTACCGCTCCTGCCCCCGCCTCCAGTAGGCCACCAAGAACCTGACTTGCTCCATGACTCAGCCCGGACGGTTCTCTCTGAGGGGTAGTTGAGAGCCTGTCTTTCACCAGAATCATCCCACTCGGATCCACCCACCACGTCGCCCCGTTCCCCACAGACCGGCTGAGGTTGACATCGCCGGCAGCGAAGCCGAGGGGGTCTTCGCTGAGGAACCGGCCGGCGCGGGGGTCGTACCAGCGGGCGCGGTAGAAGTAGAGGCCGGCGGCGGGGTCCCATTCCCGGCCGGTATAGGCGAACCAGGGTTG
>CAIOTJ010000401.1 GCA_903861195.1 uncultured Planctomycetaceae bacterium | reverse complement strand
GGAACTACATCGTCCTGGCCAATTCGACCAGGGTGCGGACCATCACGCCGGTGCCGCCCCCTTCACGGTGCGGCTTGTCGGCGGCGGCGAAGGCGGGGCCGGCGATGTCGAGGTGGACCCAGGGTTTGTCCCCCACGAACCGTTCGAGAAACTTGGCTGCGGTGATGGCTCCCCCCCACCGCCCCCCGACATTGCGAATGTCGGCGACGTCGCTCTTGATGAGGTCGGCGTAGTGGTCGAACATCGGGAGTTGCCAGGTGTCTTCGCCCACCGCCTGCGCGGCCGCCAGCACGCGGTCGCACCACGCCTGGTTGTTGGACATCGCGCCGACCACGTCTTCTCCCAGCGCCACCACGCAGGCTCCAGTCAGCGTGGCGAGGTCGACCAGGTAGTCGACCCCGCGTGAGAGGGCCAGGTCGAGCACGTCGGCGAGGACGAGACGACCCTCGGCATCGGTGTTTTGGACTTCGATGGTCACACCCCGGCGGGAGCGCAGCACGTCTCCCAGTTTCATCGCCCGGCCGCCGGTCATGTTTTCGACCAGACCCACCATGCCGATGACATTGACGGGAAGTTTCAGGCGGCTGATGGCGACCACGGCGGCGAGAACCGAGGCGGCCCCGGCCATGTCGCACTTCATGGTCAGCATGCCGTCGGTGGGTTTCAGCGAAAGTCCCCCGCTGTCGAAGGTGACACCTTTTCCGACCAGCCCCAGCACCTTATGGCCTGCGCCCGGGGCACCGCGGTATTCGAGAATGACCACCCGGGGAGGGCGGCCGCTACCGCGGGCTACCGCCAGCAGCGAGCCCATTTTCTCGGCTTCCAGCGCCTGTTGATCGAGCACCTCGCAATGGATGCCCGCTCCGCTGGCGAGGGCCACCGCCTGGTTGGCGAAGCTCTCGGGGTAGATGTCTTCGGCGGGGAGGTTGACCAGTCGGCGGGCCAGATTGACCGACTCTCCGAGGATTTGGCCGGTGGCGGCGGCGGCGTTCAGTTCGGCCGAATTGGCGTCGGCCGGCACCAGCAGGACCAATTCTTCGAGCGGATGCCGTTTTTTCTCGGCCCGGAAGAGATCTTGCCCCTCGCAGCCGAGTTCAAACGCGGTGACCGCCAACTGGACCAGGGCCGCGGGGGCGAGGTTGGCCGACTGGACGGCCCGCAGGCTGAGGGCGACCTGGCGGGTGGGCTTGCCGGTGATCGTGCGGGCGGCCGTTTGGAGTGTGCGGTTGAGACTGCGGACGCTGAGGGCCTCGACCGGCCCGAGGCCAGCCAGCAGCAGTCTTTGGGGAGCGATGCCCGCGGGGGCGGGAACCTGGCAGAGTTCGCCGAGTTTGCCCTGAAAATCCTGCTGGGAGCGGAGGCGGTCGAGCAGGCCTCCCAGGGATTGATTGATCTGGGCCAGCTCCCCTTCGAGGGGAAATCCTTCCGGCAACAGCAGGACCAGCCAATCGGCGGCGATTTCGCTGGGGGGGAGGGGGCTACAGGAAAGTTTCATCGATTGGTGACCAGGAACCACGCGGGGAGAAGAATCGGTCTCGAAGCGGCCGAGGCAGTTACTGTTCGCAGGTCACCCGGCTCGCAGGAGGGTCTGCGGAGGGGGGCGAGAGTGTGATCAGATGTCGGGTTCGTCGGACCGTCGAAGTAACGTGTGCCAACATGTTGACTATATAGCGAATTCTGGTCCAAAGACCCATCGGCCAGAGGAATTCGAGCGATTTGGGGAGGAGGCTTGGCGGGGAGCGCCAGCGTCCAGGGGGGGTGGGGATGCGTGATGGGACAGCGGGGCGGTCCGGGTGAGATTCTGCGGGACCTGCGACGAGTCGGACCGGTGGACTTGCAAGCTGGTGGGAAGGCAATATAATCGCCCCCATCTCGTGTGCGGGTGTAACTCAGTGGTAGAGTACCACGTTGCCAACGTGGTTGTCGTGGGTTCGATCCCCATCACCCGCTCTCGTGGCAAATCGGCTGACGGCAGATTCGCCGGGATGGTCCAAAGCGGCCCGTGGGAGACAGTCTCCCTCGGGCCGTTGGCCCTTTTCGGCCAATGGTCAACCGATTTTCCGATCCGGTTTTGTCGATTTCCCCCGGGGGCAAGACATGACTGGCGGAGTTTGGAACACCCCGGAACTTGAAACACACCGGAGCTTGAAGAGCGGTGCCGTTTAAAACCCGGTGCCGTTTAAAACCCGGTGCCGTTTAAAACACTGGGATGTGGAGTCTGCGGAGTCGAGTCCCGAACTCGGAGGGGGTGGTTGAATCCACCGGTCCGGGACCGCGTGAAATCTGGGGGGAGGGATGGCTGGTTCCCCAGGATGTCACCTGAGAGGTGTCATCAACAGGTCCTCCAGGCGATAGGACTCTGGATCGGGATTTGTCCCGGTTGGCCCGCTGCCGGTTTGATTCCGGGTGTGGTGCGTTTCGCCTTGGATTTTGGATTGCAGT
>CAIOTJ010000400.1 GCA_903861195.1 uncultured Planctomycetaceae bacterium | reverse complement strand
GGCCCGCGAAACACCCAGAGACACTGGCGCGCCGGGCCGTAAATCGCTTTTTTTAGCCACGGCCGACATACCGCTTCCGGTTCTGGAACGGGCTGACGATAGCACGGACTTCTGTGTCCACCCCGCCGAGAGAGCCGGGGCGAGTCTCTCCCTTCCCCGCCTCATCGTCACACACGCCCCATTTCGGACCGACGGACAGCAAGTCTGGTCCACGGCCGTATTCCGAAAACGGCTTGGCCGGGGAACCTTGTGAGATCTCTCGGAGAGCGAGCACTCGGGATCAGATCACTCGCGGTGGGCGCGGCTGCGGTCGGATGCCTCAATCGCCAGCAGAGGACTTGGGTGCCTCTTTCGCACCCGGTTCGCCCGCTGGAGAGACAAGTTCCTGCACTTCGAGCCGGCGCACGCGGGTCGGCTCGGCGTCCAGCACGGTCAGCTCGTAGTTTCCCAGACGGATCTTCTCGCCCGGCACCGGGATGTGCCCCAAAAGCTCCACCATCAGCCCCCCCGCCGTGTCGCTGGTGACATCCTGCGGAATCTCGATGTGGCATTGCTCCACCAGGTCGTCGAGATTGCACAACGCGTCGACGAGATACCGGCCTTTGGACCGGCGGATGATCATCGGCAACTCGCGGTCGAACTCGTCCTGGATCGGGCCAACCACCTGCTCGAGAACGTTCTCAAACGTCACCATCCCCGAGACTGTGCCGTATTCATCCACCACCATCGCCACATGCGTGCGGTTCTTCTGAAACTCGCGCAACAGCACATCGAGGGGCATCGTTTCGGGAAAGAACGGCAGCCGGCGGACAATCTCGGTCAGGCTGGGCAGGGTCTTGCCCGAGTGCAGGCTGACCAGTACGTCTTTGGCGTGCACCATTCCCACCACCCGGTCGAGATCTCCATCACACAGCGGGAACCGTGTGTATTGTTGCTCAGCAATCAGGGTGATGTTCTCGGCCATGGGACGGCGGTTGTTGAGGTACACAA
Source organism: uncultured Planctomycetaceae bacterium (assembly GCA_903861195.1). Taxonomy (GTDB): domain Bacteria; phylum Planctomycetota; class Planctomycetia; order Planctomycetales; family Planctomycetaceae; genus UBA10511. Next base: position 17,604 of record CAIOTJ010000400.1, on the reverse strand, counting down.
TGTCCCGCCGGGGAACCATCACCTGCCGGGTGACCTTGTCTTCCAGGTCGAGCACGTTTTCCATCATGAGCCGCTCGCCGCGGGTCACCTGCCCACCGGCGGCCGACTCGGCCAGGATCAGCCGCAGTTCCTCTTCGGAGTGCAGTTCTTCATGGCCCCCCCCAACCCGCACCCCCAGCGTGGCCAGAATGAGATTGCTGGAGGCATGCAGCACCCAGATGAACGGCCACAGCAGCTTGTAAAAGATGGTGAGGGGGACCGCCACGGCCAGCGCCGTCGGCTGGGCCGACCGGATCGCCATGATCTTGGGAACCTGCTCTCCCAGCGAAATGTGCAGAAAGGTAATCAGCAGGAAGGCCAGTGGCACGGTCACATACTGCGTCGCCCCGGGAAAGCCGATCCAGTGAAACACCGGCTCGAGCAGGCGATGGGCGACCGCCTCACCCGCCCACCCCAGGCCCAGACTGGCGAGGGTAATGCCCAGTTGGCAGGCGGAAAGGTATTCGTCGAGGTGCCCCAGCACATGGCGGGTGAGCCCGGCGGTCCAGGACCCCGCCCGGGCGAGATTCTCAATCTGGCTCAGCCGGACTTTGACGAGGGCGAATTCCGCCGCCACAAAGAACCCATTCGCGCAAACCAGCAACACCAGCAGGGCCAATTGCAGCAGGGTGGTGGCGGTGGACGACCCGGCGGTCTCCCCCGGAATCACTTCCGCCAGGGGAAGCAGACCCAGGATCTGGACAGTCAGGCTGACAGAATTCATGGAAACACAGGCCCTCTCCGGAACGAAATTCCGGTGAGGCGGGGGGGGTGAACAATGGTCATCGGGAAATCTCCCGGTTGCCACGGGAACCGGGCAGGGTCCTTCCTAGCGAATTGTCGCGGTGAACCGGAAGCAACGCAACCCGACCGGTGGTTCTCTCCCGCGTGACTCAGCCCGAGGAGTTGCTACACTGCAGGTTCGTACCCATCCTCAGGCTGTCTTCTGCCCCCCTGTCTCGCACGCCCATGCCGGTCAAAGTTCGGTGTCCTGGTTGTCAGAAGGTATTGACCGCGCCCGATGCGGCCCGGGGCAAGGCACTGAAATGTCCCGACTGTGAAACCCGGGTCCGGATCCCGGCGGAGGGAGGCGGGGGTGCCCCTGCCGCCAAGCCCAAAAAAGTCGAGGATGATGACAGTCTCCTGGCGAAGCTCGACCTGTCGAAGGCGGTCGATTCCGAGACCGAGTTGTGCCCCAAATGCGGGGCCGACATTCCGGATGGAGCCCGCGAATGCCCCAAGTGCGGCACCGACCCAACCACCGGCCAGCTCAGCAAAGAAGCCCGGCGGCGGAAGAGCCTGAAGGGGGTCGACCCGCGCGACTTCTACAAGGTCGTCTGGAAAGATGCCTGGGAATTCACCCTCGAGAATCTCGGCTCGGTGCTGCAGACCGCGTCGTACATGCTGATCTTCGCCGGTTTGGCAGGGTTCTGCGCATTCATGGTGGGGTGGTGCTCGGATGGACCTCCCAAAGCCTTCTGGGGGTTCTTGTGCGCGATCTGTTCGTTCACCTTCCCCGGCTGGCTGTTCCACCTGAATGTTGAAACGGTCAAGCTGACAACCGTCAAAAAATCGTCACTCAAAGACGTCAAATTCGACATCTTCACCTCGGTCGCCCTGGGGATCAAGTACGTGGTCTGGGCAATCAGCCACGCCTGGATGCCCTTTGGCTTTCTGGCCTACCCAATCTCGATGATCCACTTCTCGATGCCGGTCCCGTACCGGGCCTGGATGGCCTGGATCACAATGGCTCTGGCCCTGAAGAACTTCGGGGCGGTGCTGATGTACTTCCTCGCCCGCATTGTGTGGTCGATTCCTGTGATGGTGGCCTCGGGAATCGTGGGGGCGCTGCTGGGGAACGAACTGCTGCAGTCGATCGAGAACCAGACCACGCCGCAGTTCGACTGGATCAAGTGGACGGTGCTGGGGGTTTGCGGAGCGGTGGTGGTGCTGATCGGGTCGTTCGCCGAGGTGTACCTGGCCCGCGTGCTGGGGCTGATTGCCTACTACTTCCGCGACACGCTCGACCTGCAGACCATCGTCGCCGAGAAGCAGTACGTGAAGAAAGAAGTGAAGGTCGACAAGTTCGGCAATCCGATCGAATCACCGTTCAAGAAGTACGGCCAACTGGTGTTCGCGATCGTGGCCATCATCGTCACTTCGAACCTCATCTACTACTTCTACACCAACAAACAGCACATCCTGCTCCCCGACAGTTGGGCCCGGGGGATGGGGATCATCGACTGATCCCGCGAGCGCGGGTCCCCGCAATCATCTCCCCGACTTCCCACCACGCAGGCTCCCCAAGGCACCCACCGGCATGACCGACAAGGATCTCTTCGACGACTCGACGATGACGTTCGGCGAGCATCTCGAAGCATTGCGGATGCATTTGTGGAAGGCGATTGTCGGCTGGCTGATCGCCACCGTCGCCGCCTTCTGGATCTCGCAGCCCGTCATCATCGAGATGCAGCGCCCGGTGAACTCCGCCATGAAGAGCGTGTTCATCGACGGGCAGTCGACGGTGACCGTCACCGGACAGGAAGCGGTCGACAAGGCGACCCAGCCGGGCGTCTGGGATTCCGCCCGCCGCACACTCAACCGCTGGCTGGGCCGCGAAGAGCCCGAACCGGCGGAAGCCCCGGCCCCGCCGCCGGAAGATCCCGCGTTCCAACTGAAGATCGACGGCCGGGATGTGGCCCGGGCCCTGCACGCCGCCCAGCCGGGCTTCTATCCCGAGCTGCCAGCCGACGCACCCGAGGTCTTGATTGCAATCCCGCTGGCCGATCAGCCGTTTGGCAAGTTCCTCAAGGACCTGCAGCTCGAGAACATGCGGCCCCGCACCGACGGGGTCGACGAGGCCTTCATGATCTACCTCAAGGTCTCGCTGGTGGTGGGGTTCATTCTGGCGAGCCCCTGGATCTTCTTTCAGTTGTGGCAGTTTGTCGCGGCGGGGCTGTACCCCAACGAACGGCGGTACGTCTACCGCTACCTGCCCCTGTCGATCGGGCTGTTCCTGGCCGGGGTGGTCTTCTGCTACTACGTGGTCATTCCGTTCATGCTGACGTTCCTGTTCAAGTTCAACGTCGACCTGGCGGTGCGTCCCGAGATCAAGATCGGGACCTGGATCATGTTCGCCCTGGTGGTCTCGCTGATGTTCGGCTTGAGCTTCCAGCTCCCCCTGGTGATGGTGGTGCTCGACCGCATTCACCTGGTCCCCAACCGGCTGTACAGCGAGCATCGCCGATGGGCGATCCTCATCATCGCCTTCCTGTCGATGGTGCTGACGCCGGCCGATCCCATCAGCATGCTCGCCATGATGATTCCCCTGTTGGTGCTGTACGAATTCGGCATTTTGCTCTGCCGGTTCGGCGGCGGCGGCCCCAAGAACCCCTTCGAAATGCAGACGGCGTGATGCCGGGCCAGGTCCTGCCGCCCGGGAAGGTCGTCGGCCGAAGTCTCCCTCCCGGTGGCGGGCCGGGTTCGCTGTGTTCCACCGGCAACGTCTTTGAACCGTGCCGTCGGCCCTCACGGGCGTGCGAGTGGTCGCCCCGGAAACGACGCCTGGGGCACCGGGGTCTGGAACCGTGCCGACACCTGACCGACACCTGATCGACACCTCACCCAGTCAACCCGGGCCCGACGTTCCCCATCACCTCTTCTGTCCGTGACTCCAGTCCCCCGTACGACCCGCCTGCCGTGCCCCAGTTGATCCCCCCGGTTCCTCGTTCCCCCTTGTCGGAAGACCAGGTGCGCCACTGGCTGGCGACCCGGATCCCGGCGGACGATTTTCGCGGCCAGCGCGTGCTGTTGATCGTGCCCGATGCCACCCGCACCGCCCCGTTGCCCCTCTTGTTTCGGGGAGTTCACGAGCGGCTGGCCCCGGTGGTCCAACGGCTCGACGTCCTGGTGGCCCTGGGAACTCATCCCGCGATGTCCGCCCCCGCCCTGCGGCAGCTTCTGGGAATTTCCGAAGACGAGGCGCGGGGCCCCTTCCGCGATGTGGGGCTCTACAACCACGAGTGGGATCGCCCCGAGCGGCTCACCCGCCTGGGAACGCTTTCGACCGACGAGACCCGCGAGATTTCCGGCGGCCTTTTGGCGGAATCGGTGCAGGTCGAAATCAACTCGCGAATCCACGACTACGACGTGCTGCTGGTGCTGGGGCCGGTATTTCCCCACGAGGTGGTGGGGTTCTCGGGGGGGAACAAGTACTTCTTCCCGGGCATCGCCGGTCCCGAGATTCTGAACTTCTTCCACTGGCTGGGGGCGCTGATCACCAACGCATCGATCATCGGGGTCCGGCAGACGCCGGTCCGGGCGGTGGTCGATCGGGCCGCCGCCCTCATTCCCATTCCCCGCCGCTGCATCGCCTTCGTGGTCACTCCCCAGGCGGGAGTCTACGACCTGTTCTACGGCACTCCGGAAGAGGCCTGGGGGCAGGCCAGCCAGTTGTCTTCGCAGGTGCACATCACCCGGGCCACCGCGCCGTTCCGACAGGTGCTGTCGTGCGCGCCTCCCATGTACGACGAACTGTGGGTCGCGGGGAAGTGCATGTACAAGCTCGAGCCAGTGGTGGCTGACGGGGGCGAGCTGATCATCTACGCCCCCCACCTGCGCGAGATTTCGGTCACCCATGGCGGGCTCATTGGCGAGGTGGGCTACCACTGTCGGGACTACTTCCTGAAGCAGTGGTCGCGGTTCGCGCACATTCCCCGGGGAGTGCTGGCCCATTCCACCCATGTGTTTGGACAGGGCACGTTCGATGCCGCGACCGGCGTCGAACGGGGCCGGGTCCAGGTCACACTGGCGACGGGGCTGCCCGAAGCCGAGTGCCGGCGGATCAACCTGGGTTACCGCGACCCGGCCAGCATCGATATCGAGTCGTTCGCCCACCGCGAGGCCGAAGGGGTCCTGCTGGTCCGCAAGGCGGGCGAAATGCTCTACCGCCTCGCCGACGACACCTGATCGGCCCCCGCACTGTTCTTTCCTCTGTTCCCTGCTGATCAACCCATGACCGACGCGGCCGAGTTTCGCGAACCCCTGCAGCAACGACTGGAACTGGCCCTGCAAATGGCCGCCGAGGCCAGCACGCTGATTCTTTCGTATTACCAATCGTCGAACCTGGCGGTCGAAAGCAAGCGCGACGCCAGTCCCGTGACCGCCGCCGACCGGGGAGCGGAAGAGCTGATCCGCGCCCGTCTCGCAGTGGCGTTTCCCGCCGACGCGATTCTGGGAGAGGAATTTGGGGAGCAGCCGGGAACCTCGGGTTACCGCTGGATTCTCGATCCTGTGGATGGCACCAAATCGTTCATCCATGGCGTGCCGCTGTTCGGCACGCTGATTGGCATCGAGCGGGGAACCGAGTGCGTGGCGGGGGTCTGTCACTTCCCGGCGATGAACGAGACTGTCTGGGGAGGCCGCGGGCTGGGAGCCTGGTGGCGGGCGGGGGACGGCGCGGTCCGTCCCGCGCGGGTCTCGGCCGTCGACCGGCTCTCAAACGCCACGGTCTGCTTCACCACGGTGCAGGGTTACGCGCGGGTGGGCCGGTTTGATGTGTTTGAATCGCTGGTGTCCCGGGCCCACCTGCTGCGGGGGTGGGGAGACTGCTACGGGCACATCCTTGTGGCAACGGGCCGGGCCGACGTGATGGTCGACCCCCTGATGAACCCCTGGGACGCGGCCGCCCTGGTCCCCATCGTCACCGAAGCGGGAGGGTCCTTCGTCGACTGGATGGGCCAACCCAGCATCTGGTCGGGCAATGGCATCTCCATCAATCGCGGATTGGCGACCGAAATCCTGGGCATCACCCGGGGCAAAGCGGGCCCCCTGGGCAAGTCAACCTGACCACTCCCGTTTCGACTCCGCTGGCGCTGTGTGGCCGCTTCGACCGCAGCGGCCGCCGCTTGGATCGGCTCAACCAGGAGTCGAGCAGTCCCGGCGCCACGCCCCGGCAGAACCCGTACCATCCTCCCGGATGGTGATGCTAGAATTGCGTGGCGGTCGATGCTGATGATCGTCCCGCCTCCGTTCTGACAACGGTCTCCGCCCTCCGTGACCGCCATGCGCTCGACCCCCTGCCCCAACTTTCAGTCGCACCTGTCGGCCACCCGCCGCGATCTCTTGCGCGCCGGGTCCCTGAGCCTGCTGGGGCTGGGTCTGCCTGACCTGCTGGCCGCACAGGAGCAGAACCCGGCGGCCGCCGCCGACTCGCGGGCCTTTGGCAAGGCCAAGGCGTGCATCCTGCTGTTTATGTGGGGGGGCCCGGCCCAGCAGGAGACGTTCGACCTCAAGCCCCAGGCCCCTGCCGAGATCCGGGGGGAATTCCGGCCAATCGCGACCCGCATTCCCGACATCCAGATCAGCGAGCACTTCCCGCTGCTCGCCCAACGGACCGACAAGCTGGCGATCATCCGGTCGATGACGCACAACAACGTCGACCATACGGTCGCCACGCACTTTCTCCTCACCGGGATGCCCCCACTCCCCACCGGCACCCGCGAGACCGACTGGCCCCACCTGGGATCGGTGCTGGCCCGGTTGGGGCGCGGTCGCGATCCCCTCCCCCCATTCGTCTCCATGCGCCCCAAGCTCCCCGGAGATGTCCCCCGGTTCGTCGAACAAAGCCGGGGGCAATGGGCCGGCTGGTTGGGCCAGAACTTCGACCCCCTCACCATCGACGATGATCCGTCCCTGCCCGGGTATCGCGTGGGAGACTTCGACCGTCCCGCCGAGATCTCCGTCGCCCGCCTGGACAACCGCCGGGCGCTGCTGGGGGAAATCGACCGGCAACTGCGGGCGGCCGACGCCCCGGGGACCGTGGGAGTGATGGACCGGCACTACCGCCGCAGTTTCGACCTCATTCACTCCGCCGCCAGCAAGGGAGCGTTCGATCTGTCGGCCGAGACTCCCGAAATGCGGGCCCGCTATGGCCTGAATCCCCACGGGCAGTCGGTTCTGCAGGCCCGGCGATTGGTGGAGCACGGGGTGCCGCTGATCACCGTCTTCTGGCCCAACGACGGCATCAAGAATGTCTCGGTCTATTGGGATACCCACAGCCGGAATTTCGTCGACCTCAAAGACCGGCTGATGCCCCCGGCCGACCTGGCGTTCTCCACCCTGCTCGACGATCTCGAAGAACGGGGCCTGCTGGACGAAACGCTGGTGGTCTGGACGGGCGAATTCGGACGGACCCCGCGAATTGGCCAGCGGAACAGCGATGCCGGTGCGGGGCGCGACGGCCGCGATCACTGGCCGAACGTCTTCACCAGCGTGGTGGCCGGTGGCGGAATTCGTGGAGGTCAGGTGTACGGCGCCTCGGACCGCCATGCCGCCTATCCCACCGTGAACCCTGTCCCTCCAGTCGACCTGGTGGCCACCATCTCTCACTGCCTGGGAGTCCCCCCAGGCCTGATCCTGACCGATAACGCCAATCGCCCCCAGGTGGTCTGCCCCGGCACGCCCATCGCCGATCTGTTGCTATGAGGTCACACGACCCAGCGTTGGGAAGATCGGATCGCGCTCGAACGGCGCAGCATCGACTGCGGACGCCCGCTTACTTCCCCGCCCCAGCCTTCGGCTTGAGCAGCTTCGAATGCTGCTTCCGAACCTTCATCACCTTGGGCGTCGAACTCTGCCGCACGTACGGATCGAACGGATTGCGGGCCGAGTAGTCCTGGTGGTACTCCTCGGCGGGATAGAACTTCTCGAGCTTTTCGAGGGTGGTGGCGATCGGCTTCTTGTACTTCTTCGACATGTTGAGCCGGTCGATCACTTTCTCGGCCAGCTCTTTCTCGCTGTCGTTGGCATAGAAAATCGCCGAGCGATACTGCGTTCCCACATCGGGCCCCTGGCGATTCTTCTGCGTGGGATCGTGGGCGTCGAAGAAGACCTCGAGCAACGTTTCGTAGTCGAGCTGCGCGGGGTTGTAGGTGATCTCAATCACTTCGGCATGCCCCGACTGGCCCGTGGAGACGGCGCGGTAGTTGGCCTGCTGGCCCTCCCCCCCGGAATATCCGCTGACCACCGAGACCACCCCCTCGATCTCTTCAAACACCGCCTCGGTGCACCAGAAACATCCCCCCGCCACCACCGCCTTGGCCAGTTTGGCCTTCTCTTTCTCTTTGGGCTCACCGGCAGCAGGGACCGATTTCGGCTGCGGCTTGTCCCCCGGCTGATCGTCCGCGGAAGTCTCGGCCACCGCCCCCAGAACCACCAGAACACCCAGCACCGAGGGCCAGAACCAGTCGGTGTTTCGCAGACCACAGAGTCGAGGCATGGGGGAATCTCTCGCGAAGAAACAGGGTCGGATCGTGGGACGGCGAAGTCGGGTGAGTCGCAGGGGCCAATCGGTCCCGCGGGAGTCCGGGGCAAATCAGCACGCCGTCTTTTCTCATTGTAGAGTGCCGCAGGAAGGCCGCCAAACGGCACCGGCCGCGGAGCACTCTCCGCGGCCGGTGATCTGGCCGTTTTGCCAAACGGGGCGTGTTCGCTTACTTCTTTCCCGGAATGGCGTACAGCGCCTCGGACGAGCGGACCAGCAAGGTGCCGTCGGCCAACGCGGGAGTGGCCCAGAACACCTCGTCGGCACTCCCCACCTGCACCCCTTCCGTTTCGACAAACTCCCGACCCGCCGGCAGCGAAAAGAGCTTGCCCGTCTCGTTGACCACCAGAATGGTCTTCCCCACCACCAACGGGCAACCGGCCGCCATCTGGCCGGCGGGCATCCGCTTGCGATACACCTCGGCCCCCGTCTGCTTCTCGTAGCAGGTCACGGTGTTGCCGAAGAAATAGAGCAGGTCATCCACCACGATGGGCGACGGCATGCCCGCTCCACTCTTGTTCTTCGACCAGAGCACGGCATCGCTGCTGGTGGTGTTCTCGGCCAGCGACAGATCGCCGGTGTGACCCGCCTTCACCGCGAAGATCGGGCCTTTGCTCATGGGACTGGAGGTGCCGAAGTAGACCCCCGTCCCGTCGGCCACCACTGAGCAAGAGAACGAAGAGTCGATCCCACCCAGACGCCAGCGTTCGGCCCCCGTCTCGAGATCAAACCCGGCGACCAGGCCATTTCCCGCGGCAATCACCTCGAGCTTCCCTGCGTTCGACCAGACGACCGGAGTCGCCCACGAAGTCCCCTCGCGCGATTCCGAACTCCACAATTCCTTCCCCGTGGCGGCGTCGAGGCACAGCAGCTTGCCTTCCTTCTCGTTGAAGCGCGGGACCAGCAGCCGGTTGCCATGCAGTACTGGCGAGGCGCCGCTGCCAAACTGGTTCGAGATCTGCTGCGGGCCCAGATCGAGCTTCCACAGTTCTTTCCCCGCGGCATCGAAGGCGGCCAGGTCTCCCGTCGCACCGAAGTAGGCGAAGACCCGCCCCTCTCCACCGCAGGGGGTTTCGGTCGCGTAGCTGTTCGAGGCATGGGTCCCGGTGCCAGGCACCTTCTCGGCCACCGTCTTCGTCCACGCGATCGAGCCATCCTGGGGATTCAGCTTGATCAACTGGAACTTGACCTTTTCTTTGGGAATCTGCGGCCGCCCCATCGTGCTGGGGTCCACCACGCCCCCCGCCATCGACTTCGGGCGGGCAATGCCCGAGCCAACGGCGGTGGTCAGGTAAATGCCGCCGTCGACCACGATGGGCTGCGACAGACCGGCACCGGGCAGTTCGGTCCGCCAGGCGGGCTTCTCGGCGGGCTGCCAGTTGTCGGGAGTCCCCTCGGCCACATGGCTCAGCCGCATGCCTCCCCGGAACTGCGACCAATCGGCTCCGCTCACCAACGAGGCCCCACCCACTCCGCACAGGGCCACGAGACTCCCCACCAACCGCTTTGAAAACCGCATCACGCGCACTCCAGGCACACCATGGGGAGCTGCAAGAACATTGTTCTCGAGACCCGGGGACTGAGAAAAAACCAGCGGTATTGTAGCGACTTGGTCAAACAGGGGGCGGGGCGGCCGCGCGGGAATCCGGGATGGTGCGGAAGACCAACAACGCGGTGAACGCCAGCAGGGCCCCCGTGCCGAACGCCGCAGTGGGCCCCAGGCGGTCGTAAAGCAGTCCAAACAGCAGGCTGGCTGGCAGTGCGGCCAAGCCCATGATGCCATGAAACCAACCGAAGGCACTGCCCCGGGCCGCAGCGGGGGTCAACTGGGTGACCAGGGTTTTCTCGGCCGGTTCGGTCAGGGCGTAGAACCCGGCATACAAGAAGAACAGCCCCCAGACCTGCCAGGGAGCGTCTGCCCAGCCAAACCCCAGGTAGACCAGCAGATACAGCAGCCAGCCCATGGTGATCAGCGGCCGGGGCCCCACCCGGTCGACCATCCGTCCCGCCCAGAGATTCCCCTGGGTCTTGGCGATATGGAACAGACACCACAGCAGCGGCAGCTGGGCGACCGGCACCCCCACCTCCCCCGCGCGCACCAGCAGAAAGGCATCGCTGGAGTTACCGAGGGTAAACAGCCCCAGCGCCAGCAGGAACCGCCGGTAGGGAGGGTTGAACAACGACGGGCCCGAGGGGGCCGCCGCAGAGCCGGAAGAGCTGTCTGCGGCGGGAGCCAGGGACGCCTCTCGTGCGAGGCGAGGGGGCTCACGCAGGCCCCACAGCACCAGGACCACCACGGCCAGTCCCGGCAGCAGCGCCCCGGCAAACAGCGCCCGCAACGCCCCCTCGACCTGTGCGCTCGAGCTCCCCTCGGGGGCTGCCCAGGAAAGGAACCCCAGAGCCAACAGCGGCCCAATCGCCGCCCCCAGATGATCCATCGCCCGGTGGAAGCCAAACGCCCGGCCCCGTTCCCCCGCCGCGACAGAGTCGGCCAACAGGGCATCGCGCGGGGCGGTCCGGATGCCTTTGCCAAACCGGTCCACCAACCGCAGGGTCAGGATCTGACCGGTGCCCGAACAGAGGGCCATGACCGGGCGGCTCAGGGCCGCGAGCGAATACCCCGCCACCACAAACTGCTTCCGCCGCGCCAGCCGGTCGGACCAGTGCCCCGACAGCAGCTTCAGCACGCTGGCGGTGGTGTCGGCCAGTCCTTCGATCAGCCCCAGTTCGGCCCGTGAGGCCCCCAGGGTCACCAGCAAGAACTTCGGCAACAGCGGGAAAATCATCTCGCTGGCGATGTCGTTCAGCAGGCTCGCCAACCCCAGCACGCGCACCGTGCGGGGCAGCTTCGCGGGGACATCAACCGGGGGTACGTCCATCACCGGGGCCTGGGGGGAAACAGCACGGAACAAGCCCATCCCTCACTCCGGAACTCACCGCGAGTCCCGGGGTGACCGGCCAGCCCGGCGTGGGCGTCCCCCATCCGGCCTGGGTGGCGGACCGGTGCGGTTCGTCACTCGATCCCGGGAACGGGGAAGCTCCGGCAAAACTCGGCAATCTCGCCGCGCACGGTCTTCAACACCGCTTCGTCGCTGGTGTTCTTCAACACCCGCAAGATCCACGCTCCCACCTTCTTCATCTCGGCTTCTTTCATGCCGCGGGTGGTGAGGGCGGGCGTTCCCAGCCGAATGCCGCTGGGGTCCAGCGCCTTCCGCTTGTCGAAGGGAATCATGTTTTTGTTGACGGTGATTCCGGCATGGTCGAGCGCCTTCTCGGCAATCGCCCCCGACAGACCCAGCGGGGTCACGTCGGCCAGCATCAGGTGGTTGTCGGTCCCGCCGGTCGCCAGCGAGAGCCCGCCGGCGATCAGCGTTTCGGCCAGCGTTCGGGCATTCGCCACGATCTGCCGGGCGTACTCCTTGAACGCGGGCTGCATCGCTTCGAGAAAACAGACCGCCTTGGCGGCGATGATGTGCTCCAGCGGTCCCCCCTGCATGCCGGGGAAGACCGACTTGTCGACCAGCTTGGCATTGGCTTCCTTCGTGAGGATGAACCCCGCCCGCGGACCCCGCAGCGTCTTGTGCGACGTGCTGGTGACGAAGTCGGCCACCGGGACCGGGCTGTTGTGAATGCCCGCCGCCACCAACCCCGAGTAGTGGGCCATGTCGACCATGAACAACGCGCCAACGTCCCGCGCGATCTGCGCGAACTTCGCATGATCGATCTCACGCGGATAGGCGCTGGCCCCCGCGACAATCAGCTTCGGCTTGTGCTCGCGGGCCAGGCTGGCCACCTGGTCGAAATCAATCCGCTGATCCGACTCGCGCACCCCGTAATGCACCGCCTTGTAGAGCTGCCCCGAAAAGTTCAGGCTCATTCCGTGCGTGAGATGCCCACCGTGCGCCAGGTTCTGCGCCAGAAAGGTATCCCCCGGTTGCAGGATGCTCAGGTACACCGCCATGTTGGCCGAGCTGCCCGAGTGCGGCTGCACGTTCGCATGCTCGGCTCCATACAACGCACAGGCCCGCTGCCGGGCCAGCGACTCGATCACGTCGACGAATTCGCAGCCGCCGTAGTACCGCTTCCCGGGATACCCCTCGGCATACTTGTTGGTCAACACCGTACCGGCCGCCTCCAGCACGGCGGCACTGGTGTAGTTTTCCGAGGCGATCAGCTCCAGACCGTCCCGTTGACGGTTGGCTTCCTGTTGAATGGCGGCCCACAAAGTGGGATCAGCAGAGGCAAGCAGTGACATGTGTGCAGACTGAAGCAGAAGTAAAACCCGCCACGGAACCGGTTTCGCACGGTCCGTCAGGCGAGAGAAAAACATGATGCGCGAGACAGCCATCAGCATGGTCCCAGAGGCTCTCTGGTCCCCCGCCAACGGCTGTCGGGCCGACGAGTTGTTCTGGAAACCGCAAAGCCACCGGGAAGCACAACCCGGCCGAAGCACCGGCCCGCGCTCCTCCCCGACGAATCCCCGACGAATCCCCGACAATTCCACCCAACTCTCCCGGTCGACTCGTGTCCCGCCGAGAGACCTCTTCCCAGAGGCAAATTGCCCTGTCGAGCCGGGAAATTTGTTATACTCTGCCCACTCTGGACCTGCCACTCTCCCTTTCCACAGATCAACTCTCTCCCCCGCGTGTCTGCCGAGAATTCTCATGGTTCCCCCCCCCCGGCGGCCCCCGAGGTCTGGCCTGCGGCGGGGCCCGAATCGGCTGCGGCCCAGAACTCCCTGGCCGGGGAACGGGTGGTCTTCACCGGCATCCTGGCGTCGATGACCCACCGCGAAGCTTGGGAATGGGTCGAACGTCGCGGCGGAGCCGCCACCGAACATGTCGGACGGCAGACCACCCTGCTGGTCATCGGGGAAGAGGGTTGGCCCCTCGAAGCCGACGGGCGACCGTCGGTCAAATTGCAGCAGGCCCAGCGGTACCTGGCCGAGGGGCAGCACTTGCGCATCGCCAGCGAGTCGGAATGGCTCGCCTTCATCGGGCTCGACGACCGCCTCGCCACCCGGGCCCAGATTTACACCCCCGCCTCCATCAGCCAATTGCTGAAGGTCAGCGTGCAGGCGGTTCGGCGGTGGGAACGGCTGGGACTCATCCAGCCGGTCCGCCGCGTCCACCGGCTCCCCTACTTTGACCTGCGGCAGGTCGCCTCGGCCCAGCGGCTGGCCGAATTGCTGGCCGCCGGCATTCCCGCCGCCCAGGTCCGCGACAGCCTGCAGAAACTGACCCCCTGGGTGGGAGACTCGACCGCCGCCCTCACCCAGCTCGAACTGCTTGAGCAGCGGAAGGAATTGGCCTACCGCGATCGCCGCGGACGGCTGGTCAGCCCGAATGGTCAACGCCTGTTGGAATTCGAGCCTGTCCCCCGGCCGGAAGTCGCCCCCCCCCCTGCCCTCGACGAAGGCTCTCCCCAACCCGACGAACGGACCCATTGGGGTCGGGGGGAATGGTTCGAAGAAGGACAGCGACTGTCGGCCGAGGGGCAACTGGTCTCCGCCATCGAGGCGCTGCGTATGAGCCTGATGCTCGACTACGACTTTCCCGAGGTCCACTTTCAGTTGGCCGACCTGCTCTACCAGCAGGGACACGAACGGGCCGCCCTCGAGCGCTATTACATGGCGGTCGAACTCGACCGCGACTATCCCGAGGCCTGGACCCAAATTGGCTGCGTGCATGCCGGGCTGAACGAAACCGACCAGGCTCTGCTGGCGTTCGAGATTGCCCTCAATGTGCATCCCGATTATGCCGAAGCCCACTTCCATCGGGCCGAAGCATTGTGGAAACAGGGGCAATTCGCCGCCGCTTGCCGACATTTCGCCGCCTACCTCGAGCACGATCACGAGGGCCCCTGGGCCGAACTGGCCCAGTCCCGGCTCGACGCGGCCCCCACCGTCACCCACCCCTCCTGACGGGCGTGCAGTCTTGCCGGGGCCGCCGCGATATCGTCCGTTCTGGCCGCCGCGATTTTCACCCGGCGACCGGCATCAAATTGAGGGGCGTCACCCGCAGGGCGTCATTCCACCGGCAGCCCGCGATCCAGGCGGATCTGTCGCACCCGACCCAGCACATCCTCCACCAACTGCCCATTCCGCCGCAGGGCCAGAAATTCAAACACGCTCACCACCGTGTTGATGACAATGGTGGTGAAGGCAATTCCCAGGTGCACCTGCCGGGCGGTGAACGGCCCGTACCCCTGGAAACCCAAAGCACTGGCCGGGTCGGCTGCCGCTCCATAGCCCCCCGTGGTGATCAGCAGCACGAGACACAGGGTCAGGGCCGGGTACATCCGGAACTTCATCCCCTTGCTCTTGGTCTGCCACTCACTCCCCAGCCGGTAGGCGTTGCAGGTCTCCTCCAGCCACCGCCCCGTCCCCATGAAGTAGGTCAACACCAGGGCGTGCACCAGCACGGCGAACACCAGCGAACCCACCGCGAACAGCAGGTGCATGGTCACCCGCGACTGAATGACCGGATCATTCACCCGGGCATCGCCAATCGACCATCCCAGCCAGAACGAAGAGCACAAGGCCAGCAGACAGAGGATGGCCAGCGACGAAAAGATACGGGTCATGACGGCCGGTGGTCGGCAGAGTCTGCCGGATGGAGGTGGCGATGAGCGTGACGGATGAGTATAAGCAGGTCGATAGCGGCTTCCCACCCCCCCCTCCCCTGGTCTCCCACGTACTCCCGCCCGACCATGCGCATTACCCACGTCGAAACCATTCCCGTCCGCATTCCCCTCAAACCCGCCCGGCGGATGATCACCGCTCTTGGCCAGCACAATGTGTCGGACTATGTGCTGGTCCGCATCGGAACCGATGCCGGCATCGAGGGAGTGGGAGAGGCGACCGTCATGCCCCGCTGGAGCGGCGAGACCGTCTGGAGCGCCCAGACCATCATCGATCACCTGATGGGCCCGGCCGTCGTGGGGGCT
This sequence comes from uncultured Planctomycetaceae bacterium, assembly GCA_903861195.1. Classification (GTDB taxonomy): domain Bacteria; phylum Planctomycetota; class Planctomycetia; order Planctomycetales; family Planctomycetaceae; genus UBA10511. Next base: position 2,294 of record CAIOTJ010000400.1, on the reverse strand, counting down.
GACCCAACCGACATCGCCGAGATCGACCGCCGGCTGGAACTGACCTGCCGCCACAACTGGTTCGCCAAGGCGGCCATCGAGATGGCCTGTTGGGACATCAAAGGCAAACAGGCCCAACAGCCGGTCTACCAACTGCTGGGGGGCCCCGCCCGCCCCCTCACCGTCCGTTGCCGGTTCTCGATGGGGGCCTACGACCCCGACCGGGCCCGCAACCGCGCCCGCGAACTGGTCGAAGAGGGCTTCACCACCATCAAGGTGAAGGTGGGGGGCCCGGCAGACACAGATTTCGAACGGGTCCGCATCGTCCGCGAAACCATCGGTCCCGACATGCCGATTGTGATCGACGCCAACTGCGGCTGGGATGTCGAGACCGCCATCGCCTGTGTCCGCCAGATGCAACCCTTGAAACTGGCCCTCATCGAGCAGCCGACCCCCGATGGCGATTTCTCGGGCCTGGCCCGGCTGCGCAGCACCACGCAGGTCCCCGTGATGGCCGACGACATGGTGTTCGACCTGGTGGATGCCGAGGAACTCATCCGGCACAAGGCGTGCGACGTGATCAGCGTCTATCCGGGCAAGAACGGGGGAATTGGCCGGTCCAAGCAGATTGTCGAGTTCGCCGGCCGGCACGGGGTGGCCTGCAGCATCGGTTCCAATCTCGAGTGGGACGTGGGTTGTGCGGCCATGGCCCACCTGGTGATTGGCTGCCCCAACATGCAGGTCGAAAAATACCCCGGCGATATGCTGGGCCCCGACTACCATGAAGTCCGGATCGCCAAAAACCCCATCGACATCCGCGGCCCCCTGGTGACCATCACCGACCGTCCCGGCCTGGGAATCGATGTCGACTGGGACGTAGTCCGCTCGCATCGGATCGGGGCGTAACCCCCCCCTCTCCCGTGACTCTTCCCAGATGAATCCCTTCCCACGCTTCACCCTGCGGCGACGGTCTCCCTGGCTGGCCCTGGGGACCGTTCTGCTGCTGGCGGGTGCCACCTTGCTGTTCGCCCAGTTTCCGGGGGGTGGGCGAGGGGGCCGTGGGGGTGGATTCGGCGGGGGTGGGTTTGGCGGGGGCTTTCCGGGCGGGCGCGGCCGGGCCCCCGCCGCCAACCGGGCCGATTATCCGATGTGGGAAAACCCCAAGGGATTTGAAACCGACGTCTTCACCTTCGCCCGCATCCAGTTCGATTCCCGGGGGGGCGGGGGGCGGATGGGGGTTTCGTGGAGCAACGACTTCCCCGACTGCGACTGGAACTTCTCGTTCCGCCTGCAGCAATTGACCACCATTGCCACCGATCCGCTGGGCAAGGTCTTCCGGCTGACCGACCCGGAATTGTTCGACTACCCGTTCGTCTTCATGACCAACGTGCAGGACATGGACCTCGACTCCCAGGAGGCGGCCGCCCTGCGGAAGTACCTGCTGGGCGGGGGTTTCCTGATGGCCGACGACTTCTGGACCCCTGCCGCCTGGCGGCATGTGCAGCGCGTCATGCAGCAGGTCTTCCCCGATCGCCAACCGCGCGAACTGACTCTCGAGCACGAGATCTTTCACATCGTCTACGACCTGCAGGCCCTGCCCCAGGTCCCCAGCATTCTCGCCTGGCAGCGGGGAGACCGGTTCGAATACTGGCACGGCGACCCCGAGGGGGATGAAGGCCCCCACTTCCACGGCTATTTCGACGACGCCGGCCGGCTGGTCGCCCTGTTCTGCCAGAACAACGACATCGGCGACGGCTGGGAGCGCGAAGGGGAGAGCAAAGAGTACTTCCAGGAATTCTCCGAGAAGTGGTCGTACCCGTTCGGCATCAACGTCATCACCTATGCGATGACGCACTAAGGGGGCTCAAAAAAATTTTCACATCATTGCTCATCGTATCACGAAAATGATCGATCCAGTGATCCTGCCGCGAGTTCGTACAGTTCGCACCTGCATCCACCTCGCCCACCCAAATACTTCCCCGTAGGGGATACTTCCCTCAGCCTGGGGTTGTCGCGCAGGCGACTACCCCAGGGTGCCATCCCCATCACGATCTCTATCCTGTAAGGATTGCTTTCCACGCCCTGCCTGATGATCAGGGATCGATCATTGAGCGCGCCCGCGACGAAAGGAACCACTTTCAGGGTTCAGGTCCTGTTGGGGCTCGCGTACCCCGGGTTGCCGCTGAGGCGGCAACCCGGGGCCGAGAGAAGTCACCTCTGCGAGGTAGGCGGTTGGTTGGCGAGAGGTTTGTGGCGAAGGCCGAGGGTCTTTGTCCCCACGGTCAAAGCCCGATCACCATGGCCACCACGTCGGC
>CAIOTJ010000399.1 GCA_903861195.1 uncultured Planctomycetaceae bacterium | reverse complement strand
TCGCGCTGGTGGCCCTGGTCTTCACCCCGTTCGGCCTGTTCCTGCTGTTGCAGGGGCTGGTCTGGATCACCCGCCCCTCCGCGGCCGAGATCGCCGCCCACGACAACCCCGCCGCGGACGCCGCGGTCCCCCAGGCCCGCGGGGCCGGGCCCGGCGCGGCCCCCCGCTGAGAATGCCGGGCCCGGGCTTCTGCTCACCCCACCCCCTGAGTTCCGCAGTCAGGGCGTGTCGCGGTCAGGGTGTATCGCGGTCAGGCAATTTCGAAGATCGCCTCAACCTCGACGGCGGCCCCGGTGGGAAGCGCCGCGAAGCCCAGCGCGCTGCGGGCGTGGTAGCCGTCGGTTTCTTTCCCAAAAACCTGGTGGAACAAATCGGAGCAGCCGTTGATCACCAGGTGCTGCTCGACGAAGTCGGGGGCCGAGTAGACACAACCCAGCACCTTCAGCACCTTCAATCCGTCGAGGGTACCATGCCGGTGATGCACCGACTGCAGGATCTTGACCGCGCACTGCCGGGCCGCCTCGTACCCCTGCTGCGTGGTCAGATTCGAACCGAGAATCCCCTTCATGTCACTGACATGCCCCGAGGTCATCAGCAGGTTGCCGGTCTTCACGCAGAGATTGAGATAGCCCGGGGTCTGCGCGGGAAACTCCAGACCCAGATCTTTGGCACGCTGCTCGGCACCCATCGTGTGCACTCCTGCAAGGGGAACAAGGTTCGGTTTGAGCCCACAGGGTAACGCGACGGCCGAGGAGCGCGAAGTGGTGCGATCGGACCACGTGGCGATCCGGCCCTGTCTCGCTCGCGCGCGGTTGAAGGCCGGAACCCGTCACGAAGATCGGGCCGATGCGGCGGGACCGAACACCGGCGTGTCGCCGAGGTGCGGTCAGGGGGTGAAGGAGTCGAACAGCCGGCCCCCCAGCCAACCCGCCCCGGTACCCAACTGCTCCTCCAGCCGCAGCAGCTGGTTGTACTTCGCGAGACGTTCACTGCGGACGATCGAACCGATCTTGATCTGCCCGGCCCCCGTGGCGACGGCGAGGTCGGCCAGCAGGTCATCTTCGGTTTCCCCACTGCGGGCCGACACGACAGGGCGATATCCCGCCGCCAGGGTCAGCCGCAGCGCCTGCAGCGTTTCCGAAAGAGTGCCAATCTGGTTCAGCTTGATCAGCACGCTGTTGGCGCACTGCCGCCCGATTCCCTCGCGGATTCGCCCAGGATTGGTCACGAACAGGTCGTCGCCAATCAGCTGGACGCGCGAGGCGAGGCGCCGGGTGAGGTGTTGCCAGCCGTCCCAGTCATCGTCGGCACAACCGTCCTCGATACTGATGATGGGGTAGCGGTCGACCCACGATTCCAGCAGCTCGGCCATCCCGCTGGCCGAGAGTGTCTGGCCTCCACCGGCGGCGAGCTGATATGTGCCGCCGCGGAAGAAGTGCGTGCTGGCCACATCCAGCCCAAGGGCCACGTCAGCTCCCGGGCGCAGCCCCGCCCGTTCGATCGCCTCGACGATGAGTGCCAGGGGAGTCTCGTTGTCGGCCACGCGGGGACCGTAGCCCCCTTCATCGCCGACCAGGGTTCCCTCGAGTCCCCGTGCCTTCAACACGGTTCCCAGCCGGCGGTAGACCAGCACAATCCAATCGAGCGCCTGGTGATACGAGCCAGCCCCCACCGGCAGAATCAGCCAGTCCTGCAGATCGAGATTGCGTCCGGCGTGCAGCCCCCCCGAGATCATGTTGACCATCGGCAGGGGCATCAACAGTTCGCCCCCCAGCCGCGAGTCGAATTGCCGCGGTGACGCTGCGCCGCCGGAGGCCGGAGAGGGGGGCGGGGGTTCGGGAGCGGCGGTCTCTTGCCAGAGCCGGGCCAGGTGCCTTACCAGCGGGACCCCGTGGGCGGCGGCCGCCGCCCGCGCCGCCGCCAGGGAAACCCCCAGCAGGGCGTTGGCCCCGAGGCGCGACTTGTGGGGCGTGCCATCGCACTCCCGCAGACGGGCATCCAGTGCGGACTGATGGGCGGGGTCGAGACCGCGGCAGACAGGTTCGAGTTCGCGCACAACCCCAGCAACAGCGCGGCGAACCCCCAGGCCATCGTGCCGGGCGGGATCGCCATCGCGCAGTTCGTGGGCTTCGAACTGGCCGGTACTGGCCCCACTGGGAACGCTGGCCCGGCCCCAGGCACCCGACTCGCAATGGACTTCGACTTCGACGGTGGGGCGGCCGCGACTGTCGAGAATCTCGCGGGCGACCAGGTGGCGGATCTTGGCGGTGGAGCTCACGGCGGTTTCAGTCCACCTCCGGGTCATCACGGCGCATGACGCGAATCTTGCCGCGCAGGGTGGGCCGGCTCAACCCCAGCAGTTCGGCGGCGATGGCCTGGTTGCCATGAGTCTTCTTGAGGGCTCCGCTCACGAGGATGCGGTCGAAATACCGCAGGGCCTTGCGGTACAAACCCCGCTCATCGGTCTTGAGCCAGGTCTCCACCTGACGGGCCAGCTCGTCCCAGGTATCGGCCACCGTGGGGTCGGTCTCGGGGAATGCTTCGATGTCGGCCGCGCGCAGCAGATCCTGGGGAAGACATTCGGGAAGCAGGACAGGACCCGACGAGCGAATGAGCGCCTCGCGGATCACGCTCTGCAGTTCCCGCACATTGCCCGGCCAGGAATAGCACTGCAGCCGCTCGACCGTTTCCTCATCGATCGAATGGACGGCGGTTCGCAGTTGGCGATTGATGCGAAACAGGAAATAGTGGGCCAGCTCCGGGATGTCGGAGGGATGCTCGCGCAGGGGAGGCAGCTGGATCAGCAGGCCGCGCAGCCGGAAATAGAGATCCTTGCGGAACTTTCCCGCGTCCACCAGCTCTTCGAGATTCTGGTTGGAGCAGGCAACAATGCGCACATCGCTGGCGATGGTCTCGGACGAACCGATTCTCTCAAACTGCCGCTGCTCAAGCACCCGCAGCAACTTGGCCTGCGCATCGGGGGGGAGTTCCCCCACCTCGTCAATCAGCAGGGTTCCTCCCGCGGCCTGTTCGAGCTTGCCGATCCGTCGGCGTTCGGCGCCCGGGTAGGCCCCCACCTCGTGGCCAAACAGGACCCCCTCGATCTGCTGGGGAGTGCGGCCCAGGCAATGCATGATCTGGAACGGTCCCTCGCGGCGCAGGCTGTGTTGGTAAAGGGCTCGCGCGGCGAGTTCCTTGCCGGTCCCCACCTCCCCCAGGATCAGCACGCAGTCATCCTGCGCCGCGACCCGGCCAATCTGCTTGAAGACCTGTCGCATCGCAGCACTCGATCCGACCAGAATGTCGGCCGAATCCTCAGTGGTACCATCCTTGAACAGTGCTGGCTGGCGCATCGCGCGGGCGACTTCGGCCGCCTGCCGCACCACATCCCGCAACTGCCCCGCGTCGAGGGGTTTGATGAAATAGTCGTAGGCACCTTTGCGCATCGCCTCGATGGCCGTCTCGGCGGTACCGTGCCCGGTGATGAAGATCACCACACACCGCGGATCGACCTCGCGCAGCCGGTCGAAGACCTGCAGTCCATCCTGCAGCCCCAGCCGGATGTCGAGCAGGATCACATCGGGCGACTCGGCCCGCAGCAGGCTCACCGCCTCTTCGCCGCTGGAGGCCTGCAGCACCGTGACCTCTTCCGACTCCGCCGCGAAGACCTGTCCTATGCCGAAGCGGATTCCCGGTTCATCGTCCACGACCAACAGCTTGAACATTCCATCACTCTCCCTGGAAACTGCCGACCTCAACGAGGCTGGCGGTGATTTGCGCTGGCAGTGTGACCACGAACCGGGCTCCGCCCTCCGGATTGCCGACGACCGTGATGGTCCCCTGGTGCTCGTGGACAATCCGGTTCGAGACGGCCAGCCCCAGACCCGTGCCCCGCTCCTTGGAGGTCACGAACGGCTCGAACAGGTGGTCCAGAATTTCCGGCGCAACTCCCGGTCCGTCGTCACAAACCGTCACTTCGAGCCAGGGGGCCTGGCCGGCCCCGTTCGTGTGGGCCCCGTTCGTGTGGGCCCCGTTCGTGTGCACACACCTGGCCTGCACCTGCAGTCGCCCCCCGTCCGGCATGGCGTCGATCGCGTTCAGAAACAGGTTCACGAACACCTGCAGCATCTGTTCCCGATCTCCCAGGAACTCCAGGGGCTGAACGCCAAGGGTCAGAGACAACGCCACATTTTGCTGCGTCGCCCGGGCCTCGACCAGGTTCACCACCCGCCGCAGGGTCGCGCACAGATCATGAACTTCCCGCCTCGGAGAGGCCGGGCGGGCAAACTCCAGCAGACTCTGGATGGTCCGCTCCATCCGGTCGATCTCGTCAATGATCAGCCGCTGCTGCTGCTCGCGGCTGGTCAGGGACGGCTGCTCCAACTGGTTCACCGCGTACCCGGTCTGCACCAGCAGTTTGACCGTCGTCAGGGGGTTGCGAATCTCGTGCGCGACCCCCGCCGCCAACTGCCCCACGGCCGCCAGCCGCTCCCCCCGAATCACCTCCTGTCGAACCTGATGCAGTTGTTGCAGGGTCGACTTCAGACGCTGTTCCACCCGGCCCACCTGGATTTCCAGCGAATCGAGATCGGCGGGGTCGGCGGCGAAGTCGGGTATCAGGTCGACCGCCCCCAGGGGCACCTCGTCGGCTCCCAACCGCAGGGTGATTCGGGAAATCTGCCTCCGCAGCCGCGATGCCGCCCGATAGCCCAGGTACACCCCAAACACCGGACCCAGCAGGTTGAAGAACTGCCGCAACCCCAGCACAATCCGGGTCCAGGACTGAAATTCGCTGTTGCGCTTCGATACGTCATCGGAATGGGCCTCCTGCAACACCGCCAGCCTCCCATCCGCCCCCTGGGCCAGGGCCAGCAGTTCCCGCTGCAGCGCCACAGTTGCCTCTCCCGGACCCGAGATCAACTTCCTCATCTGTTGGCTGACCTCCAGAACGTTTTGGATGTCGGCCTGATGTTCAGCCCCCGACATCTTCCGCCACTCCGCCAGCAACCCGTCCAGCTTGCGGTTCGCCTGCGCCACTTCCTCCAGATCCCGCTCGCGGGTCTGCCGGCGTTTCCCGTCGCTCGGCCTGACCCCCTCAAAGCTCGGCACGCCGGGAATTGTCAACAGGTACCGCTGACAGGCTGACTGCAGCTCCCACACCGAACTCTGCAAATCACTGATCTTCCGAATCTGGCCGACATTGTCCACCAGCAACCCGTCATAGATCCGATCCTGCCAGGCGATAAAGACCGTGGTCGAGGTACTGACCATCAGCCACAGGAAGCCCAGCACCAGAGTGGGCCCCAAGAGCTCCTTCCACACCGACAGATTCACCTGCCGCAACTTGTGCCAGAACTCTCTCATCCCACCCCTTCCCCCGCTCCTGCCACACATGTTCGCCGCAGGTTCCACACCCACGCGGTTCCATGCTCGTGTTCCCCACTGCATGGTAACGGCGCAGAGGGCCTTGTTCTACAGGCTCGGGTGGGTTGCCGATCCCGCCCCGCGGAACCTGACAAGAAAACATCCCGCCTGAATAAAAGCGTTTTCCTTCCGGGATGAGAACTGGCCAGCACCCCCACTTCCCCCCTGGGAACGGGCCCCCCGCCCGGACTGGCCCACGGCCGCCGTTTGAACGATACTCCAGGTTCACCGCCACCCGGAAAGCACCGTCATGTCCACCCCCCGCGAACAGCCTACTTTCGTCAAGACCAAGATCGTCGCCACGGTCGGCCCCGCCATTCAGGACCCCGCCCGGCTGAAGCAACTGGTCGAGGCCGGAGTCGACGTCTTCCGACTCAATTTCGCCCACGGCCAGCACGAGTGGCTCGCCGGCATCGTCGCCGCCATCCGCGACGTCTCCCGGCAGCTCAATCGGCCGATCGGTATCCTCGCAGATCTGGCTGGTCCCAAAATCCGCCTCGAAGAGATTCCCGGAGGATCCGCCCACTGCGAGCTCGGGCAGGAATTCATCTTCGCCCGGACACCCGACCCCTCCAATCCCCGGGTCTTTACCTGCACATACGAAAAGCTGATCGATGACCTGCGGATGGATGACCGGGTGATGCTGGCGGACGGCAGCGTGGCCCTGCGGGTGACCTCGAAGTCCCCCGCGAACGACCGCGTGATCTGCGTGGTCGAACAGCCGGGAGAGATCCGCAGCCGACAGGGGGTCAACCTGCCCGGGGTCTCCCTCAGCACCCCCAGCCTCACCGACAAAGACCTCGCCGACCTCGCCTGGGCCCTGCGGAACGAGATCGACTTCATCAGCCTGTCGTTCGTCCGCGCGGCCCGCGATCTCGAAGACCTGCGCGAACAAATCGCCCGCCTCAAACCGACCCGGGTTCCCTGGGTCGTCTCCAAGATCGAAAAGGTCGAGGCGGTCCAGGAACTCGACCAGATCCTCGACCTGACCGACGTGGTGATGGTGGCCCGTGGCGACCTGGGAGTCGAGGCCGACCTCGCCCAGGTTCCGATCCTCCAGAAACGGATCATCCGGCTCTGCAACCAGCACCGCGTGCCGGTCATTACCGCCACGCAGATGCTCGAAAGCATGACCAACAATAACCTGCCCACCCGGGCCGAGGCGACCGATGTGGCCAACGCCGTGCTCGACGGCACCGATGCCGTGATGCTCTCGGGCGAGACCGCCATCGGGGCCTACCCTCTCGACACCGTGCGGATGATGAGTCGCATCGCCCGTGAGGCCGAACGGGTACTGCCCCCCAGCCGCCCCGTCGATCCCGCGGGCGAACTCCGCTCCCGGGCTCTGGCGGTCACCGAGGCGGTCACGTTTGGAGCGGTCCAGGCGGCCGGGCAGTTGAGCGCCGACTTGATTGTGGTGGTGACGAGGACCGGCAAGACCGCGCTGGCCCTCTCCTGGTTGCGGGGCCTGACACCAGTGATCGCTCTCACCATCGAACCGGCCGTGGCCCGCCAGTTGACCCTCTGCTGGGGCATCACCCCCATGGCCACCCCCATCGCAGACAAATCACCGCAAGAAATTCTGCGGTTCATCACCGACTGGGGCCGCAAAGAACAACTGCTGACCAAGGGCTCGAAGGTCCTACTCGTCACGTCGTCCGCCGCATCGAACGTGGGTCACGACCTCATGCTGATCCACTCGGTCACCTGAGTCGCGACCGTCTCCCGCGAGACGAACCGCTGACCCTTCGCCGGAACAACGCCTCCCCAAGACACGGCCCAGGCGCGCAATCCAATAGCCGCTCGACCGGCGCCATCCCGACTGTGTCCATCCCGACCGGCTCCATCCCGACCGGGCCCGCGCGGCAATCCCCTATCGGCCCGTCACAATCGGCTCGCCCAGTCGCCACGCCGCACCCCCTTCGTCGCGCAACACCCGCCGGTACAGCGTGTCTCGTTCAACCGGTTCCCGCCCCGCCTCGCGAATCAACCGGTGCAGTTGCGGCACCGTCAGCCCCTGGGGGGTCTTCGCCCCGGCATCATGGTAAATCAACTCGTGGATCACTGTGCCGTCCAGATCATCGGCCCCAAAGCTGAGCGCCGTCTGGGCGGTCTTCTCGCCCAGCATGATCCAATACGCCTTGATGTGATCGAAGTTGTCGAGCAGGATCCGGGACAACGCCATCACCTTGAGGTCGGTCAGCCCGCTGGGTGCCGGCAGATGGTCGAGCCCGGTGTTCTCGGGATGGAACGCCAGGGGAATGAAGGTCTGAAAGCCCCCCGTCTCGTCCTGCAGATCCCGCAATCGGCAGAGATGGTCGACCCGGTGCCAAGGCTGTTCGATATGTCCATACAGCATCGTCGCGTTGGTCCGCAGCCCCAGACGATGGGCTTCGCGATGGATGTTCAGCCACCCCTCGCCATCCGCCTTGTGCTCGCAGATCTTGTCGCGCACTTCAGGATGGAAAATCTCGGCCCCGCCCCCGGGCATGCTCCCCAGCCCCGCTTCCCTCAACTGCTCCAGCACCCACCGCACCGGCTGCTTGGTGAGGAAGCTGAACCAGTCGATCTCCACCCCCGTCCACGCCTTGATGTGCAGCTCGGGCCACGCCTCGTGGATCACCCGCACGATGTTCACATACCAATCGAACGACTTCTGGTGATGCAACCCCCCCACCACATGCATTTCGGTGGCCCCCATCGCCTTCGCCTCGGCCACCCGCTCGCGAATCTGGTCGTCGCTGAAGGTGTATCCCTTGGCCGACTTGAGGTCCGACCGGAAGGCACAGAAGACGCACCGATAAACACACACGTTCGTGGGGTTCAAATGCACGTTCGTGTTGTAGTAGGCGAAGTTGCCGTTCTTCCGCTCACGAATCAGGTTGGCCATCCGACCCAGCGAGAGCAGGTCGGCCTCCTCGGCCAGAAACACCCCCTCTTCGTACGAAACCCGTTCGCCAGCCCGAACCTTGGCTTCAATGTCGTTCAGACGGGCGGTCCGCGATGCGGTGATCATGACTCGGCTCGGCTCCACTACGGTTTGACGCACTCCGTCCCCCGGCCCCTCCGCGGCACCCGCGCCGCGCTGGGTGAGGTTCAGGTTTCTCGAGAAATTCCCTCAGTCCCGTGGGCGGCGGTCTCAGCCCCCGCCACACGACCAACCTCCGGCCACCAGACCCGGGTGGCTGCGGCAGGGACGGGAACCGCATCCGTTCGCCCAGTCCACCACAGATCGGCCAAACCCAGCACGAGCAGGCCGACGCTCACCACGGCATTCACATGAAAGAACGCCAGATTCACCCGTCCCAGATCATTGGGCTTCACCAGCGAATGCTCGTACGCCAGCAACAGCGCCACTCCCACAATGCCGGCCAGGAACACCGGCCCCAGCCCCGCCGAAACCCATAAGGCGGCGAGACACACCAGCATCAGGGCATGACTGACCATCGCCAGCTTCAAAGCCCGGGAAACGCCAATTCGTGCCGGCAGACTGAACAGACCCCGCTCGCGGTCGAACTCAACATCCTGACAGGCGTAAATGATGTCGAAGCCCCCCACCCAAAAGAAGACCGCCAGGCCCAGCCAGACGGGGGGCCACGCCACTTCCCCCCGCAGCGCGATCCACGCGGCAACGGGCGACAGCATCAAGGCGGCTCCCAACCAATAGTGGCACCACTGGGTGAACCGCTTCGCATACGAGTAGCCGCAGAGAAACAGCAAGACCGGAGCCGACAGCCACAAGGGCCAACGATTCGGCAGGAACAGCAGCGTCGCAGCCACAAATCCACCGCAACAGGCCACCAGAAACCCCGCCACGGTCCCCACACTCAACAACCCCGCCGGAATGTGTCGGCCCGCCGTACGCGGGTTCCCGGCATCAATTCCCCGGTCGACCAGCCGGTTGAACGCCATCGCCGCCGAGCGGGCGAAAACCATGCACAGCAGAATGCCAACAACCTCCTGCGGGCGAATCAGCCCCCCCTCCCGCAGGTTCAGCCGCCACGCCAGGGCCGCCGAGAGCAGCGCGAACGGCAACGCGAACAGCGTATGGCTGAACCGAATCAACTCCAGCAGGTGTTTGAACTTCGTCCACACAATGCCAACCTGTCCACAGACCGTTTCGTGTCAACCGCAACGGGAGGTAAATACCAACCGCCCGCCATCGGACCCACAGGCCGGCGGTGGGCGGTGCCTTCGTGCAGCCCCTACTTCCGCTTCTCCACTCCCAACTGCTCCAGCAGTTTGACGATGTCTTCGCCATGGGTCTTGGTCTGCACCTTCTTGTCGATGTGCCGAATGACCCCCTCCTTGTCGATCACAAACGTCCAGCGCTCGGGGACCTCGCGTCCCTCATGCACCACTCCGTAGGCCTTGGCGACAGTCTTCCCGGGATCGCTCAGCACGGGGTAGTCGAGCTGCAGTTCCTTGGCCCACTTCATCTGGGTTTCGAGGTCGTCGCAGCTGGCGGTGAAGTAGGCCACGTTGTACTTGCGGATCTGCTCTCCCGCTTCCTTCATCGACAGACATTCCAGCCGGCAGCCCCCGGTGAACGCCTTCGGGAACCAGGCAATCACCACCGCCTGTTTCCCCGCCAGATCCTTCAGGGCGTATTCCTTGCCATCCGAGGCCTTCAGCTTGAAATCGGGTGCCTTCGCATTCTCGGCGGCGACCTTGTCCTGGGCCCCCGCCCCGGCCGCAACCACCAGCCCCAACCACGCTCCCAGCAACAACTTGGCTCGAGTCATCCGCAGAACCTCCCAACGGCAGAAATGACGGCAGAACAGCGGCGCCGCCGCAACACTTCAAAGAAGTCTAGTCAGCCCCCGACCGATTTGGCAGTCCGCTCTCTCGACTCAGACTGCCGGGCCGAGCGGGTTTCCCGCCCCCGCCAACCCAGCCCCCGTTTCGAGGGTGTCTGGTCTGCCCGATCCCCAGCGGGCCGGATACAATTGACTACCGGGGCCTGGCGGGACCCTGGGCTCAAACGCAGGCCGTTCGTCTCTTTTTCGGTTCCCGATTGCTTGGCGCACCAGTCGCGCGGCCCAACGATGGATTTCTCTCCCGGTGATGCAGGTCATGGATCGATGCGGCTGGCGGACTCTGCTGTTGTTGGTACTGGTCGGGTGGACGATGCCCAGACCAACCTCTGCCGACGAACTTCCCGTCCTCCCCTATGTGCAGAACCCCACCCCCGACGGCATGACCCTGCTGTGGTTCGCCGAGCGTCCCACGTCCGGAACCGTCCGCCTCAACACCCCCACGGGGGAACGGCGATTCAAGAGCACCAGCCAACTGGCCGAGGCGCTGCAAGACAACCCCTGGAAGCCCGAGTTCCCCCAGCCGCGCGAACGAGCGCTCTTCCGGCACCGCGTGCGCCTGTCCGGTCTCCAGCCGGGCACCCGCTACGAATACACCGTCACCCAGCCCGGCCACGACCCTTTTGAAGGAGACTTCAAAACCACTCCCGAGGCCGACCAGCCGATCCGCTTCGTGGTCTATTCCGACTCCGAAACCGAGCCCGAGTCATCCACTCTCCCGGGAGTCGAATGGCCCGCCAGTCCAGGCAGCAACCGGCCCCGGGCGCAGGTGCGCTACCCCGCCAACCAGACCGACGGCTACCGCGAGAACCTCAAGGTGATGGCCGCCGCCCAGCCCGACTTTGTCTGCGTCGTGGGGGACCTGGTCGAAAACGGAGGCGAGCAGCGCGACTGGGACGAGTTCTGGCGGCACAACGCGGGGGAATACGGCCAACTGGCCTCGCGGGTCCCTCTCTTTCCCGCCCTGGGGAACCACGAGAACTATGCCGGTCCCGGCGGCGGGCACGCCATTCCCGCCGTCAACTTCGCCGTGTCGAAGTACCTCACCTACTTCGAAACCCCCAACAACGGCGCCCGGCAGCGCGAACATGTGGGCCGGTACTACCGGGTCGACTATGGCCCGATCAGTCTCGTCTGCCTCGACACCAGCGACGGCTCACCTCACCAGTCGCCGCGCGATACGAACTTCAATCTGCAGGCCAGCCAGGCTCCGGACTTCAACCCCGGCTCGGAGCAGTTCGAATGGCTGGAAGCGCAGTTGGCCGACGCCCAGCAAAGATCGCAATTCACCTTCGTGCAGTTCCACCACTCGATGGTCGGCTCGGGTATGCACAGCCTGCCGCTCGACCATCCCAACTTCCAGGGGCACCCCGGCAGCCCCTTGCGGGTCTTGTTGCCCACCCTGCTGAAATACGGCGTCGACGCAGTCTTCAGCGGGCATGACGAGATGTGGGAACGTTCCGAGGCGACCGGCGAAGAAATCCTGCCCGCTGGGGACACCCAGGAACACACCCTCCACCTGTACGACGTGGGGGTCGGGGGCGATGGTCTGCGGGGACCGGTCCCGGGGGCCGAGAATCCCTGGCGCAAGTTCCTGGCGCACGTCAACGCCCCCGAAGTCTGGCAGGGACGCCGGCTGGTCTCGGGAGGCAAGCACTACGGCCATCTCGAGGTGACGGTCTCCCCCACCGCCGAGGGCTGGGAGGCGGTGCTGACCCCGGTCTACGTCTTCCCACAGATGAATGACGAGGGAACGGTGACCGGCTGGGAACGCCGGACGCACGACGATGTGATCCGGCTGCGGGCCCGGCACGGTGCTCCGACCGCCGCCGGCACACCATGATGACGGGGAGATTCCCAAGTCTCGCCGCCAGCCTTCAGAACAGAGTCTGCCACCAATCGCCGGCCAGACCACTCACGTCCGCCCGGTGATCACCGTCGCGAGCACAACACGGCATCGGGGTTGCGGGTGAAGAGCACGGGGACGCCCCAATCGAACACCTTGGAATTGGGATTGGAAAACCGCAGTGAAATGCGGGCCTCGCGAGCCGCATCACCCAGAGCCAGACCTTGGGCCAGGCACCGGTAGAAGACTTGGGCGAAGTTGACGGCGGCGTTGTCGAACACCGAGTACTGGTTCGCCACGGCCGCGGGAATTCCTCCGGCCACCAGACCAGGAGCCACTCCCTTGTTGTGGTTGTACCCCGTGTCATCAAAACCTCCCCGAGCAGTTTGGCAGGCGTTCAGGAACACAACCTTGATGCCTCGGCTGCGCAGAATCGCACACAGGTGCTCGGTGAAGACTTTATGGGTCGTTCCATCGCCGTTTTCAAACAGGAGGCAACCCTCTCGCTTCTCCTCGTCGTAATCGCCGTGTCCCATGAAGTGCACGACGTCGATTTCGCCATACTGTGCCTTGCGTACGGCGTCATGCAAACCCTCGACTGTGGGTTTCTCGACGGTCTCGATGGAAACGAGATTCTTCTCCTGGAGCTCGAAAAGCGCAGCTCGGATTCCAGAGATCTCTTCTGTCAAATCGAGCTTGGCCTGGTCGTTGGGTTGAGCCGTGGCCAACAGAATCCTCAAGGGCGAACCAACCCGAGTCTCAATCCGGTCACTCGCCACCGGGGTCAATACGCCCCGCACAAATCTCACGTCGGTGACCGAGACATACTCGTTCAACATTTCGTCAAACGCGAACTCCCAAGGGAGATTGGAAACCCAGGGAATCATCGACGTGAAGACCACATTCAGCTTGCGACTGCGTTCCCGGTAGCGGGCCTGGTCGTACAACAGCCGGACTTCAGGAGGAAACATCTGGTCGAAGAGCCGTTTCCCCATCTCCTTCATCTCGTCCTCGGTGGGAGCGTCTTTTGTCCCCTTGTTTGCAAATCTGGAAACAGAAATTTGCCGGCGAATAATCTGCCGCCACCGCTCCCCGGCACCATTGTCCTTACCAAACAGATGAAAAGGAACCACCACACTGGCACCGCCATACATCGCCAGTAGCTGCGCGTGCCGCCGGATTTTTTGTGCGGCCGTTTTCAACTTCTCGTCGACTTGCCCTGTTCCAGAAGTCTCGGTCTGTGATGGCTCCTCCGGACACGGTGGCACCTCCAACACAATCATCTCGAGCGAATCCTGCCGCGACCATGCCTGAGCATCAGCCTCGGTCCGGATCGTCACCACGGGCGGCAGAGTCACAATTTTCGGAACCGAGATCACTTCGTCAGGCTTCCTGGGAGCCGCTGGTTTGGGTTCGGTCGGCTCGGCCGCTGCCGCTGCCGCTGGAACTCTCTGAATGCCCGGCAAAATCGTCGGCAATTGCGACGGCGGCAGCATTCCGCGGATGGCCGC
Organism: uncultured Planctomycetaceae bacterium; assembly: GCA_903861195.1. Classification (GTDB taxonomy): domain Bacteria; phylum Planctomycetota; class Planctomycetia; order Planctomycetales; family Planctomycetaceae; genus UBA10511. The sequence goes on along the minus strand of CAIOTJ010000399.1, from coordinate 1,969 downwards.
CTCGATTGCGGGGGTCTGCAGCGAATCCGCGACGAACCGATGGGTATCCGCCTGCGCGAACAGCGTGGTGTGCATCACCAGCGCATCGGCCGGGGCCGACAGGTTCCCCTTCGGACCATATCGCCCCACCCGCGCGTCGGGAATCACCACCGGGGGAGACGCGCCCCATTCATACCCCCCCTCGGTCGGCACCACCAAATCATTCGGGCCTTTGAAGAAGGCGTCGACTCCCATGTCGGCCAGCCGGGCGGCCAGACCATTCTTCGCCGGCACCTGCGTGTCGGCCACCAGGCCGTACCATTCGTCGTTCGACGTCAGTGGGATCTGGGCCAACTGCTGAACGGTCTCCCCATTCGCATCCATCGACTGGATCCCCGGCAGGTTCCGGTTGAGCCCCTGCGCCAGCCACGACAGGCTCCCCGAAATCCACCCCGCCGCCGTCGTGAAAGGATTCTCCGGAAACATCTCCAGCAGATTGGCGAACCAGCCCAGCGTCTGGTCCCACCGCTCGGGGGTCGCCAGGGGAGTCCCCCCATTCGGCGACGCCACCAACACCACCCGTCCCAGCGTCACCCGCGGATCGGGACGGCTTCCCCGGGTCAGTTCCTGGTGCAGCGTCCGCAACACCAGGCCTCCCCGCGAATGGGTGATCACATCACACGTCAATCGCAGCCCGGCGGGCAAGGCGGCCAACAGCTCGGCGACATTCTCCCCGGGAGTTTTGCTGATCGTGAAGTGGTCGAAGCCGAAGATCCGGTCGCCGTAGAATGCCTTCAACCGCAGAGCCGTGTCGCGGTCCCCCAACAGGTCCCCAAACGCCGCCTCGGTATGCGAGAACGTCCCATGCAGCAACAGCAAAGACCGTCCCGACAGGTCCCCTTCGGGCAGTCCGGGACGATACGCCACCGAACCATTCCCCCCCAGTTCCACCCGCACCCAGCCTTCCTGCCGCTTGCCGTTTTTCCAGAGTTGCTCCTCCAACTTCCGCCCCAGCACCTCCATCGCGTAGTCGGCGACGGCGTTCGCCACCTTCAACACCACCACCCGCACCAACCGGTCCACCAAGCCGCGGGTTCCGCGCCGGCGCGGGGCCGCGGGCGTTTCCTCCGCAGGCGTTCCCCCGCCAACGGAAATCTTCACCACGAGCGGTGTCGTGGACTTCGCCCCCCGTCGCCCCCCGCGCGCAGTCTTGACCTCCGCCGCCTGGGGGAAGTGAAACGAGATCGCCCCCGATTCCTGCCGGGCGACCACCACATAGGGCTCGCCGACGGGCTGATCGAGCGTCACCGTCAACTCTTCCGTCCCCTCGGCCTTCCCCCGCGCTCCCCGTCGGGCCGCCGCGGGGGGCTGCAATGCGGGACCCTGCAGTTGCGCCTCCTCGACCACCTCGAATTCCCCATCAATCACACCATCCTGCAGGCAGGCGGGCAGGACCGACTCAGCCGACGTTCCGGCGGCTGCTCCACGTCGGCGGCGGGGGGTGGTCACTTTCCAATTCGGCTGGCCTTCGATCCGCAGAGTCATGCCGCAGTCTCCCATCCCCAGTTTCGATTCGGGTCGGTGTGCGATAGGGCGTGCTTCGTCCGTCGCTCTTTATAGACTATCCCTCAAGCAACCCCCTTCCCATCCGGGATTTCCTGAGTTGGATATCGTCCGATACCGCAGCAAGGCGAGGACGGCACGCTCCGCACCTCCCGTCCAGGCGATACAACCGCTGCCACCACCCCAGCCGCCACGACCGCTCGGCCCGGGTGATCGTGGAGCGTTCCGTTACGACTCGTCTCTCGCGCCGCCATCCCGCCGGTTCAGCAGGCTGCGATACACCCGCTGGTCGTCCACGGGCCCAGACAACGCACGCTCCCATCCCCAACAGGAACTGCACACCTGCGGGATGGACACTGTTGAAGCGGGCCCCCGCCAGGTGTTTGTTCAGCACCACTGTCTGTTCCGGATCTCTCGTCAACCGACC
>CAIOTJ010000398.1 GCA_903861195.1 uncultured Planctomycetaceae bacterium | reverse complement strand
GGCAGGCGATGGGGGCCACCGATGTCGATGAGATCGAGCTGGACTCGTGAGCGCGTTCGACCAACTGCATCCGGCACTGCAGCATCACATCGTCAACAGTCTGGGTTGGCGGTCGCTGCGGCCGTTCCAGGAAGCGGTCATTCCTCCCATCCTGAAGGGGCAGCATCTGATCGTGCTGGCCCCGACCGCCGGGGGCAAGACCGAGGCGGCGTTCTTTCCCGTCGTCTCGCGGATGCTGGCGGAAGAGTGGTCGGGACTGAGTGTCTTGTATCTCTGTCCGATCAAGGCGCTGCTCAACAATCTCTCGACCCGGCTCGATCGCTACTGCCGGCTGCTGGGACGGCGGGCCGACGTGTGGCATGGCGATGTGTCGGCGGGGCCCCGCCGCCGCATCCTGCGCGAGCCCCCCGATCTGTTGCTGACGACTCCCGAATCGCTCGAGGTGATGCTGGTCTCCCCCACGGTCGACGCCCGCCGGCTGTTTGCCGGGCTGCAGGTGGTGATCATCGACGAGATCCACGCCTTCGCCGGGGATGACCGGGGCTGGCACCTGCTGTCGGTTCTCGAACGGGCATCGCGGCTGGCCGGACGCGAGCTGCAACGGATCGGCCTGTCGGCCACGGTGGGAAATCCCGAAGCCCTGGTCGACTGGCTGGCGGGGGGTTGCCCCCAGCGGCCGCGCGGCGTGTTTCTACCCCCCGCCGGCGCGACAGCCCCCGCCGAGGTGAAGCTGGACCATGTCGGCTCGGTCGAGAACGCCGCGATTGTCATCTCCCGTCTGCACCGGGGGGAAAAACGCCTGGTCTTCATCGACAGCCGGGCGAAGGCCGAGCGGCTGGGACAGGAGCTGCGGACGCTGGGGGTGACGGCGTTCGTGACGCACAGCTCGCTGAGCCAAGAACAGCGGCATCAGGCGGAAGACGCCTTCGCCAACCGGGACGACTGCGTGATTGTGGCGACCAGCGTGCTCGAACTGGGGATCGATGTTGGCGATCTCGACCGGGTCATCCAGATCGACAGTCCCCCCACCGTGTCGAGCTTTCTGCAACGGATGGGGCGGACGGGACGGCGGGCGGGCAGCACGCGGAACTGCCTCTTCCTCACCACCCGGGACGAGACGCTGCTGCAGGCGGCGGGCATTGTCGACCTGTGGCAGAGCGGCTATGTCGAGCCAATTGAGCCACCGGCCGAGCCGTACCATGTGCTGGCCCAGCAACTGATGGCGCTGGTGCTGCAAGAAGGAGGGATTGGGCGGCGGACCTGGTGGGAGTGGGTGGCCGCGGTCCCGGGGTTTGCGGCGTTGCCCTCCGGGGAGGTTGAGCGGATGGTCGACGGGATGCTGACGCAGGGGCTGCTGTGGGACGAGCAGGGCATTCTGGGAATTGGCAAGGAGGGCGAGGCGGAGTATGGACGACGGCACTTCATGGAGCTGCTGTCGGTCTTTTTGTCTCCGCCGCTGTTCGCGGTGACGCACGGCCGGGAGGAGATTGGGTTTGTCGACGAGACGACTTTTCACGCCAAAACACCGGGCCCGCGGGTGTTGCTGCTGGGGGGGCGGTCGTGGCTGGTGACGCACGTCGACTGGTCGCGCAAGGTGGCGTTTGTGGAGCCGACCGACAACCGGGGGCGGTCGCGGTGGAAGGGAGAGGGGCGGGGTCTCTCGTACCGGCTCTGCCAGGCGATTCGGGCGATTCTGGCCGACGAAGAGCCACGGGCCTGCTGGTCGAACCGGGCGCGCGAGCGGCTGGCCGGCCTGCGTCTCGACTACGGCTGGCTCTCGCCCGAGCCGGGAACGCACCTGGTG
>CAIOTJ010000397.1 GCA_903861195.1 uncultured Planctomycetaceae bacterium | reverse complement strand
CCGGAAACGCAGCAACGGGTCGGCCCACATAGCGGACAGAGTCGGGGTGATCCCGAGGCTAAACCTCCAATCCACACCATCGCGGGCCCAACCCCGGATCCGTCTCAAGAGCGGCAGATAGCACTCAGCCACTGCCTCAAACAGCCAATACTCTTCAAGAAACCGGTCCTGATCGGGGTGGCGTACCCACGGAAGGTGCGCGTGCAGTACGAGGGCGAGAGACCCGATCACCGGTGGTTCACTCACGGAATAGCGTCCGGGAGTGGGAGTCCAAAGGTCGGTGGATGTGAACCCACCCCGCTGCGGACCGCTGTCTGTCGGGCCAAAGTTAGAACAGCCTGTCGGACATCCAACTCCTGCGGACCCACCGCCTGCATCGGCACCTCGAAACGACCATCCGGCAATGCACAACGGAAGGTGAAGGAGCCATCCGGACGCAGTTCAACCGGGCGACCAAAGATTGTCACACGAGACCCAGGTCGTGTGCTGCCAAAGAGAACCACCTCGGCGTTGACCCGAAACCAGAAGTCTTCCGAAGGCGATTCAGAGCCGGAACCCGGCGCGCCCATGGCCGACGAGGACATTTCCGGGAACGGGATCGCGGCGTTCACATCCGAGGACGGGGCTTGGCTGGAGATCCCTCCCTGCCCCGGTCGACCCGACACGGCGGGCAGTCCGAGTTCCGAACTCCCCACAGACCCAACCTGAGGATCCAGAATGTGCTGAAAGTAACTCGCCATCACCCCTGGCCGAACGCCCGCGGACAATTGAAGTGAAACAGGGATCGGTGACACATCCGGAGCCACCGCTGAGGGCGGCAGCGAAACCGGTCCCGAGGATGCCAAGCATTCCCATCCTCCCTGGGAGGAACGCATCCCAATGTCTGCAATATGACCCGCAGCCTGCGGCGGATCTTGAAGGAAGATGAACCGACGGTCCTTAGGTAGTACTCCTGCAGCGAGTATGGAATCTGGTTCAGTGACCGAACGAATCCGCCATTCCGTTGGGGAGGCTGGCGATACCGAAGGTTCACTCGGCTCCTCCCAACCCAGGAGCAATGTCCGCGGATCGCATCCCGTCAACCAGACCGCCGAGGCAGTCTCGGCAAATCCAGGAGAGCTCTGGCTCGATTCTTGGATTGGAAAATCCAGAACTTCAGGATCCCCCTCCAGGAGGATCGGGGGCATCTCAGGCAGTCCTTGTGGAATGTCCGTAGGGTCCAAATGGGCTGCTATTAGATGCTGGACCCATGGCAATTCACCGACTGCCGACAACCCTGTCTTGGACTCAATCAACGGCGAAAGATCTGTCTTGGCCTCCTTCGTAGAAACCTCGCTTTTAATCACCACTTTTCGAATCCGAATCGGCATGGCCACCTGGGGCGAGAAACCCCGAGAGGTCCTTCCCCGGGTCGTTTTCGCGCGACGGACGAAGACAAATCTGAGAGGGGCTGCAGCTCCCTTTCCCGCGCGTCGCTCCACCGACTTCGAGCGTTGGCGGCGGATTAACAGAGCCGAAACTCTGAGTCCAAAACGGCCAAGAATGGGCTGCGGGATAGGGTCAGGACCGAATCTCCGCTTGAACCGGCGGACAGGAGTTGGCCTCGCAGGAGTTGGCTCTGGGGGACGAGCAACACTACGACTCGGGGAAGAGCGGGACACCTTCTTCATGGGGGGAATCCAGAGCGGCAGGACTTGGGTTCAATCCGATCGCCAAGCCTTACATTGGAATTCAGGCCGGTCAGAAGCAACCGGTTTCCCAGCAGAAGCGACAGAATGCGAGGCAGGAACTTGACGAGGGAGGCGGTGGGCTGACCTGCCTAGCCGAACTTTTCTAGCTCACAAACAGGTGCGCCCTGCCGGGCGCACATAAAGCAAAACAGGG
>CAIOTJ010000396.1 GCA_903861195.1 uncultured Planctomycetaceae bacterium | reverse complement strand
GATTCGTTGGCCGTGGGCAGTCGGCAGCCCGCCCAGCGGGCGAAGGCCTCGGCTTCATAATACGAGACACCCACGACCGGTTGATTGGGACCGTTCCAGCGCGAGTCTGTCCAGAGGCTCGGCTGTTCACAATTGCAACTGACTAACCATTTCCAACCCTCATCCGACCACCATGTTGGCTGCTGATATCCCCCCTCCCGCACGAACAGAGCGTACTGCGAGTTGGTCACCAGGTACTTCGACATCTGCAGCGGGTGGGTGAGCCGAAAGGGGATTTTTTTGTCGCCGATCGGATAGCTGTCCGCCGGAATCGTCACAAACCCTTCCCCTGTCCGCAGGTCCTCCACCAGGCGGGGATCTCCCAGATGCCCCAGAGCCAGACCCAACTCATGCCGCTGCGCGAGCGGGGCCTCACGCTCGATGGCGTCCAACACCACTGATACGAACCGTGTTTTCAGCTTTTGATCGACCGCCAGGTTTTGACTCTGGGCAATCTGAAGGGCGTCCCAGACGACCAACGCGAGTCCCCACCCCTCGTTCGGCAACGCAGCACTCCATTGGGCGAGGAACGCGTTCATCCGCTGGGGTTTGCGTGCCAACGCCCCACTCAGGAAATGCAGCGTGCTTCGCCAGGCCGGCACTTCACCGCGTTGCAGAAACAAACCCCGCAAATCCTGTTCATGCTGTTCAAACAGCCGTTCCGCCGCGAAGAAATCCTGAATCGTGAGGTGATAGAACCCGGCCTGCTGCTCTCCCTGGGGCAGAAACAGCCCCGACTTGGTCAGCAGATCCTCGCGGATCTTCGCCACCTCCTGGGCCGCCGTGTCGTTGAATGGCACCTCCTTCCGGCAGGCGGCCAACAGCGTGTCGACCTCGGTCTCGGAAATCTGCGCCTGCGGGGCCGTACGCTGGTCCCCCAGTCCCTCGCCGGTGTGCATGCCTTCGGCCAGAAACTTCAGCCGATATCTCACTGCCGGGATTTTCTCGGTTTCATTCGCATAGCGATTGTAAAGCACATACTCGACGATCTTGTCGTACAACTCGTGGCGGTCCCGGGGCAGACGTCGTCCCTGGTGATGCATCACACAGGTGGCAGTCAGCAGCATGGGGTTGCGGATCAACTCGGGCAAATCGGGCCGCTGGCCGACATGCTGCAACATTTCATTCGCCTGGTCTTGGGCCGCCTGCGGATTGTCGACCAGGCAACGATACCACCGCTGCACCAGCAGCTTTTGCAACTTTTGGTCCAACTGACCCACAGGCACAACGGGCAACCCCAACTGCCGCGTCTCGGCTTCGGTCACCCCATACGGGCGGCTGGTGATCAAGACCCGGTTGTTGGACTTGGTCCAGGCGGCGCACGCCGGTCCCAACCCGGCGACCAACGGCCGGCGGATGGGGGACACGTGCGGTGTGGCCCCATCGTTGATGGGAACTTCATCGACTCCGTCGAGAATCAGCAGCACAGTTCCCTGTTGCAGATGTCCCTCGAACACGGGGCGTTCGAGGCCATGCGGGCGGGT
>CAIOTJ010000395.1 GCA_903861195.1 uncultured Planctomycetaceae bacterium | reverse complement strand
GGATACTTGAGGTTCAGCGACTGGATCGTATTCACCAGAATCCGCGACACGACGGCCCGCGTGACCCACTTGTAGTCGGCTGGCACGACGTACCAGGGGGCCTCTTCGGTGCTGGTCGCCTCGAGGCAATCTTCGTATGCCTTCTGGTATTCGTCCCAATGCTTCCGCTCTTCGACATCTCCCAGACTGAATTTCCAATTCTTCTCGGGTTCCTGAATCCGCTCGAGGAACCGCTGCCGCTGCTCTTCCCGCGAGACGTTCAAAAAGAACTTCACGACGGCCGTGCCATTGCGGCTGAGATACCGCTCGAAATCGCGAATCTCGCCATACCGCTGCTGCCACAGCTTGGGGCCGGCCTCGGTGTGGGGAATGCGCTGCCTTTCGATTAACTCGGGATGCACCCGGACCACCAGCACCTCTTCGTAGTACGAGCGGTTGAAGATGCCAATACGGCCCCGCTCGGGCAGGGCTCTATGGCACCGCCAGAGGTAGTCGTGATCGATTTCCTCGGCCGAGGGGGCCTTGAACGACGTCACCTGCACCCCCTGCGGGTTCACCCCCGACATCACATGCTTGATGGTGCCATCCTTCCCCGCCGCATCCAGCGCCTGGAAGACCACCAGCAGCGACCAACTGTCCGACGCATAGAGCAGGTCCTGGGCCTCCGACAGCTTGGCGATATCGGCCCCCAGAGTCTCCTCGGCATACGCCTTTTTTTCCGACTTGGGCTCATTTCCGTCCCCATGCCAGCTCGGATCATGATCCGAAAGCTTGAGCTTCTTGCCCGGCTTGACCAGAAACTGTTCCAGCAGCGAGTCGAGCACCACCATGGGTCACCACCTGGCGAATGGGGTCAGAGACGAACGAAGAATGCACCAGACCACCGGTCCCACGATGGGCCTCGCTGGCCTATCCTTGGACAACCGTGTTGCTCAACGAGCCAATTCCCGTGACATCCATTGTCACCAAATCGCCAGCCGCCAGTGTAAATTCATTCGGCGGCACGATTCCCGTTCCGGTCAGCAAAATCGCTCCGTCGGGGAAACTCTGGTCGCGGAACAGCCAGTCGATCAGCTCTTCGAACGACCGCTTCATCTGGTCGAGGTTCGACTCCCCCTGGAACACTTCGACACCCCGCCGCCGAATCGACATCTGGATCCTGGTCTTCGCCCGATCCAGCGGCCCTTCGGGCAGCAGCACGCACGGCCCCAGCGCGCAGCACTCGTTGTAGACCTTGGCCTGCGGCAGGTAGAGGGGGTTCTCTCCCTCGATGTCCCGGGCGCTCATGTCGTTGCCGATCGTCAGCCCCACCAGTTTCCCCTGGGGAGAGATCACCAGGGCGAACTCGGGCTCGGGGACCGACCACTTGGTGTCTTTGCGGATTCTCACGGGGCCCCCGGGCCCAGAGACCCGCCGGGCCGTCCCTTTGAAGAAAATCTCCGGTCGGGGAGCGGTGTAGACCCGGTCGTAATGCGAGGCTCCCGTCTCCGACTCTTCCATGCGCGCGACCTGGCTGCGCTTGTAGGTCACGCCAGCCGCCCAAACCTCCTGGTGATCGATGGGAGCCTGCAAGTCGACCTCGGCAAGCGAGATCAACCGAGAGGCGGAGAGATGCTTCTCGACCAACGCCCGCGGATCGGATGAATACAAGACGTCAGCCAGAGACCGGCAGCCCGCCGGAAAAGGCATGACCCGGATCCCCTCCGCTACCAGCACTCCCAGGCCACTCTCTCCCGATGGCAAGACAATTTTTCCCAGTCGCATCACGCAGTCCTCGTCGGTTTCCAACAGGTGGTTTGACTGGGCCAGAATGACGCGTCAACGGGTCGCACGCAAGGCAGTCAGGGTGCGGGCCATATCCTCGGGCAACGGGGCCTCGAACGTCATTGGCTCCTGCGAGACGGGGTGCCGGAACGACAGCCGCTGGGCATGCAGTGCCTGGCGGCAAATTAAAACATCCGGCTCGACCGGCAGGGGCTGAGCTTCCGTTTCCTCATCCTCGCCCGCGGGTGTTTTCGCCGGACGCGGAACCGGGGGGAGCTTGTCGCGCCGCAAACCCAGTTGAGACAGCCGCAATTCGGACCGTCCGCCATACATGCGATCGGCCACAATGGGATGCCCCAGATGCTGCAGGTGGACCCGCAACTGATGGGTCCGCCCGGTCTTGGGATGCAGCCGCACCCAGGTGAAGTCGTAGAACCGCTCCAGCACTTCATAGAAGGTGGTGGCCACCCGCGTGTTTTCGCCGGGGGGACAGACCATCATCTTTTCACGCTCGCGGGGATTCACCCGCAGGTGGGTTTCGATCCAGTCGCCATCGCGGTCGAAGACTCCCCAGGCGAGAGCCACGTACTGCTTCTGCACTTCGCGGCGTTCGAACTGCTCGGCCAGCCGGTGGTGCACCTGGTTGTCTTTCGCCACCACGATGACCCCGGTGGTGTCGCGATCGAGCCGGTGCACAATCCCCGGCCGGTCCTCCCCCGCCATGTCGCTCAACTGGTCGAAATGAAACTGCAGGGCGGCCGCGAGAGTTCCCGTGGGATTCCCCCGGCCCGGATGAGTGATCATCCCGGCGGGCTTGTTGATGACCACCAGGTGCTGGTCTTCGTACAAGACGTCGAGCGGGTGCTCTTCGGGGACGATCGACCGGTCGGGGAGCGCGGGCAGCCGCACGGAGACCAGGTCGTTGACCCGCAGACGTCGGCTCGCCTTCACGGCCAGTCCGTTGACCAGCACCCCCTGCTGTTCGATCGCCTTCTGGAACAGCGCCCGACTGTAATTGGGCCACAGGCGCGACAGAAAATGATCGACCCGCCACCCGTGGGCACGTGCTTCCACGGTGACCACGGTGGGTTGCGTCGACAGTTCGTCGGTCATGCCGGCGGGAGGGGTCGCGAAGTCCGGCGGGAGCTCCGCAGGAGGCTCAGGGGGTCTTGTCAGCGGTGGGCTCGGCTGTGGGTTCGACGGCCGGCTTCTCGGCCGGCTCGGCCGGGGTTTCCGGGGCGGGCTCGGCCGGAGTCTCGGGAGCCGGCTGCGCTGGCGTTTCGGTCGCGGGCTCGGCGGGGGTCTCCTGCGGGGGAGTGTCGCCCTCTTGCGGAACGCTCAAGCCATCGGTCTCTTCGGAGGCGGGCTCTTGCGGTTCGGTCGCAGACTTGTCGCGAACCTGCTCGGCCAGATCGCGGAGGGCATCGAGGCCCAAATCGCTGCCGGTGGCTCCCGTGTCACGGGGTTTCTGGTCTTTGGGCTTGGGGCGGTCGAATTTGGCGAACCACTGGTAGAACTCGGCACTGCCGCCCGCAGCCAATTCGCGCAGACGCCGCTCGGCCTTGTCTTTGAAGAACGAATCGGGGAAGCGCTCGATCAGCCGCTGATACACTTTTTTGGCCTCTTCGGTGCTCCCTTCCGAGAGACTTTCCTCGGCCCGGGCCAGGCCGAACAGGGCCCTCTCCCGAACCATCCGCGGGGCACTTCCCTGTTCCGACAAGACTTCGAAATTCTTGCGGGCCTGGTCCAGCTCTTTGCGCCCCGCTTCGACATCGAGGAACATCGACTGGATGCCGTTGGTCAGACGCTGCTCCCCCTCCACCAGGCGAGCCCAGGAGGCGGCCGCTGAATCGGGATTCTTCTTCCAGACATCTTCGAGATCATCGGGACTCGACGCACCCGACAACTGCGACCACGCGACCTGATCGCGGGCCTTCAAATTGCGCTGCCACAAGATCCAGCCCACCAACAGGGCGGTCGCCAGGCAGATTCCAATCGAGATGCGGTTGCCGTGCTTCTCTAGAAATCGATTCAGTTTCTGCAGCAACAGGGCGAAATCGTTCTGCTGCAGTTCGTGTTGCTGCTGGTTGTCCATGACACTCGAAATCGGGGACACTCGAAACCGGGGACTTTCGAAACCGGGGACTCTCGAAACCGAAGGAACCCAGGGGAACAACGGAACTCAAGGAGGCAACCCCCCGCGGCCCGGCCCTTTCCAGAACCTGACCGCAGCCTCGGGGAGACCTGGCAGAGACTGGACGTATTTCCACAACGTCCAGCCCTGCGCAAGGTGAGAGTCTAGTCCATTTGACAAACACCTGCCAAGATCCGTTCCCTGCCTCCGGCCGGTTGCGCTGTGCCGCCACCGGGACGAATCCGGTTGTTTTCGGTTGCCCGCCACCCCTCCCGAACGCCACCGCGCTGAAACCGGCCGATCGAGACCGGTTTTGATCCACTCCCGGACCTCTCCCCCACGTCACCGATGGTGCGGGCCGCGGTGACAACTGCAGCCACGACACGCGCCGCCGACCAGAGTCCCTCCAGCGCCCGGACCGGGATTCGTGCGAATCTCCGGGAGCGGGGCATTTCCCCGCGCAGCGCCGCGGCTTGAGCGACGTCACGGCCCGGCATCCAAAAACAAGGGGCGAGACTGGGCTCGCCGGTCCCTGGAGGCGCGGATACGGTCACCGACGCGCCAAGCCAGCAACCGTTCGGGAACCTGGTCCGGCTGTGTGCCGGCCCCCACTGTGTTTCGATGGCTCACGGGGTTCCACCACCCCAGATCCCTTGCGGACGGATGCCTCTGCACACAGATCTTCCAGCACTTGGGGCCGGGTGCCGCCAGCACCTTGCCAACCCCCCCAACCGCGAGGTAGGTTTCCTCTGTCGACGGCCCCGTTCGTCTGCGTCGCCGAATTCAGCGCGCCGCCGTCCACCCCTTCGGCAGCATCCCGAGCCAGTCTGTCTCCGTATTCCGGGCGGAGAACCCGGAGAAGTCTTCATGTCGCAGATCGCTTATCGCCCCGACGTCGACGGCCTGAGGGCGGTTTCGGTGGTGGCAGTGCTGTTGTTCCACGCGCGGCTGGCCTGTCCCGGCGGTTTCGTGGGAGTGGATGTCTTCTTTGTGATCTCGGGATTCCTGATCACCAGCCTGATTCTGCGGGACCTCGAAACCGGGCGGTTTCAGCTGCTGGATTTCTGGTCGCGCCGCGTTCGGCGCATTCTGCCCGCACTGACGGTGTGCCTGCTGTTCACACTGGTGGCCGGGTGCCTGCTGATGCTGCCCGACGATCTGCTGGAACTGGGGCGGTCCGGCGTCGCCCAGTCGCTGTTCGCCGCCAATTTCCACTTCTGGGCCACCCTCGACTATTTCGCAGGGCGGGGTGAACGCGCACCGCTGCTGCACACCTGGTCGCTCGCCGTCGAAGAACAGTTCTACTTCGTGTTCCCCTTCGTCGCCTATTGGCTGGCGCGGCGTGACCGGAAGCGATTCACCCAATTGCTGTGGCTGGTGGCGGCGGTGTCATTTGTTCTGAGCATCTTCGCGACCCACTGGAAGCCGTCGTTGGCGTTTTACATGCTGCCGACGCGCGCCTGGGAACTTTTGTGCGGCTCATTGATTGCCTGCCACGCTGACCGACCGGGCCCAGCTCCGCGCCGCGCCGAGTGGTTGTCCTGGCTGGGGCTGGGGGGGATTCTGGCGGGCATCTTTCTGTACGATTCGTCGATTGAATTTCCCGGCCTGGCGGCGGTTCCCCCCTGCCTGGGGGCGGCCCTGGTCATCTGGTCGAACACCTCGCACCGCACCACGGTGGGGCAAATTCTGGCATGGCGCCCCGTCGTATTCATCGGACTGATCTCGTACTCCCTCTATCTGTGGCACTGGCCAATCTTCGCCTTCCTCAATTACGCCCTCCGCGAGCAGGCGACCGTGGCCATTCGGGTCGGTGCCGCGATCGCGGGAGTCGTGCTCGGGGGCCTGTCGTGGTGGTTCGTCGAACAGCCGTTCCGCAAACCTCGCCCGGGTCAGACAGCCGGCCGGGTCATCGCCTGGGGATTGCTCGCCTCGGCGGTCCCCCTCGCACTCTGGGGGGGAATCGTGGCGACCGGGGGCTGGCAAGGGCGCTTCAGTCCCCAATTCCGCGACTACCTCGCGACACGCCGGATGTCGGCCACCCACCGCTCCCTCTCGCTGAAAACCATCGAACAGGGAGACCTCCACCCGCTTGGTGAGCCGGGCGAACGCCCCTGCTTCATCGTGTGGGGAGACAGTCATGCGATGGCTCTGGGGGCCGGTTTCGAAGAGTGGGCCCGCGAGCTGTCAGTGCCGGGACAACTGATTGTGGAGCAGGGAACCCCGCCGTTGCTCGGCTCGAACCGCCGCCATCAGGTGTGGGAAGCTGGTTTGAACGAGGCCATCGTGGCCCGGATCGCGGCATCAGGGGTGAATCAGGTGATTCTCTGCGCCCGCTGGTCGTACTACGCGCTCGGGGGACTCGATGGCGGTGTGGACTCGCTGGTGTTCGATTCCGAGTCACGCGGGCATTCCCGCGAAGAGGGAAAACAGGCGTTCGCCCGGGGTCTCCGCCGGACCGTGACAGCCCTCCGCGAGCACGGCGTTGAAGTCTGGGTGCTGCGCCAGGTCCCCGAGCCCGAGACGAATGCCGCCTGGAGTCTGGCGGTGGGGCAGGTGCTGGGGGTGCAGCCGGCGCGGGGAGTGACCCGGGCCGGCTTCGATTCGCGGAATGCGTTCGTTGATCAGGCGGTGCGCGAGGCTGGCATTGACCCCGCCCACTACATCGACTTTGGCGGGGCGTTCTTCGACAACGAAGGGCACTGCCGCGACCACGACCCCGACGGCATCTATTACCAGGACGACAACCACCTCAGCCGCTACGGCGTCTCGCTGTTGCTCGGGCCGCAGTTGCGGGACTTGCTGCGTGGCATTGGCGAATCGTGTGCCGCGACACGGTAGGGTGCGGGGCGGCCCCACACCGGCCGGTCGTCCCCGCGCCCCGCGGCGCACTTGCCTCGCCCGGGTTGGGCGGATACACCCAAAGAGCGCCCCATGCGGGGACGGTTCCGGTTCTCCGGTCTGTTGTGCTGTCTGGATGGTGTCATGTCTGCTGAGACTTCCGCTGCGTCGACTCCTCCCCGGCCCCGCCGGACTGTTCGTCGCGGCTCCCCCATCCGCCGGCTGTTGTCGGTGCTGATCGGCATTCCGGTCATCACGGGCGCATTGCTGCTGGGTTGGCTGTGGTGGGCGGAACGTCCTTTGAAGGCGGTCGAACGGTCGCTGACCCAGGGGGATTTCCGCACGGCTCTCGAACGGGTCGAGAACTACCTCAAGGGAGACCCGGCCAGCAGCCGGGCCCTCGACCTGAAAGCCCAGTCGCTGGTGGGCCTGCGGCGGTTCCCCGATGCCCTCGCCATTTACGAGCGCATCGGCAGCGATACCGTCAGTGGCCAGCGGGCGTGGGGAGAAGCCCTGCTGCGGATGCAGCGCTGGACCGATGCCCTGCCCTTGCTGAGGCAAGTCCACCAGAAACAGCCGGACAACGCCGATGTGACCCACGAACTGGCGGCCTGTGCCATGCAGGCGGGAGAGTTCGAACAGGCGGTCGAACTGGCTGGGCAACTCGCCAAACTGCCGGGCCAGAGGGAACGGGGCCTGCTGCTGTTGGGGGTGCTGCACAGCAACCACGGCAACTACCGTCTGGCCTCCGAGGCGTTTGGACAACTGCTGGAATCGAACCCCGATGGGGCCGGTCTGCAGATTCTTCCCGAAGAGTTGTTCCAGGGGATGGGCCAGGCCTGCCTGAACGACGGCAAGCCCGAAGAGGCCATTCGGCATCTCACCCGGGCCATTGAGCTGCGCCCCACCGCCGAACGGTATGCCTTCCTGGGGGAAGCGCGGGAATTGCAGGGAGACCTCGCCCAGGCGGGTGAGGCCTGGAAGCAGGGGATTGCCCGCGATCCTGACCTCGCCCGGGCCCGCGAAGGTCTGGCGCGGGTGGCGCTCGACGAACGGCAGCCCAGCCAGGCGATTGAATGGCTGCAGCCGTTGTCGGTTCCCTCCAAGCTCACCAGCTCGATCGCCCACACCCTCAAACGGGCCAACTCGCTGTTGGGAGACAAGGCGGCCGCCGACCGCTGGGATGCCGAGGAAACCCGGCTGCGTGACGCCGAAGAACGCAAACGGGCCCTCGATGACGTGGTCAAGCAGGCCCCGCAGTCGTTTTGGGCCCTGGCGCTGCGGGCCCACAAGTACGCGTCGGAAGGGAACCGGCAGCAGGCGGCCACCCTGCTGCGGACCGTCGACGGCCTGCGCACCCAGAAGCCGGACGGATACAAAGACCCCCAGGGGTTCCTCAATCAATTGATCGACGCCGTCCAGACCGGCAGCCCACTCCCCTCCCTCGACCTCGTTCCGCTCGAACGCAAGTAAAGAAGCGCCGCTCGCCAGCACAGCGTCGGCCTTCCCCAGCGGCGGGACAGGGCGCTGTTTCGGATGACCCCGGGAAAAGACCCGGCCGAATCGCGTCCCGGGTGTCTCCCCGGGACGTGCTGCCCGTCCCCCAGATCTCTGCCAACCCGCTCCAACCAAAAACCTGTCGCAGCGACCCAGATCCCCCAGCTTCAACCCCTGCCGGGGATCAACCCGCTGTTCCCCAGACGTTGACAGACTGGCCCACGCCACCGCCTGGGGGGTGAGAATCCAAGTCGTCTTGCCTCATTCGGCGGGTGCATGGTACATCGTCCCCGCCGTGGGAGGGGGTTTCCCTTTGTGCCCGGCGTGTGCCTGCGGAGCGTTGGGCCCCAGACAGGCTTTCCGTCCACCCGATCGTCTTTTCCCTGGCTGGTCATGGCTCGCGCGGGCATGTTGTTGTTGGCGGGTGTGCTGATGACGGGGCTGGCGGGTTGCCAGCAGGGGGCTCCCGCGAAGCAATCGGCAACGCGTTACCAGCGTGTTCCTCCCAGCAAACGCTACGCGTTCGTCGATGTGAAGCGCTACCAGGCCGACCAATTGACGCAGGTTCCCAAGGGGGCCCGCTGCACCGTCGAGACCAAGGACATCAACCGTTCGGTGACCGGATGGGTGCAAAGTGCCGGCCCCGAGGGAATCGTCCTGGTGAACGCCGAAGAGATCGTCGCCAAAACCGAGGTTCCCTCGAATCTCAACGGGAAGGGCTACGACCACAAACCCAAAGATCGCGTGCAACTCTCGGCAGCCGAGGTCGCTTCGGTCCGCGTGTTCAAAGATTAAGCACCCCGCACAGATTCCGTCTGAGTGGACGGGATCATCGGGGACTGCCTGCGTTCTGGCATCGGACCCGTTTTTCTCCGGATTCTGGTTGTCTGCCCGTCTCGGCAACTTAGAATTCCTCGCGGGGCGTCCCGACGTGACGTGCTCGGGGCTTGTTGAGACGTGTGTTGACGGGAATTTGGTTCTCGCGGCCCCGGCACCGGGGCGGAGGATCGCCCGCTGTCCGGTTTGTTTCCTTCCCAACGGTGAATGCCGTGGCCCTGACCCAGATTGATCGCGACCTGCTCGATCGCTGCATGGCAGGTTCCAAGGAGGGATGGTCCGACTTCGTCAATCGGTTTTCCGGACTGTTTGTGCACGTGATTCACCACGCGGCGCGGTGTCGGGGGATCTCCCTGGATCCCGCCGACATCGAAGATCTGTGCGCCGACATCTATGTGACGTTGCTCGAACGTGACTTCGCCATTCTGCGTCAGTTTCGCGGCAAATCTTCGCTGGCGACGTACTTGTGCGTGGTGGCGCGGCGGATTGTGGTGCGTCGGCTGAGTCAGCGGCGGGCCTCCGAAGTCCTGGGGCATCAGACGCCGGAACCGGTACTGGAACGACTTCCCGCCCGTCCCGGAGAATCGCAGCGCGTTGACGACTCCGAACAGATCGATTTGATGCTGGATGGTCTGGCCGAACCCCAGTCGAGCATCATCCGGCAGTATCACCTCGAGGGGCGCAGCTACCGCGAGATTGCCGACGATTTGGGCATTCCCGAAAACTCAATTGGGCCGACGCTGTCGCGGGCCCTCGCCCGCCTGCGGGCCCGCTCGGTCAAAACCTGAACCGGGTCACATCTTGAGCCCGCTGTGTGGGACGAACGGCGGCGACCTGACCTCGCCTGACCTCACCTGATCGGCCCCCCATGGTTCCCCTTCAGAGCCCTGTTCGGATGTCAATCTCTGGCAATGCACCCGGGTCGCGGGGGTGTGCGCTCAAAGCACGCACAGGACTGGCAGGATATTCAACGCGATTGTTGATCGGATCACGGAAACGAGCGCTCCAGTGTTTGCGTCGCTGAGAGATTCCCCGCAGGGCCGCCGGGAATTTGCGGCATCCCGCGATCGTGTCACTGCCGGGGAGACGTCCGTTGCGGGTCGGCGACGGGTTTGACGCACCACGCCACCGGCGTCCCGGCCCTATGGCAGATTCTGATCGCCCGTGCCTGTCAGGCGGACAATCAGCAGGCGTTCGACGGGCATCGCCTCGAATTCGCCATCCTGGCTGGCCCGCAACCCCTGTCCGGTGAAGAACAGGTGGCCCAGC
>CAIOTJ010000394.1 GCA_903861195.1 uncultured Planctomycetaceae bacterium | reverse complement strand
GGAGGAAAAGAAATGCTCCTCGGAACGGGCGCATGGTCGAGGTTCAGTGCATTCATCTCCCGCGCGAAGTCGGATACGCTGTCCACGGGTCTTTCTGGACAAAGACACAGGCCAGGCGGAAGATGGATCCGTCGCGAATTGTGATTGAAGACTGAGAGCTGCAACGCTCCAAATTCGCTTCGCTTGTGCAGTTGAGAGCAGGCAGGACGACGAGCCACGATTCTCGGATCAACCTGCCCTCCCGACAGTTACCCGCCCCAGAACTGTCTGTTAGTATAAGAGGATTGGGCGAGATCGGGGAGTTGCGTCGTCAATTCGTGGGTTTCGTCGCACTGGGTTTGTTCCCGCGAGTTTGCCTGATGTCTCAAAGGTTGTGGTTGACAGTTCTCGTGGGAGTTTTGTTGGGCTCCGGCCCCAAACTCCTGGCTCAATCCACGCAACCCCTGGGATCGCGGCCGGACGTGTTGCCCAGCAATCGTCCACAAACCGTTTATGTCCCTTGGGAGGAACTCGACCGTCTGCTCACCGACGATGAGCCGGGCGTTTTGGTCTCGCGGGAGGAGTTCGACCGGCTGCTGGCCAGATCGCGGGTCGAAGGCGGAATGGAGGTCGGCGAACCGGAGGGGATTTCGGCTGAGTACCAGGGGCGAGTCGAGAATGATTCGCTGTTTCTGGAGGCCGTTTTGACCGGTCGCTCGGCGGGGCAGGAACCAGGGGTCTGGCGACTTCCCCTCAGGGGGTTGGCGATTGAGGCGGCCGCTTTGGATGAACAGTCGGTCCGTATGGCCCGTGAGTCGTGCGGTGACCTCTTGGTCCAGATTCCCGGGCCGGGGCCCCATCGACTGCGATTGAAACTGTCTGCCCCGTTGCTGTCACGGGGTGGAGAACTGTCGGCCCTGCTGGGACTTCCACGAATTCCAGTAGCACAGCTGAAGCTGATGATCCCTCCCGGGAAGCACCTGAGCTGGGGGGATTTGGCACTGACACGTCCTGCTCCCGAGGAGCAGGCTTGCGAATATGAATTCCCGGTTGGGGGGCAAGGGGAGGTGCTGTTGCGGATCGGCGACCGGGTGCCCCGGGGGCTGGGCCAGAACGTCGCCCTGGCGACCACCGTCTTGGGATTGCATGTTTCCACAGACGAGCAGACCTGGCGGGCTTCAACCTCACTGGAGGTTCATGGTCGCGAAATCGACCGGTTGGTTTTGGAGATTCCAGCCGAGGTGGAAGTGGTGGGGGTGGAATCGGCGGGCCTGGACCGCTGGGAAAACACACAGGAGGGGTCGCTCCAGCGGCTGGTGTTGCACTGGCAGCAGCCTTTTGTCGGTCGGCGACCAATCACCCTGCAGGGAGTCATTCCTGGGTCAACGTCAGAACCCTGGACCTTTCCCACATTGACATTCCCCGAGATTACGGCCCACCAGGTGCGGGTGCTGGTGCAATCGGACCCCTCGGTCCGGTTGCGGCAGGTTTCGGCCAGTTCCATCCAGCGGATCGCGAACGATTCAGGGTGGATAAGTGAGCCGGTTTTGGCGGCAGCTGGACCTGGTGCTGCGGCTGCGGCAGGCGGTCTGCCCGAGACGCCTGCGTGGCGTTTCGCGGCGTGGAGTCAGAGCTTTTCTCTCGTGTTCGAAACGCTGGCGAGAACCCGCGAACTGTCTGCCACGAGTGCCACCCATCTGGCGATCGGGTCGGGCGGACTGGTCCTCGAGGCGGATCTGGAACTGGTACCGAGGCATGGCAGTCTGTTTGATTTCGAGTTCCGACTGCCTGCCGAGTGGAACGTACAGGAGGTCGTGCACGATGGCCGTTCGGTGGCCTGGAGCGTCCCGGCGACGGAACCAGGTTGGAATCTGTTGCGGGTGATGTTCTCCCCTCCGATCCCCGATCAGAGGCGGACGACACTTCGGGTGGTGGCCACCCAGAGTTTGGGTGAGAACTGGCCACCAAGCGACGAGCCTGTGGTGGTACCCCTCCCGGTCCTCGAATTTCCCACGGTGAATGTTCTATTGGGCCGCTATCTGATCTCCACCAGCCAGGATCTGGACTTGTCCACCGAGGAGTTTTTGGGATTGGAGCCGGTCTCTCTGGGAGAGCCGGGGGCGGAAGCTGGGGTTTCCACCCAGGGTTGGGAGCATCAGGACTCGCAGTATTCGGGGCACCTGCGGATCGCGCGACGTCCGGCCCGGTTGTTTGCCCGAACGCTGGGCGTCCATCGGTTGGGGCGGGACACGCTGGTCTCTCGCTGGACCATCCAGATTCTCGCGCAGGGAGCGGGGGCTCGTTCGGTGCAGATCGCGTTGCCCGAGTCGACAGGGACGAATCTGCAATTTCGGGTGGTCGACGGTGAAGTGCCAGTCGGACCGGTGCCACGACTGGAGAGTCAATCGAGCGCGGACGATGCGGAAGGGATGCGTATCTGGACCCTGCGGTTTGCCCACCGCGTGCGCGGTCTGGTGCGTTTAGCCGTCGACCTCGAGACCCCCCGTCCCACCGATCAGCCCGGGTGGGAGGTGCCCCGGCTGGCCGTATTGGGAGCTGAGAGGCAGTTTGGACAGGTAGGGATCGAGGCGGAAAATGATCAGCAACTCGAAGTTGTGGCCACTGACTCCGCAGGACAACCACTGCGTTCGATTGACACGGCGGATCTGCCTGATGTGAAGCTGCGTTCGGTTCAGCGGCGGATTGTCGAGGCATTCGAGATGGTTCGGCCGGGAGAGCGGATTGTCGTCCGCGAGACACGGTTTGCGCCCGGGTTGGTTCCCAGCGCGATCTGTACCGACTGGAAACTGCTGAGTCTCCTGAACACCTCGGGGGAATTTCAGCACCGCGTTGAGGTGACGCTGCAGGCGGTCGGGGCCCAGTCCCTGTTGGTGCGACCGAGTGGCGATGTGGAATTGTGGGGTGTCCTGGTGGATGGCACTCCTGTGGAAATCCGTCGGATCCAGCTCGGCGAAGCCGAGGGTGAGGTGTTTTCGATTCCTCTGACTACGGTCGATCCTCCGGAGAAGGAGCGACTTTTGCGGATCTTCTATCGGAATCGGGGCAATCTGGTTGTCGCACCAGGCACCCTGCGCGAGTCGCCTCCGGAATTGGAAATCCTGACGGGCGGTGGCGACCGGTTGCCAGTCGTGACACTCCACCGTGAATGGGAGCTCGTCGTCCCTCCGGATTGGAACGTTGTGAACAGCACGGGAGACTTTCGACCGCGAAGCGCCCTGCCGCGGTTGGGGACCATCGACTGGATTCAGCAGAAACTGATGCCCCGCGGTGAAACCCGGCTCCAGGAACGTCTGATGCTGCTAGTCGCCGCTCTGGCGATTCCCTGGCTGGTGAGCCGCTGCTCAATGCTGTTGCGGTTGATGGCCGGACGCATTTGGGGAATGCCTCGTCGGGCCTGGTTGTGGCTGCTGCTTCTGCTGGTGACGAGCCTGCTCACGGGCCGGGCCTTCCTCTCGACGTCGTTCAGTCCGACCTCAGCGAAATTCGACGAACAGCGGACGCGAGGCCTTTTGGTGGATGGAAAAGTCGGGTCCCCCCCCCCGAGCGCCGGAATCAACGCGATGGCGGAGAGTTCAGGAGTTCCGTCCCTTGGCCTGGAGGAAGTCGCGGACCTGCCGCAGATGGTGCCGAAAGAACCTGCTGACCGTCGCCCTGCAGCGCCAGCGGAACAGCCTGCACCTCGGGCCTTGGAAGCGGGCCAGGAAGCGGACGGGGGAGTCGGTCCGGCGGCGGACCCTGGGAAACCCGGTCCGGCGAAGCCGGGCCGGCGCCCTCCACTCCGCGGCCGACTTTCTCTGGCCATGGATCTGGTGGTACCCCCAGAGGCCGAGCACATTTCACTGGTTCAGGACGGTGTACTGGAGGAAGCCCGAAGCCCCACCCTGCAAGTCACCCTTTCCGCAGGAACGCAGCGCCGCGCCGAACGCCTTACCTGGCAGGCCCTCACGGTCTTGGTGTTTTGGCTCTGCCGCAGGCAGTCCCTGGTCCTTCGCTTGCTCTTGTTGGCAGGTTCCCTGGTTCTCCCCTGGGCACTTCAGACTTTGGTGAGCCCCACGCTGAACCCACTGCTGGATGGAGTGTTTCTGGGGGGTTGCCTCGGGGGGGGGCTGTGGTTGTTGCGGTACTTTGCCGGTCGGCTGATGAGAGACATGCGGCGGCACCGTCTGCCGCTGGTCTGTCTGTTGGCTTGCGGCTTCCTGGCTGGACCCGTACAGGGGGCTGAGCCTGAGACCACCCAGAGACCGCCGCGATCCCCGGTGGGCAGGGTGTTCATTCCGTGGGATCCGGGGCGAGCGCCGCAGCCTGGAGCTGAGGGGCGAGCCAATCTGCCGGACGAGCCGGTCTTGATTCCCTGGAGTCTCCATCGAAGGTGGTCACAACCGGAGGAATTGCGGCCCCGGGGGGATTTTCCCGAACAGGTCTCCCAAATCGAGTTGAAGATTGTTCCAACCCCAGGATTGGGGGGAGGCCGCGGCCGTGCCCGGGTCACCAGCCGTATGGACATTGTTACCGGGGGGCCAGGACAGACAGTCGTTCCCCTGCCGATCGCACAGTTCACTCCTCTGCGTGTCTCGCTGGATGGAGAACCGGCGATCTTGATACCGGGCGCGACGGCGGATTCACCGCGGAAAGTTGTCATCCCGGAAGCCGGGCGGCATGAATTGCAGCTGGATTTCGACCTGCCGGCTGACATTACCCAAGCCGAAGGGCAGTTCGTCATCGCGCTGGCGCCAGTAGCTTCAGGGGTGGCCCGGATCCGGCTCCCGTCGAAAGAGACACAGTTGGAGGTGAGAGGGGCTGCCCGGGGTTTCCGACGCGAGACCCTGGGGGAAGAGGTTTGGGCCACAGTGGTTTGGGAGCAACCCGGGCGCCTCGACCTGAAATGGGGGCCGGTGCTGACCCGCGAGGCGGGCCAGGCGGTTTTTGAAATTGAGTCGACAACGGCATTTTCAGTCGATGATCTCGGCGCTGCGCATCGAGCGCACCTGCGCTGCGTAGTGCGCCAGGGAGCGCTGCGGGATCTGTTTCTGCAGCTGCCTGAGGGCTGGTTGGTACGGGGACTGGCCGGACCGGATGTTGCGGGTTGGGAGCTCGATGAGACCGGACAACCCCGATCCCTGCGGGTCTCCCTCAGACGCTCTGTCTCGGACGCGACCACTCTGGATCTCGATCTGCTGCGACCACTCGAGATCGGTGAGGCTACGGTTGACTTGGGCGTACCTTCCATTGTGGTCCCCGACGCCGTTCGGAACACGGGTCTGCTCGGCGTATTCGCTCCCGAACGCTGGGACTTGTCCTCCAGTGTGGCCGAAGAAGCGATTCAGTTAGACATCGACCAGTTTCCCTCGGCAGAGACGCCTCTGGGGAAACAGCTCTGTCCGGCCAGTCGACCGCGACCCCAGCGCGTGTATCGCCTCCGGCAGCAATCCCCTGATCTGATGTTTCAGGTCACTCGCGAGAAACCCATCACACGGGGAGTGGGAGAGCAGTTGGTCGAGATCACCTCACGGCGATTGTCGTTCGACAGTCTGTTCACGCTGAATCTGCCAGAACCGCCTGGTTCCTCGGTCTCGTTTCAGCTTCCCGAGGGATTTCAATTGACGGAAGTCACCTGCGATGGGGCGACTGATTCCTGGATCTCGGGGGGAGCAGTCGGCCAGGTGGGAATTCTGCACCTGGAATTCGCCACTCCACGCAGTGGACGTCTGGAGGCACGGATCCGGGGATTTGTCCCGCGGTTCTTGGATGATCCTGTGGCGATCATCTCCCCTCTCTTCCCACTGGAAATGAACGAACTGAAGACCACCTGTGCCTTGTGGATCGACTCCGCCTTCCAGGTCAGGGTGGAGGATTCGACCGGTTGGAAGGTGATCGATCCCGAGAGTCTCACGGCACCAGTCTTCGCCTCGCGCCACAACAGCATTCGGTTTGGGTTTCAGGCGGAGACCGTCGACACGACTCCCCTGGCGCTCTTGCTGGATCCAGCCGAGGTCAGGGTGTCCGCCGCCGCTCTGTCCCAGGTGTTGGTCAAGGACACTTCGGTCGAACAGGCGCTCTTCCTGCGCTGGAAGTTTCCGGTGGCCGCGGCAAGGCAGGTTTGTTTCGAGGTCCCGGATTGGTTGGGTAGTCGCCTGGAACTGGAGTCGTTCGATCCCAGGGTCCGGATTCGCCACGTCCAAAGGGAACCGACCCCATTGAATCGACAACGTCTGACCATCGAACTCGAGGAACCTCAGTCGACAGAGTTGTTGCTCGGTGCGACCGCATCGTTCGCCATTCCAGAAGAGGGCCGGATTGCCGCCCCGCTGGTCACATTCGAGCAACCCGTGACTTCCGAAACCGGACGCACCTTTCGTCCCGTGGAGAATCAACAGGCCTATGTCTTGTTGATCAATCAGGGTTGGCGACGGCTGAGCGGACCCGCGACCGATCCCCTCGAGGTTGTTTCACGCGAGGATCTGCCCTTTCAGCTTCCTGAGGACCTGCACCGTCAAACGACCGGTTTGTGGCGGGTGCGGGATCGCCGCGGGGTGGTCGAATGGCAGCAGGAGGCGGCCGCCGCAGTCAGATCGCTGGGGGCCGTGGTCAACTACGCCGAGTTGCGGCAGACGCTCACCCCGAATGGCTCCTGGCGGATGGCCGCCACCTATCGCGTCGTCAATCGTTCTCGTCAGTTCCTCCCCCTGCGGCTCCCTCCGGGCGCTTTGGTACTCTCGGTGTTCGTCCAGAACTCCCCGAGTCGACCCGTCGATCCAGACCGGGCCGATGATCCCGGTCTGGTGTTGATTCCGCTGCCACTGACTCCGCTGGGAGATCGGGGAAGTGAAGTGCGGGTTGTTCTGCAGGGACGGCTGTCGAGACCACTCCCCACGGGTTGGCAGTTCTTCCGCACCGAGATTGATCTACCCGCTCCAGCGGTCATGTCGACGGATGAGGATCCCGAATTGGGGATTCCCGTAACGGCGACGGAATGGACCGTGTGGTTCCCGGAGGAGCAGTCAGCGGAACGGGTGGAGGATCCCAATCGGACCAACGTTTCCGAGAGCCTGAGTGGTCTCGAGCGTGTTCTGAACTCCCAACGTGAATGGCTGGATCTGTTCCGCAGGCTGGGTGACACATCGCTGAGCGATTCGGCCCGCCAACGGATCGAGTATAACCTGAGCCGATTTGATGAACGCGAACTGCAGTTCGATTCGACGAGTCTTCCAGAATCCCTCCCGAGACCGAGAGAGACCCGGGAACAGCTCGCAGAGGTAACTCGCCAGAATCAACATCTGCGGGAGGCCCAGCGCCAACTGGCCGTCGGAACTGCGAGAGGGGAAGAGGGGCTGTGGCCTCTGAACAATCGGCAGCTGCAGGCCGAACTGTACGCCTCCAATCGCAGCGGTTTGAAAGAGGGCGAAGCAGCAGCACAGAAACCAGGAGATACAGCGGCACCATCCAGCAGGCGCGCACTCCCGAATTCCCGGATTGAACTCAATGAACAGGTCGAACGTCAGACCCGTGAGCAGTTGACCAATCGCACCAAGGGGTTCGAGTTGCCGTCACAATCGGGTGTCGGCCAGGGCTTGAATTCCGAACGGCAGGTTCCCGATGTGTCCGAGCGGCGGGAGGAGGAACTGCTTGAGCAACTGGAACAGGATTTTGGCAAGCAGGCCATCGTGAACCGTCGGCGAGCCTCGACACGAGGCGGGACCACCATCACGGGCAATTCCGGGATCCAATCTGGAATGGGCGCTCAATTCAACCCGGCAATGATCCCTCCCCAGGGTCCCCCACTGGGGGGAGGACTGGCTGTTGCCAACAATGCGCCGGTCCAGGGGGGCCAGATGGGGAGGGCGGGAGATGAGCCAGCAGCCGGCCCGCGAGCATGGCAAAACACGGCAGATCAACGCTCTGGATTGTCTTTGCCGGTGAATATTTCCGAAGTCGGTCAGAAGCGGACGTTCCACAGATCGGAGGGAGCTCCCCGGTTGGCATTGTCGTTCCGTAACCGGGAATCGACCGAGCTGGTCTGGAAGCTGATGTGGACCATTTTGTGGTTGGCGGAAGGGTGCCTGTTAAGCTGGCTGTTGGTGGGGGTCGACTGGTCGATACGGCAGCGTGTGGCTTGGGCGTTGACCTCTCTGGGAGTGGTTTGGGTGCTGGTCTGCTCAGGGAGTGTCTGGGGCTTGATTCCCCTGATCCTGGGACTTTGGTTGCTGTTCGCTTCCAAAGAAAAACCTTCGGCCGGTGACCAGAATTTGGACACCGGCCGAAGGTGAGTGCGAGACAGGTTCAGCACCAGTCCTCATCAGCCCCCGGCACCACCGTCGGGGCCGGTGCACATGATGAGGTGATCATGATCGATGTAGACCACCTCGATCGTGTCGTCGATGTGCTCGAAGGGAATGGGCCAGTCGGACCGTTTGATCTTTTCAAAGTACACGGTGCACTTGTAGTGGCACTTGTGCAGTCGGGCGGGGCCGACCATCGGGTAGAAGCGGCACTCGCTGAGCGAGTCAACGATTGGTTCAACGACGATGCGCACATTGTTCCGCTGGACTTCGGCCAGGAAGGGGACCCCGCCCTTCGTGTCGTCCGGCATCGACCGCATGACTTCATCAGGAGTCGGCGGGTCCATGCAGAACAGGGGAGCGTTCTCTCCCTCGACGGGTTCGAGAACCGGCACCCGGCCGTAGCGTTCCTCGAAGTACATCGTGTCTTCCACTTCCTGGCTGAAGAAGGGGGAGACCGGGATCAGCGGTGTGGTAATGAAGAATTTCGAAAGTACCCAGGCCTGATTCGCGAAACCGCCCACAAACAGGCAGCCGCTGTTCGGGACCGTCAGCAGCAGGAGCCCTGTCAGCAGCGTCATGCGCTTCAGGAACTTGCGGAGCCCATCCATGTCTTTCTCCGGATTGGTCGGGGAGTCTGAAGGCCCTGAGGGGGAGGGAGTCGAATCCGACCCGGGCCAGAAAACCTTGGAATGACTGGGGGCTCTCATCCCTGAAAGCCCTGTCTGTCTTTTTTTATCGACGCCCAAAGGTGCCGACTTGTGAGAATTTTCCGGCTTTTCCAGGAATGCCGAATTCCCGGGCTGGTCCATGCTCGACAGCCGATCTTCAAGCATTGCGATCCCAAAGAACGAAACCGCCCGACGTTCATCCCTGAACATCGGGCAGCTCTCTGTCGACACGCCTGACCGATTACCAGTTCCGCCAGTCGAGGAACCACCACCAGCGCTCAGTGCGGGGACTGAAGTTCAGGTGCCAGTATCCGTCGTCCCACTCCAGCTGAGCCTTACGCCATCCCAGCGGAACCTGAGGGTACGGATAGAACGGACCGATGTATGGCCACGCCGAGGCCGAATACTGCGAGGGATACGACACCGCCGCGTAATTGGGGTACTGGGCGTAGGTCGGCCACGCGTGGTTCGGCAATCCCGGCTGGTTGTAGATCACATTCGAACCAGCCGCCATGGGGCCCCCGTATTCGGGAGCTCCGTAGGCGGGCATCGCGGCAGGTCCACCCACCGCGGGGGCACCACCACCTCCATAAGGTGCCGCATAGGGGGCACCCCCGTAGGCCGGGCCAGCTGCCGGCGGCAGTTGGCCGGGCGCTCCCATCGGGACACCACCCGGAGCCGGGGGCAAGGCCGGGGTCTGAACCGGTTCCGCCCCCTCATACACCTCGTTCTGGACTTGCCGCACCTGGCGACCGGCTCCACGCGACTGGGAACCCGCCGCCTGTTGCACCGCACTCCCCGACCGGCCCGAAACCTTCAGGCCATTCTGGACATGCTGCACTCCCGCGACTCGGCGGACAACTGCTTCGGCAGCCCGCTTCTCGGCTTCCGAGTTCACCTGCCCCTTGACGACGGCGGTCCCATTCTGGAACTCGACCTCTCCGCCGCGAATCTCAATCTGAGATCCTTCCAGAGCCTGGCTCACCCGGTTGGCCAACTCTTGGTTCGAGGACTTGGACGAGGCTGCGGATTGGGCCCGAGCCTTGGTGGCTGGTTTGGCAGTCGGTCCGGCCAACACCATGCCGGGGGCCGCGAGGGCCAGCAGCCCCACGGTCAACCACTTCTGATACCGTCGCATGAACAAAGTCTCCTTCCGTGGACTGTGGCAGGGACACCCGGCAGGATGTCGCATGAAGACAGGCAGTTCGGGGCCAGGATCGCGAAGGTCTCGCGGCCAACCCGCCCGATGGGTTCTACCTGTAATCATCGGAAGGATCGCGGCGACTCTATCAACCTTTCTGGTTATTCTGGTCAGAATTCTGTGTTTGGGGGAGAAATCGCTCGTTTCAACCACAGGAACTGGTTCGCCAGTTCCAATGAGGTGACAGACTGCGGGGTTTGGTGAAACAGGGAGGGTTCACCAGGTGGGGCCACCACCAGGTGGGGCCACCGACCTGCCAGGCCCGGCGCTTCCGCCCGGATTCTTACGTATCGCTGGGGGAAACGCCTCCGGGTCATCCCGATTGTTCCCCCCCGCGCCCCCGGATTAGAATTCAGCGAAACGCCCTTTGGCGGGGCGTGGTTCCAGGGCTCCCTCCCAAGGCCGCTGAGATGCCTGCCCCCTCTGCTTCCCGGACGGTGTTCCCCACACTCCCTAAGACAGTTCTGTTCGTGAGTCTGGCAAGTCTGCTTTTCGGGGGGCTGGCACCCCGGGTGGGAAGGGGCGACGACGAAGCCCAAGAGCCATCCGAAAAGCGAGAGTTTTTCGAAACGAAGGTCTTGCCGATCCTGCAGAACCGTTGCCTGGAATGCCATAGTCACCAGGCCGACAAGTCGAAAGGAGGGCTGATGCTCGACTCGCGGTCGGGCTGGCAGACCGGGGGGGATAGCGGACCTGCCATTGTTCCCGGCAAACCCGACGAGAGCCTGCTGATCCAGGCGGTGCGGCATACCGAGCTGCGGATGCCCCCCACCGGGCGGCTCCCGACTGAGGAAACGAGAATCCTGGAAGACTGGGTGCTTTCGGGAGCCTACGATCCCCGCACGGGGACGTCTCCGCAGCCCCCCAGTGATCGCCCCCCCACGACCCGGCATTGGGCGTTTGAGCCCCCGAACCAAGCGCCGCTTCCCGAGGTCCGCGACCGCCAATGGCCCGCCGGAGCTGTCGATTCCTTCATTCTGAGCAGTCTGGAGCGGGAGGGTTTGGGCCCTGCGCCCGAGTCGGACCGGGCCACTTGGCTGCGCCGGGTCTCCTTTGACCTCACCGGCCTGCCCCCCTCTCCGGTGGAGTTGAGCAACTTTCTGGGGGATCATTCTCCCGAGGCCTGGGCGACGGTGGTGAATCGCCTGCTCGATTCGCCCGCCTACGGCGAACGCTGGGCGCGGCATTGGCTGGATCTGGTGGGGTATGCCGATCAGATTGGAACCTCGAACAACGTGTTCGCTGAGAATGCCTGGCGATACCGGGACTATGTGATTGGAAGTCTGAATGCCGACAAGCCCTGGGATCACTTCCTCACCGAGCAGATTGCGGGCGATCTGCTCCCCGCCCGTTCCGAGACCGAGCGGGCGGAGCAGTTGGTGGCGACAGGGTTTCTGCTGCTGGGAGATCTGAGCATCGTCGAGGCCGACAAGGCCAAACTGCGGATCGACACGGTCGATCAGCAGTTGGACAAGATTGGCCGGGCGATGCTGGGATTGACCTTGGGCTGTGCCCGCTGCCATGACCACAAGTTTGATCCGGTTTCGCAACACGACTACTACGCTCTGGCGGGCATTCTCTTTTCGACCCATTCGGTCGAGCGCGCGACCTGGGGGGTCTGGAGTTTTCCCTTCGAGCGGGAGTTGCCTGAGACTCCCGCCGCCCGCGCAGAGCGGGAAGCGTTGCTGGCGGCACAGTTGCGGCGGATGGATCAGTGGCGGCGCGAGCTGAGAGACCTGCAGGGCAAAAAACGGGATCTCGACGCTCGGTTGGCCCAACAGCCCCCGCTGCCGGCAGAGACCCGCACTCAACTCGATGAGGAACGGAAACCACTCGAGCTGCAAATCCGTCGCCTCGACACCCAGTTGGTCCATGCGGAATTCTTTCGGGCAAAGCCTCCCCGGGCTCTGGCTGTTGAGGAGGAACCCGAACTTCGTGACATGCGGCTGACCATCCGGGGGAATGCCCATGCGTTCGGACCGCTGGTTCCCCGGGGGTTTCCCCAGATTCTGCAGACGAAAGATGCCGCCACCATCCCCACGCATCAAAGCGGCCGGGTCGAGCTGGCCCGCTGGCTGACGCATCCTCGGCATCCGTTGACGGCCCGGGTGGCGGTCAATCGGGTCTGGCAGAAGCTGTTTGGTGAAGGGTTGGTCCGCTCGGTCGATTACTTCGGGGTGCGGGGCGAGCGCCCCACCCATCCCGAGTTGCTCGATTGGCTGGCCCTGCGTTACCACGAGTTGGGTTGGTCGCAAAAGCGGTTGCTGCGCGAGTTGGTCCTGTCGCGTACGTATCGCCAGTCGAGTCTGCCGAATGCCGAGTTCGAGTCGCGCGATCCCGAAAACCGTCAGCTGTGGCGAATGCCCCGACGGCGCCTCGATGCCGAGGCTCTGCGAGACGGCCTGCTGGCCGTTGCGGGGCGACTGCAACCCACGGGTGGTGGACCAGGATTGCCTTTGGAATACCCGGAGAACACCGGGGGGCTGCGCCGGGGGGAGGTGAATCCACCCCATTTCAACCTGGGGAAGTTCCGCCCCGAGCAGGAGTATCTGCGAACGGTCTACCTGCCCATCATTCGTTCGGGACCGCAGGTGGGACCTGCGGAGGTCCGGAATGTGTTCGATTTCACACAACCGGGAGAGTTCGCCGGCCGTCGGTCGACCACCACCGTTCCCACCCAGGCGCTGTTCCTCATGAACGGCCCCCTGTTGAAAAACCGCGCCCGCGAAGTGGCGCAGCGGGTGCTGCGGGAGGCGGCGACCGAGCCAGAGCGCCTGCTGCATCTGTGGCGTCTTGTGCTGGGGCGCGAGGTGAGTGATGAGGAGCAGGCCGGGGCACGACAGTTGTTGGAACAATTGCGGCCGGAACTGGCGGGAGGAGGCGAACTGGCCCCACCTGAAATCGAACTCCGCACCTGGTCGGAGCTTTGTCATGCCTTGCTGGCGTCGAATGAATTCCTGATGTTGTTCTGAACCGGTGTGTTCCCCGGTTGTTGACCCGGTTTTCTGTTCCTCCGCCTGATCCATCGAGACCATCGCATGTCGGACCTTTCGAGACGCGCCCTGCTGCAGACATCCGCCTGCGGCTTCGGAGGACTGGCTCTGCGTGGTCTGCTGGCCCAACAGTCGATCGCCGATTCCGAATCGCGGGCGGGTGCACCCCATCATCCCCCCCGTGCGCAACGGGTGATTTTCCTCTACATGTCGGGGGGGCCCTCGCAGATCGACCTGTTCGATCCCAAACCACTCATCGACCAAAAACACGGAACCCGCATCAGTCCGCCGATTGATGGCCGCGAAGTGACGGTGGGGGTCGACCGCTATCTGGCGCTCGGCTCGAAATGGCAGGCCACTCCCCGCGGCGCTTCGGGGGTGACCATCTCCGACCTGTTGCCGCACCTGGCCCGGGTGGCCGACGAGCTCTGCCTGCTGAAGGCGATGGAGACCGACAATGAGGCGCATGCCCCTGCGTCGCTGCAATTGCACACCGGCACGTCGATCGATGTCCGGCCGTCGATGGGGGCGTGGTTGAGCTATGGACTGGGGACCGAGAACCACAACCTGCCCGGGTTCATCACCATTCATCCCGAGAGCGATGTGCGGACATACGGGGCCGGCTTTCTCCCCGCGCCGTACCAGGGAACACCGTTGACCGTCCCCACCCGTCCCGAAGATCTGCCGATCCGCAATCTGCGGGATCCACAAACACCAGTCCGGGTGCAGGAACAACGCCTGGGATTTCTCCAGCAGTTGAACGAGCGATCGAAGCGTCGCGCGGGGAACGATCCACAGCTGGAAGGGATGATCCAGTCGTTCGAGCTGGCGTTCCGGATGCAGAAGGAAACCCCGGGGCTGGTCGATCTGTCCCACGAGACCGAGGCGACGTTGGCCCGCTATGGGATTGGACCGGGGCTTGCCTCCGATCGGAATGGACGGGCTTGCCTGCTGGCCCGGCGGCTGAGTGAGGCCGGC
The DNA here is from genome assembly GCA_903861195.1 of uncultured Planctomycetaceae bacterium. GTDB lineage: Bacteria > Planctomycetota > Planctomycetia > Planctomycetales > Planctomycetaceae > UBA10511. Next base: position 15,047 of record CAIOTJ010000394.1, on the reverse strand, counting down.
GTACGTTTTGTGCAGGTCACCATGGGGGGCTGGGATCATCATGGTGACATCCGCGGCGCCCTGCCGAAGACATGCGCGGGAGTGGACCAGCCAATCGCCGGTCTGCTGGAAGACCTGCGGGCTCGGGGACTGCTCGATGAGACCCTCGTGGTCTGGTCGGGGGAGTTCGGTCGAACTCCCTGGAGCCAGGATCTGTCGGGAACCTCGCCGATCGAAACTCACGGACGCGAGCATCAGCCCGAAAGCTACTGTGCCTGGCTGGCCGGGGCTGGGGTCAAGGCGGGGATCATGCATGGCCGGACCGACGATTGGGGCTATCGTCCCATCGAGGGAGCCGTGCACCTGTATGATCTGCAGGCGACCATTCTGCACCTTATGGGACTCGACCACGAACGGCTGACCTGGCGGCACTCGGGACGCGACTACCGACTGACCGATGTGCATGGGCGGGTGGTGTCTGAAATCCTGGCCTGAGTGGGCTGTCATACCCCGACTGTTTTTTCCCGCAGTGGTCTGCTGGCCAAGGCTCGGGCAGTACCGAGCCCAGCCGGACGGGGACACCGGCTCCAATGGGAGTTATCCCGCCAGGCGTTCGAGGGCGATTCTTCGCTGGCGCGTGGTGGCCGCCTCTTCGAACTGGCCATGCGCTTCAAGCAGTCCTTCGAGGGTCTGCAACAACTCGGGTCGCAGTGGGGCGAGGGAGGCCGCGCGCCGTGCCGATTCGAGTGCTTCACGACCCCGCTCAAACTCCACCAGCACCGCCGTCCGTCGGGCTTCCAGTTCAGCCTGAAACGGGTTGAGCCGCAGGGCCCGGTCCAGCAGCGGGAGCGCCGCCTGGTAGTCCCCCAGCTGGAAACAGATCTCGGCGAGATTCGCGAGCGTCTCGGGATGATCGGGGCGTGCCGCGTTGGCCGCGCTGAAAAACCGTCGGGCAGCCGCGATGTCTCCCGCAAAACGCTGGTGGTTGCCCAGCATCGCCAGCACTTCGGCATCGGCGGGCTGGGTGGAGCGTACTTCCTCAAGAGCCGCCTCCGTTGCCCGGAGCAACCATGCTTCGGGGTTGCGGTACGCTTCCCGGGCCAGGGCCAGAGCCTTGGCCCGGGCCGCTTCCGCAGCGGGAATCCGCTGGTCAGCCTGATCAAAGAAGACCAATCCCACCCCCTCGCGCAGCTTCTTGCGGCCCCCCTGTTGCACCTTCGGGCGGCGGGAGATGCGGTGGTCGGTCCGCGACGAGTGGGCCACGTTGGCTGCTCCCAGCTTGGGCATGTGACAGGCGATGCATGAATCGGCGGGAACTGTCGACTGTCGTTCGACCTCGGGAGCCTGGCACGAGTTGGGGGTGTGGCAGGTCAGGCATTTGGAACGATAGTAAGCGGGAACTTCTTCCGCTGTGGGGACCCGGTGTGGATCGTGGCAGGTGAAGCAGCTCAGGCGGCCTGAGCTTTCCTGCTGGCATCGGCTTGAGAAGGTCTGCTGAACATGGCTGACCACCTTCTCGGGGGCTTCGGGGCCGAGGTCGTCGGCCTGCAGCAACACCAGCCAGACCGACTCCAGCGGCTCTCCCGGGCGGAAGTCCCAGGGGGTCTTCCCCTCCCGCAAAATCCGGTTCCCGGCGAAGTGACACTGCAGGCAGATGGCATCCCGCAGCGCGGGTTCGAGCCGGGCGGGATTCACAATCCGCGAATTTTCCCCCGGTCGGAGATCGCTGTTCTGATACCGCTCGGCATGGGCCCGTCCGGGACCATGACATCGTTCGCAGCCAATCGCCTCCTCGGCGAACAGGCCGTTGGTGTCGACCTCGGTGTCCAATGGTTCCCGCTGCAGCCGTCCGGTGTGGCAGGCCAGGCAATCGTCCCCTACCTGGCGTTCAAACGGAGCTGAGGAAGATCGGTCAAAACCGGGGGAGATGTCGTACTGCCGGGTCTCGGCGAACCACGAGATGGGAGACTGTCGCAGGACACCCTGTTGATGCACCAGGTACGAGGCCCCATGTCGTCCAGACCCCATCCTGAAGGCGATGGGGACCGATTGTTCCGCAATCAACTGTCCCTTGGAGGTGCGCACCTGCTGGCTATGAACCTGTGTTTCGCCCTGCTGGGTCACGACGCACGAGAGACCAGCGCGCTCAAAGCGAAACTCTTGCACCACGGGAATGCCAGCCGGGTCGCCAGGACCCAGCCGCGCGGTCGAATGCCCCATCGGGTGGGCGGCATAGGTGTGAGCGATCTCGTTGTGGCAATCGGCACAAACGCGGGACCCCACGAACTCGTCGGCATCCGGGGCGGGGCGGGACACGGGAAGTGGGCGGTCGGGCATCTGCGGCGGGGTGTCGACGGCGGTCGGGCCGCCTCGGATCCCCCACCACAGCAGGCCCCCAGCCAACAGGACCAGGCCCGGCAGCAGCATTCCCTTTCGTGGCAGTGGCTTCACCCGGCGGGATCCTCTCCACAAGACGAATGACAGTCAGGTCCCCAACATGTATCCGCAATTCGCCCCGGGGGCGCTCTGTTTCCCGATCCCGGTTCCCGAAGGACCAGAAAGGTTCGGATCGGCCGAAACCGGATCAGTCCTGGCAGGCACCTGGGGACAACCGGAACGCGGTCATTGCGGGCGTCCCTGGCCGGCGGCCAGTTCCGCCTCCCACTCGTCCAGCAGGGGCCAATCGGAGGCGCAGGTTCCGAAGTCGGCCATGTGCTGGTAGGTCTTCAGCCGATCGATCGTCCCCTGCAAAAGCCGTCGATCATTCCGGAAACAGGGCCCATGGCTGGGCAGCAGCCACTCGACCTTGCTGTCGCGAATCCGCTCGAGGCTGTGAATGAAGGCGGCGATGTCGGACCCATGATGGGCGTCGATGTTCCCCACGCAACCGTCCCGGAAGATGTTGTCTCCCGAAAACAGCAGGTGTCCCATCTGGAAGGCGAGTTGGCTCTGGGTGTGTCCGGGGGTGTTCCAGGTGACCAGTTCGAGGTCTCCCACCCGCAGCACGTCCCCCTCATTGATCGTGGCGTCGAGGGTGACCAAGGGCATGGGAATCGAGATTCCCTGGGCGGGAATCTCGGCATAGGTCAGGATGCGGTCTCCCGTAGCGAGCGATTCGGCCGCGAGGGGATGGCCCACCGTCTTCGCCGACGGGAGCAGTTCCTTCGCCAGGCGCAGTCCCTGCACATGGTCGGCATCGGCGTGGGTGGCGATGATGTACCGGCAGCGGGCCAGGGAGAAATCGAGACTCCGGATGAGGTCGATAATTTCGCGGACCGTTTCCTCGTAGCCCACGTCAATCAGCAGCCAGTCTTCGCCGTGATAGACCAGGTACACACAGCATCCCAGGCGGCGGCGGGCCTGGAGATTCATTTCCAGGACGTTTGGGAACAAATCACGCCGATTGCGCATGGTGGAGGGGACTCCAGTAAACAGACTTCAACCCGAATGGGTTGCCCCGAACGGGGGGACAGAACAGACAGGAAGTTCAGGGGACCCTCCCGCGGAATCAACGGATTTTAGTGCACGGATCACGGCAGGGCCACTTCGTTATCGCGGACCACCCCAGCGGTACAATCGCACCGTTCCGCAGGAGGTGCTGGTGGACGGGGACCGGGACGACCGGGCGGGCTGATGGCGAGGCCCGTCCCGGGGCTTGAGGGAGTGCGGACCGGATCGTCCGGTTTGATCGGCGACGGCTGCGCGAGGGCTTGCAAGCCCCCTGCCGCAGCGTCACAATGCCGCTTCCCAAGCGGGTTTTCCGCCGTCCGTCTCCCGAGTGTCCACCGTGTTTTGAGGCAGCTCCGATGGTGAAATTTCTGGAAGGTCAGACCGTGGGCATCGACTTGGGCACCACGTTCTCTTCTCTGGCCCAATTGAATGCCGAGGGGCAGCCGATCTCGATCGTCAATGCCGACGGCAGCACCACCACCCCGTCGATTGTGCTGTTGGGTGAGTCGGGTCATGTGATCGTGGGCCCCTCTCCGCAGCGGGTGGCTGTCGAGCCGCCAGAGAACGTAGTCGATGCGATCAAGCGGCAGATGGGCAACAAAAACTGGTTCAAGGAATATCTGGGAAAGAAGCTGACGCCCGAGTTCATTTCGGCTCTCATCCTCAAGAAGCTCAAGCAGGACTGCGAACAGAAGATCGGACCGATCGCGAACGCCGTGATCACCGTTCCCTATTACTTCAATGATCTGCGCCGCAAGGCGACGCAGGATGCCGGGCGAATCGCCGGGCTGAATGTGATCGACATCATCAATGAGCCCACCGCGGCCACCCTGGCCTATGCCTGGCAGCGTGGTGAGTTGGGACGCACCGACATCGGGGCCAAGGAAAAGACCATCATGGTCTATGACCTCGGGGGTGGTACGTTCGACGTGACGGTGGTCCGCTACACTCCGACTCACTTCCGCGTGCTGGCGACCGACGGCGACGTGATGCTGGGGGGACTCGACTGGACCAGCCGCATTGTGGAGCACGTCGCCGAGCAGTTCCGCCGCAAGTACAGCAGCGATCCGTTGGCGAACCCCGAGACCAAGCTGCTGTTCACCCAGGAATGCGAGTCGGCCAAGCGGCAACTCTCGGCGAAGTCGCAGACGCCGGTGAACCTGTACCACGAAGGCAAGAACCTGACCCTCTCGGTCACCCGGGGCGACTTCGAGCGGATGACCGCCGACCTGCTGCAGCGCACCCGCGACACCACCGAACTGGTGTTGCAGCAGTCGGGGGTCGACTTCGGCACCCTGGATGAAGTGGTGCTGGTGGGTGGCTCGACGCACATGCCGGCCGTCTTCAAGATGCTGGAAGAAGTCTCGGGCAAGAAGCCGTCGCGGGAGCTGAACCCGGATGAAGCGGTGGCCCAGGGTGCCAGCATCCACGCGGCCATTCTCGAAGCCCGCGAAACCGGCGGGGGCAGCCGGATGGCCCAGGCGGTCATCAAGCGGCTGCGGTCGGTCACTGCGACCGACGTCAACTCGCACTCGCTGGGAATCGAAATCACCAATCCCCAGACCCGGGTGGGGAAGGTCAACCATGTGATGATTCCCAAGAACACCGCGATCCCCCAGAAGGTCAGCCAGCGATTCACCACCAATGTGGCCAACCAGCAGCGGATCCGGGTGCGGGTGCTGCAGGGCGAAGTGCCCGACACCTCGGCATGTGCCGTGATTGGCGACTTCCAGATCACCAACCTCCCTCCGAATCTGCCGGCGGGATCTCCGGTCGAGATCACCTACAGCTATGAAGCCGACGGACGCATCAAGGCCGAGGCTCGGGAACTGACCGGGAACCGCACGGCGGAGCTGGAGATTGTCCGCGACAGCGGCCTGTCCGACGCCGGCCTGGAGGCGTTCGAGGCCCTGGCCCGGGAATACCAGGTCGAATAGTCCGGGAATTGAACGCACCCCCGCCGCCGCTCGCGGCCGTCGGGTTGTTTTGGTCCGGACGGTGACCGGGAACAGGCATGGGCCGGGGAGACTGTCTGATGAAGTCTCTCCCCAGAGTGGCTCGCGCGACGCCCTTGTTGGTTCCGGGCCATCCTGTCTGAAGAGCCCTTTCCCGTTCGCACCGGGATCGCAGTCACACGGGAGGTGAGCATGGCGCTGGATGTCTACAAGGAATGGCTGGGAATTCCCGAAGGTCCCCGCCCGCCCGATCACTACGCCTTGCTGCGGCTCAAGCAGTTCGACGATGAAGTCGATCGCATTCGCGCGAATTACAAGAAACTCAATGGGCATGTGCGGCGGTACGCCACCGGGCAGTACCTCGACGAATCGCAGGCGCTGCTGAACGAGCTGGCCAAGGCCATGCTCTGCCTGACCGACCACGACCGCAAGCGCGAGTACGACGAAAGCCTGGGGCGCGAATTCTCGGCCGAGGAAGCCGGGCCCCAGACCATGGATCAGGTGCTGGTGTCGCAGAAGCATGTCACCCGCGATCAGGCCCGCGAAGCGGTCGAATACGCGGAACGCAGCGGTCTCGAAGTGCGTGACGCCTTCGTACAGCTCAAACTGGTTCCCTCCGACATCGCCACCCAGGCCCTGGCCCAGGAACTGGGCTTGTCTTACGTCGATCTTTCCGACGTCACCCCCGACGACGCGGTCCTCGACCAGGTTCCCCGCAAGGTCGTGCGGCAGTACTCGGTGCTCCCGCTGTTCCTTGACGCCGGAACCCTGCTGGTCGCCTGTGTGCACCAGATCGATCATGTGGTCGAAGACGAGTTGAGATTGCGATTCGATGGGGCGGCCATCCGCACGGTGCTGGTCGCCAAAACGGCGCTCGATGAGGCCATCGCCCGGTACTATGCTCCCGGTCTCCGTCAGGAGCCGGGGACCAAGACCGCGGCCAAGTCATCGGTCGCGGGTGAGAAAGCCGCCGATTCGAAGACCAAGTCTCAAGAAAAACCCTCCGCTCCCCAACCGGCTCCCAAGGCGGCCCCCAGGCGGATCGAGCCCAGGTCGGAGGAACAGGTCAAGCAAAACAGGCAGATCTTCATCATCGTCCTCTGCTGGAGCATCGTCGCCGCCTACCTGCTCGACAACTTCGTGGTCACCCCCCGCGTCTTCCTCGACATGTGGAGTTTCCTGCTGTTCCTCGGGCTGCCGGCATTGGCGGCCGCCATCGCTGGTCCCCTGCTGCTGAAACGCTGAACGGCCCCCCCCGGCTGACTTGCCCCCCGGCTGACTTGCCCCCCGGCTGACTTGATTATTCCCCGGGACAATAGTTCCCACAGGGCGATTGTTCCCTCAGCCTCCGCGACCCACGGCGGCCAACAGCTCGCGGGTGCCGGTCAACTCGCGCGACAATCCCGCCACCAGCCAGTCGGCGGTCCGTTCGGCTCCCGGCGCGGCTCCCTCGGGAAGCACCTCCCAGGTGTAGGTCTCGACTTCCAGGTGCGGCGCGTAGGGGAGCCGCGACACCGCCTCCAGCGCCGGGCCCAACTCCGACCGCGTGGTGTGCAGGGGCCCCAGCTTCGCCGCATTCACCGGCACATGGAAGTGAATCCTCCAACAATCGGCGGCCAGGTATTCCGCGGGAGGCTCCAACGCCAGCTCTCGTGTCAGGTCGAGCTGCCGCAGTACCTTCCCCCCCGGCAGGCGGGCCGTGGTCTGGTGCAGATATCGCTCCTCGACATACCGGGCCAGCGCCGCGCGTCCCTCGGTGTTGCGCCGGGGATCACGCAGCTCAATCGCGCTGGAAATATGGATCTTGTTCAGTCGGATCCCTGCCCCGTGCAGTGTGGCGATCGACTCTCCCACGGGCTCGAACTCGACCGCCTGATGACAGACGTCATAGCAGACCCCCAGGTGACGCCGGGCGGGTTCTTCCAGCCCTTGCCGGCCGGCCGCCGCGAACAGCCCCTCGAAGAACCCGACGGTCTCGGGAGTGGTTTCAAGCACGCACAGCGGCTCGGGCTCGATTGCCAGGCGAATCATACGCCCGGTCTCGCGCCAGAGTCGGTCGAGACCCTCTGCCGTCCGCAACAGACGCTCCTGGCAATCGGCGAAGAACGTGGCCGAACGGGGCAGGTTCTTGAACCCCAGGGGGACGGTCGAGATGCTCCCCTCGACTCCATCAGGCAACAGTTCCCCCAACACCCGCGCACAGTCCAGCGTGTATTGCTGCCGGTTCGCATCCGTCCAATCCGGCAGATAAACCTGCTCCTTGACCCGCCGGCTGTGAAAGTCGCCATACGGGAAGGCGTTCAGCGTATGGCACGTCAGGTTTCCCTCGGCCAGCGTCTCGCGCAGGCGGGCCACCCCCTCGGACGACCGCAATTCGGCGATCACCGGGGCGGCCAGCCACAAACCGGCCGCGAGCGGTCCACCCGCTGCCCGCCGCAATGGGTCGGTGTATTGCCGCAGTCCCGAGAGAACCTCGGCCAACTGCCGGCCGGGATGCACGTTGGTGCAATAACTGAGCGGAAGAGGCGAGAGAGACATGGCGGGAACGCCCTCGGGAAAATCAGGAACTGAACACGCTTGGTCGCAGGTTTCGCTCCGGTGGTGCGGGCGCTCCCTGGTGGGGGGCCGGGATGCGACTTGGATCAGGGGATGATGTCACACGGTCGGCATGGGTCAGGAGAAATCTCGGAGAACATCACTCGGTTTTGGCCCAGACGCCAATCCAGAGCCTGAATGCGGCGGGGGTCACTCAGGCCGATAGTCGCTTTCTCTGGAAAGCGGGGGACTGGTGTCCGGAACGCCTCAACCCCGCTCGTATTTCGGAATGGTTGGTTCGGGAACCTCGACCAGCAGCCGCTCGATCACATCTTCGGACCGCATGTTCTCGGCCTGTGCCTGGAAATTGGTCGAGAGTCGGTGACGCAGCACTGGCACGGCAATGCGCCGTACATCCTTGACGGTAATGCTGGGCCGGCCATCCATCGCGGCCACCGCACGAGCCCCGGCAATCAGGTATTGCCCGGCCCGGGGGCCCGCCCCCCAGTCGACCAGTTCCTTTACGAACTCGGGGGCCGAGGGATCACTTGGCCGGGTTGCCCTCACCAGGCGGGCGATGTAGTTGATGGTCAAAGGAGTCGCCTGGATCTGGTTGATCTGCTTCTGCAGGAACTGGATCGCCTTGGCCGAGAGCACCTTGCGAATCTCGGGCTTCTCCCCCGAAGTGGTGCTCCCCAGGATCTGCTCTTCCTCGGCCAGCGAGGGGTAGTCGACCTTGATGTTGAACATAAACCGGTCGAGCTGTGCCTCGGGAAGGGGATAGGTCCCTTCCTGCTCAATCGGGTTCTGGGTGGCGATGACGAAGAACGGGTCGGGCAGGGGATACGTGGTCTGCCCGATCGTCACCTCATGTTCCTGCATCGCCTGCAACAACGCCGCCTGGGTTTTGGGAGGCGTCCGGTTGATTTCGTCGGCGAGCAGCACGTTGGTGAAGACTGGCCCCTCGACAAACCGGAAATTGCGGGCCCCCGTGTCGGTCTCTTCCAGAACCGTGGTTCCCGTGATGTCCGAGGGCATCAGGTCCGGCGTGAACTGGATCCGCTTGAACTTCACATCGAGGATGCGGGCAATGGTCGAAACCAGCAGGGTCTTCGCCAGCCCAGGCACCCCCACCAGCAGGCAATGCCCCCCCGTGAAGATCGCCGCGAGAATCTGCTCGATGACCGCCTCCTGCCCCACAATCACCTTGTGGAGCTCTTCAGTCATCAGGTCGCGATGCTTGCGGAACTTCTCGAGGAATTCATCGAAATCGCGCTGTTCCGGTGCCACGTCTCTCGCATCGCCTCGGGGTCCGTCATGCTGCCAACGCCCTCTTTCTTAATTCTACCATCCTGATGTTCAGATTGGCCAGTTCCAGGGGAGAATCGGCCCGGTTTTCCAGATTGCCCAAGGGGCCGGTCGACCTGGCACATTCACTCCCGCCACAAATGACCACACCCCCGGAACGCCTGGAAGGAGAGGCGTGCCGGAGGTGTGAATCGAGATCGCGGCAGAGACCGGCAGGAGCCTGGCGATCTGCCGCCGTCAGGCTCCCGGATTGATCCCGCTGGCTGGTTGGACCCGCGGTCCCAGGGACCGCGGGCAATCCGCCCCTCTGTCCACAACTAGAACAGGAACACGGTGTCGAGGGCGAACAGCGTCTGGTTGAACAGCTTGTCGCTGTAGCCGGCGGCTCCCGTGTAGACATCCTGGTTGCCGGGCGACCACATCCCCCGCACTTCGGGACGGATCAGCATCCAGCTGGTTGGCTTGATGTTCACACCGCCGGTCGCCGTGTAGTACGAGGTCGAGTCGGCCTTGTACCACTCAAATCGCGAGCCCAGCTTCACCTTGTCGGTCAGGTCGTAGAAGGCGTAGTTGATCAGCCCAATCGAATCCCGCACCGTGAGGCTGTTGGGATCGCGGAAGGTGGCGGGGGTGCCGTCGGCCTGGGTCAGGTCGGTCCCCAGCACGTCGAACTGGTGCACCGTCGTCATCTTCTCGGTCCACTTCTGCGACAGCACGAAGCTGTTGACCGCCCCGTTGCCGCGCCAGCCGAGGTTGCCGGCCGTGGTCGTGTAGATGAAATCTGTCGTGTCGGACAGTTTGTAGGTCAAGCCGCCCAGGAACGCGCTGCCGCCGTTGTACTGGGTGAACCCAGTATCCCAGCCCGCCACCCAGCCACCCGACACCGTCATCTTGTCGGAAGCCTTGTAGGTGGCCAGAGCCCCGGTGTGGGTGAACGGCTCGCTGTTCCAGAAGTTCAACTGGTGGGTGAAGAAGAAGTTGCCGGGGGCCGGCACCACTTCGTAACCAACCAGGGTGTAGAAGTGACCGAGCTTGACGCTCAGGTTGTCGATGGCGATTTCACCGTACGCCTGGGGCAGGGCCCATTCGTAGGCACCGTGGTTGAACCCGTCGGCGTAGTCCCAGGTCCCCAGGTTCACGTTACCGAAGGACTGGGTGTCGTTGCCATCCATGCCGTACATCCCGTCCACCCGCATACCCCAGTCGATCCCCTTCGACCCGTCGGCCACCTTCTCGAGGAAGGCGTACTGCTGGTAGGCGTTGAACCCGCCCCATTCCTTCTGGTTCACGAAGGGACCGTTCCCGTTGAACGACCCGTCTGGCCCGCTGATGTAACCCCACTGCGACCAGCCGCTCAGCTTGAAGCCATGGTCCTTCAGAAAATTGTTCCCACACCCGTCGTCAAACAGGTTGGTCAGGGTCCAGGGTTCGTCGGCGGCCGGGGCGGCCGGCTCGGCCGCTGCCGCCGGGGGGCAGTAGGCGACGCTGGGGGCGGGGGCAGCCTCAGGCACCGCCTGGGTATAGGGAGTCGCCTCGGGAATCACGATGTCGTCGGCCGCCCCAATGGGAGGAGCCGGGGGCAACGATTCGGCCTGCACCTGCCGCACCTGCCGACGAGCCGACTGCGCTTCGGCCGACGAACCCGACAGCCCCACCACACCCGCCGCACCCAGAACCGCCCCCGTCCGCAACCACTGCTTCCACATCGTGGACTTGTGACCCAAAAACATCTCGTCTCTCCTGAATCGGCATCCTTGCACGCACGGCATCCCGGCGACAGAAAAATCGCCCGGCACATTGGGAAACGAGATCCCCATGCCAGGTTCCCGGTGACAGTCTCCGGGAAATCGCCAGATCCGTGGTCCTCCTGACCCAAGAACGCGGGGCGAGCGTCGCACCCAGTTCAGATCTGCCTCAGAGTATCGATCGTGCCAAGCATGCCACTGCCGCGGGGGGCGTCCTCTCCGAAGGACCGAAACTCCAGGTGCAATCGCGATAATCGCCAAGGCTTAACATGTTCTCTAAAGTCATTGACGGTAATGGTTTACAGCGATTTTAGCCCCATGGGGGCTGCCAGGAAATACCGCACTGCCAAGAGTTTCCACACGGCTTCGAGACGTTGCGGCCGCCGTTGCGGGTGTCCGGGGTGAGGAAAATATCAACAAATCGACCGGGAACGTTGTCCCGTTCCCCCAATTCGATACTCCCTCGGCTTTCCTCAGCTTTCAGGGAAAGTCCCAATCAGATCAGGGACATCCACCTCACAGAAAGTAGTTGACGGCATTCCGGAACAATTGGGCACCGGCCCCCTCGGCTTCGGGAGACACCGTCCCCCGCCGGCGGGTCCATTGGGGATGCTGCGTGGCATGGATGAACCGTTCGGGGTGAGGCATCAGGCCCAGCACGCGGCCGGTCGGGTCACACAGTCCCGCGATTCCCGCCACCGACCCGTTCGGATTGTCGTGCGGATCATACGTGACCGCGATCTGCCGGCGGGTTTTCCAGTTCGTCAGCACTGCTTCGGAACGGACGGCGATCCGCCCCTCGGCATGCGCCATCGGCAGTTCCAACTCGCGGATTCCCTTCAGAAACACCGAAGGGGTGTCGGCGGGAACCTGCAGCTTCACCCACCGGCAGGTGTACCGGCCGTTCTCGTTCCAGGTGAGGGTTGCGTCGGGCTCGGTCTCGGGGCGGGGTGGCCAGGTCTCACCACCACCGGGCAAAATCCGCGACCGCATCAGCACCTGGAATCCGTTGCAGATCCCCAGCACCAGCTTGTCGGCCGTCAGGAATTGCTGGATGGCCTCGGCCAGGTGTGACCGCAACTGGGCTCCGAAGATCACCCCGGCTCCCACATCATCGCCGTAGCTGAAGCCCCCCGGCACACACAGGATCTGGTAGTCCTGCAGAAGTTCGGGACGTTCGAGGACGCGGAACAAATGGACCCGGTCACTCTGGCCACCGCAGTGGTCGAAGATCCAACCGGTCTCCACATCGCAATTGGTCCCGGGAGCACGCAGCACAAGCACACGCGGAGCAGCCATCAGAGTGTTTGCCGCCTCCCCGCGGCGTCGAGTTCCCAGAATCCCGGCCGGGCTGTGGAACCAGCCCCGCCCACGGTCCGCAGAGCCCGACAGAGTCGACCCCGCTCGCGTCTTGGTGAAATCCCATTGTAAACGATGCCGCCCCAGTCCGACAAACCGCCCCCCTCGCCGGTCCCGCTCCAACCCCTTAACATGAAGCATCACCCACGGACTACGCCGCCCACTGCCACAAAGCCAACTGCCACAAAGACAGTCCCCGGCGGCTGCCCCGTTCTCCCCAGTCATCTCTCCCCCCCCTCTGCCTGATGGCCATCGCTTCGCTCTCCCCCCGTGAACTCGCCCATGATGTGCTGCTGCGCGGCGGGGATCGGCGGCAGATTCCCACCCGGCTGCTCGACGAGCAGCTCGCCCAGTGCCAGCTCACGCCCGGGCAGCGGGGACAGGCCACCGACCTGGTCCATGGCGTTGTCCGCCGTCAGCCCACGCTCGATCTCATCCTCCGACAGTTCCTCCGCCGGCCGCTCCCCCAGGTCGAAGCGGGAGCCCTCGTCTGGCTGCGGCTCGCCGCCTGGGAACTGCTCTTTTCGGCCACTCCCTCGTATGCCGTACTGAACGAAACCGCCGAAGCGGTCAAGCGCCAGGGGCAGCCGCAGTGGACCGGGTTCCTCAACGGCGTGCTGCGGTCTCTCACCCGCGACCTCACCGACCAACAGGTCTTCCAGCCGGCCCCCAACGCCCTCCCCCTCGATTCGGGCAATTACCGGGTTCTGCAGTCGAGCCCATTCCCAGATCCCCAGACCGACCCCCAGGGCTATTTCCGCGACGCCTTCAGCTTTCCCGAGTGGCTGGTCGCCCGCTGGGCGGGCCGGGTCGAGTATCCGCGCCTGCTCCGGTTGGGCTTTTGGTTCAACACCCCGCCGCGCCCCACCCTGCGGGTCAACACGCTGGTCACCACCCGCGACGCCCTGCTGGAGCGACTGCAGCAACAGGAAATCTCCGCCGAACCGGGGCAGCATCCGCACGCCATCCGCCTGGGGCAGTCGGCCCGCGTCACCGCGCTCCCCGGGTTTGACGAGGGGTGGTTCGCGGTCCAGGACGAATCGGCCATGGAGGCGGCCACCCGCCTGGCTCCCCAGCCCGGCGAGCGGATCCTCGACCTGTGTGCCGCCCCGGGGGGCAAAACCCTGCACCTCGCCGCGTTGATGCAGAACCAGGGTCAGATCATCGCCGCCGACAGCGACGAACGCCGGTTGAAACAGGTGGCCGACTCGGCCCGCCGGCTGCACTCCTCGATCATCACCTGCGAGATGATCCCGGCCGACACCTCGCGGCTGCCCGCCGGCCCCTTCGACGCCGTGCTGCTGGATGTTCCCTGCTCGAACACCGGCGTGTTGGGAAAACGCCCCGAGGTCCGCTGGCGGCTCACCCCCCGCGATCTGGTGGAGCTGCCCCAGATTCAGTCGCGGCTGCTCAACGCGGCGGTGCGCGTGTGTCGTCCCGGCGGACGGCTGCTGTATTCGACCTGCAGCATCGAACCCGAAGAGAATGGCAAACTGATCCAGGCCGCCCTCAAACGTCATCGCCAACTGCGGCTGGTGGAAGAACGGCAGCATTGGCCGGGTGAACCGGTCGATGGAGGCTACCAGGCCCTGCTGCACGTCGCTCCCGTCCGCACCTGACTTTTCCCCCCGACCCTCGACCCGATGCGCGGTTCTGTTCCCGAACCCTCCGCCGGAGATTCCCCCCCGAGTGACGGCAGCGGGGAGGTCTTGCCCACCGCCGGCTCCCCGGGGCGCGACTTGCTGGCCGACACCCTGCCGCAAGACGAGGCCGCGCGGGCGCAGGCCCGCGCGCTCAGTGAGGCCGCCCTGGCTCCGCCCGCCCAGGTTCCGGGGTACACCCTCGGACGGCAGATTGGCGCGGGGGCGTTTGGGACGGTCTGGCAGGCGATCGAGCAAAACACGGGCAAACAGGTCGCGATCAAGTTCTACACCCACCGTCGGGGACTCGACTGGGCGCTGCTCAACCGCGAGGTCGAGAAGCTGGCCACGCTGCACAACTCGCGGGATGTGGTCCGTCTGCTGCAGGTGGGGTGGACCGCCGAGCCCCCGTACTACGTGATGGAGTACCTCCCCCAGGGTTCCCTCGCGGGCCGGCTGCAGCCGGGCCCCCTGGAGCCGGGCGAGGCGGCCCATCTGGCGGGGGGCATTGCCCGCGCGCTGGCCTGCGCTCATGAGGCCGGCATCCTGCATTGCGACCTGAAGCCCGCCAATGTGCTGCTGGATGCCGAGCTGGCCCCGCGGCTGGCCGACTTTGGCCAGGCCCGGCTGTCGTCCGAGCAAAGCCCGGCGTTGGGGACACTCTTTTACATGGCCCCCGAGCAGGCCGACCTGCAGGCCACCCCCGATCCCCGCTGGGACGTCTACGCCCTGGGCGCGCTGCTGTATCATCTGCTGGTCGGGCAGCCTCCCCACCGCACTCCCGAGAACGAGATCCGCCTGCGTCAGGCGACCACGCTGGAGGAGAGACTGGCCATCTACCGCCAGATCGTCGCGCAGCAACCGGCCCCCACGGGCCATCAGCAACGTCCCGGCGTCGATACCCGGCTGGCCGCCATTGTGGACCGCTGCCTGGCCGTCGATCCCGCCCAACGGTTTCCCACCGCCCGCGCCGTGCAGGAGGCTCTCGCGGCCCGGGCCCACTACCAGTCGCTGCGTCCCGCGCTCTGGCTGGGGGTGTTGCTGCCGCTGGTGCTGCTGGCGGGACTCGTTCCCCT
>CAIOTJ010000393.1 GCA_903861195.1 uncultured Planctomycetaceae bacterium | reverse complement strand
GGTCGGTTGTCAGCCATCGGTCGCTCAATGCACTGACATTTCTATCTCCGTGGCGAACTCATCCGCCTGACGAGAGGGGATGAATCGGACGTGGAACTCACGCAGGGTGGATTCAAAGCGATCCTCCACCTCACGGCTGGCCGCTGGATCGGACGACAAAACGACCAGCATTTGCTGTTGCCCTGACGGCGGATGATCATGTAGCAATTGACCATTGAACGCCAATTTCTCCAATCGCGATTCGATCCTGGCATGTCCCGCGAGCGCCTCGATCCTCACATAATTCAAGGCGCCATTTTGATACGCGAACGAGATGTCGAACTTGCGACGGCTTTTGGGGATCTCGATCGCCCCCGGCCTCCAGACCTTTTGCGCCGCCTCCAGCCGGCCAAGAACCGCCGCGATGCGAGACGGCAGAATCTCCATGGCTCCCGCACGTTGCCCGGCTGGTTCGACTTCGCCCACAAGCTCGCAGTACAGCTGATTCAGGTCCGTGAGAGGAGCGGTGATCATGGTCAGTCGCGGTGCCGTCAGTCGCACGACATCAGCACGCGCCGCCGCGAACTGGGCCAACGCCGCCTCGTCCACGAACTCGTCCTTTCCCAAAACAAGACGGTTCTTCAGGGCTTCGAGGCCCAGTTGAACCCGCTGGAGTTGCGACTTTCCCGGCGCGAAAAATCGGCGTACCCGATCCAGGGTGGGTGAAGTACGGATCTCCAATTGTCGCTCCCCCGGAACAAAGAGCACCACTCCAACATTGGCCGCTTCCGCGCGTGCCGGGTCTGGGACATATTGAATGATGCTGTAGAAAGCACGGGTGAAACTCATCTCGAACGCACCTCAAGAAGGATTTCCGGGCCGCCAGCCGTCGTTGATCCGGTCGGCCAAGAAGACTGCCCGCTGGCAAATCAGGTCGTGCAACGCGATTCTGGCAGGCTGCGGGACGTCCCAGGCGACGGGTATGCTCTCCACGATGGTACCGACATCATCGGCTTTCAGGTTCCGCAGCATTTCCGCACACCAGGTCAGTTGAAATGGCTTGATGAAGGCCGCGAAGGCAGGAAACAGTCCGTAAGTCTGTTGGTCTTTTGTTTTTGCAATCTCCGAGAGACGTGGCGTCAGATCACGGCCGCAGTCGAAGCAGTGGGTCTGGTCAATCGCCAACAGGCGGGTTCTTGTTGGCCGGTTGGTGTTGGCGAGGTAGACATTGGCATAGTTTGGCTTGCGCGAGGTCAAATCGGCAGGATGCCGATCGCAGTTCCGCACCCACGTGTCGAAGACCACCAGGCGAGTGATATCGTCGGGGTTCTCCAGGCTCTCAAGTTCGTCTTTCGTTCCCCCCCAAGTCGCGCCGTCGACATGCCGACTGACAAAAGCGGGCCCAGGTTGTACCCGAGCGCCCTGAGGGAGCTCGAAGCACGCCTCCGCAGGCAGGTCCAGAATGGCAAACTCCGCAATGCTCAGGCCAAACCAGCGTGCCAATTGCGTCGCAACAAACTCGCAGGCGAGCGCGTGCGGTCCTTGTCGGTTCCCCATCGTCTTGATGTACCCCCGCGTGGCGTCGGTCTTGATCCTGGTTGTTCCCATCGACGTGTGATATGACTCTTCGACGCGCTCGAGTCGCAACGGCAACCACGGTTTGACGGGCAACTGCCCCATCGACGACTCCCTTGTCAACGACAGACCAAGAATCCGTCGCATGGAAACATTCAAGTCCCCTGCCAACTGACATCGCTCGCCGATCGAAGGCGAAGTCTCCGACCGGATTCTGTTCCCACTCGCATCATGCGACATGATTGTCACTTGGGTCAACTCATCCCGTGACATTTCGGACAACCGAACAGGGACAAAAAACGAGCTGATTAACGGTGTTCCCCTTGTAGACCGCATCGCCCCCGCCCAGGTATCAATGACCGGGGTCAACTCCCGAGCAATCGACCGCCGCTCGTCGCGTGACGAATCCGAAACCCCGGTCGCCACAGACTCGGTCCGACAAGCGACGGATGTGTCCGGATGGATAAACTCGCCTTGTACAATACGCGAGGCAGAACATGAGCAGCCAAAGGGCAGACAGAGTCCGTCGACCGAGGCGGTATGCCGTCAAGGCGCGTCGCGTTCCAACCGGTCCTGCAGCGGAGCCTGCGGGGCGATGCGTGATCTCCCAAGCCCTTCTCGACACCCCACCAGCAGAGCCGTGATTAGCCCACACCGAAGATCGATGCGTGTCTTCGCCAGCCCCCCGGTCGTCGCCTGACGTTTCCGTCCTCCTCCCCCTCACCGCCCCAGATTCTGAATCGCATCGCTCAGTAACGCCTGCAACACCCAACGGCTGGTCGCTTGCGGCTGGGGGATGACGACTCCCGCGTGGGCGAAGCACCAGGCGCAATCCTGCGGGATAATTTCCCAGCCGGTCAGCAAGTCAGTGCCGTCGGTGAATCCCCGGGTGGCCAGCACCTGTTGCCAGATGGGCAGCAGCGCGTGGAACTCCCGCCGTTCGGCGTCGCTCAACGCCTGCCAGGTCGCCATGTCGACCATCATCGCACCTGACTTTCACAGAGGGTCTGAGCCGTCGTCGGCTCGTGGTCGGTTGGTTCCCATCTCTCGTCGGTGGTGCGGTTCTCTCGCGGGTGGTTGGGTGCGGGACGACGGTCCCTCATCTGCTCCTCCGCCCCCGTCACCGCCGCCGCAGGTATTCGATCAGGTCCCGCACCTGCTCTTCGGTCAATTGATCGAGCTGGCCTTCCGGCATAATCGAGGTGTCGGAGGGGGTGGTCGATTCGATTTCGGTCAGGGGGAGAATCACCTGGCGGGTGTCGGTCTGCAGCAAGACCCGACTGGGGGAACGTTCCAGCTCGATGCCGGTCACCGTCCGGCCGTCGCGGGTCTCGATGATCGACAGGCGGTAGTCCCGGGCCACCTCGGCACTCGGGTCAACCAAATTCAGCAGCAGAGACTCCACGTCCCGCCGGTTCGTCCCCGTGAGGTCGGGGCCGATCTGCCCCCCCTCCCCCGCCAGTTTGTGACAGTTCGCACAGAGCTTGCCGAAGAGCTGGGCCCCCGCGTCAAGATCGGCCGTCTGCAGGAACTCGGCAGAGAGCAGCTTGCGGTAGCGGGCGAGCCGTTCTTTCTTCTTCGGGTCGGTGCCGCGGACCGCTCCCCAGAGCCGGGTCAGCCGGGCGGTCAGCTCGCGATCCCCCAAGGCACTCATCTGCCGGGCGTGGAAGGCCGAGATGTCGGCACGGGTCACCCGCTGCTCTTCGAGAGCCTGCAGCAGCGCCTGCGCCGTCTCGGCCCGGCCCGACAGCGTCTGCACGGCGATCGCCCGCTCGGCGGGAGTCAGTTCCTCCCACTGCGCGAGAATGCGGGGGGCGACCTCGGGATGCCGGAGCGCGGCCAGGCCGCGCAACGCCGCCGGCCGCAAGACCGGCTGCCGGAGGGATTGCCACAGCAGCTCGGGCAGATCGGCAGGACGGGCGGTGACCAGAAACTCCAGCGCCCGGTCCCGCTGCTCGGCCGAGAGCGACTCGTCGGCCACCTGCTCCCGCAGATCGGCCACCGCCCGGGGTGAACCGAGCGCGAGGGAAATCTCCAGCGATTGCTGCCGCAAGTCCGGGTCCGCCTGCTGCTGACAGCGGGCGTACACTTCGTCCCACCCCGCGGGCAACGGGAGGCGATTCAATCCGCGCACCGCCAGCCACACGCCGTGGATGCCATCGGCCAGTTCCGCCTCCCCCGCCTGTCGCAACTGGGTGACCAACGGAGTGAAATCGCGGGAGCCCTTGGACGACAGCGTCCAGTCGGCGAATCGCCGGGCGGCCAGCGTGCGGACCTTCGGCAGACGCGCGGTCCGCACCAGCCCGACAAACCGCCCCCCGTCGTCGGCCACCAGCGGTTCCAGCCCATACCACAGCACGAGAGGCAGGTTGGAATCGTCGGCATCGTCCGCCTGCCGGGCCAGACGCTCGGCAATCGGCCAGCGGCGGGAGAGGGGCAACCGCTGCAGAGCCGAGGCCAAGGCCAACCGGACCACCGGCGACGGTTCCCGCTCGGCGAGGTTGGTCAGCACGCCTGCCGTGGTGTCGTCCACATGCTGCGGTTCCACCAAGAGCCGCACGCACCACGCCCGCAGGTGTGGCTCGCCGCTCTGCAGCAGCGCGCGCAGCAGTTCTTCCGACGCCTGCCCGATCACCTGCAGTCCCCACAAGGCGCGCAGCCGATGGACGACGGGTGCCTGCGGATCGTCGAGGACCTGCCGCAGTGCGGCGGTCACCGGCTCGGAGTTCAGTGTTCCCGCCGCCCCCCGCTCCTGCAGCAATCGCCGGGCGTGGGTGGCGAACCAGTCGTTCGGGTGCCGGAACAGAGACACCAGGTCGGCATCGGAGCGTTGCCGCAGATCGGTGACCGGTTCGCTTCGCGCCTCGCCATAACAGAGCCGAAAGATTCGCCCGGTCCCCACCTGCGGCTGGTAGGTGTGACATTCCCCCGTATCGGACCAATCCGACACGAAGACGTTGCCATCGGGCCCGGTCTTGAGGGTGACCCCCATGAACCAGGGGTCCGCCGCGACCATCAGATCGGCCGCGTGACGCGCCACATAGCCCGACCGGTGGGCCTGCAACAGATCGCGATTGATCCGCCGGCCGTGCACATTGCACATCAGCACGCTTTGGTGATACTCGGGGGGAAACCGCCCCCCCTGGTAGATCAGCGTGCCACAGTGCGCGTGACCGCCCCCCAGGGCCAGCACCGCCTCGGTCTCGCCGCGCATCGCATGCGGGCGGGTCGTGTCGTAGTGCAGATGGTCGGCGATCGTCGGCAGACGTTCGTAGGCGTAGAGGCTGGAGGGACGGTTCCGCCAGGGCTCGTAGTGTCCCCCCGGCACCATATGAAACAGGTGCGGGTTGACGCAGTTCGAGACAAAGCACTCCCCCACGTCGTTGAAATCGACCCCCCAGGGATTCGTCGTTCCATCGGCGAAGTTCTCGAACACCAGCCGCGTGGGGTGAATGCGATAGACCCCCCCAT
>CAIOTJ010000392.1 GCA_903861195.1 uncultured Planctomycetaceae bacterium | reverse complement strand
CGGTCGGCGGCGGCCGGGCCCCAGGTACCGGCGGCGTACGGTTCGGGAGGCTCTTGCGTGGTCGCCCAGCCGTCCAACACCGGGGTCACCAGCCGCCACGCCGCGTCCAGTTCGTCGTTTCGCATGAACAACGTCGAGTCTCCCCGCAAGACATCCAGCAGCAGCCGTTCGTACGCCTCGGGCAACGCCACTTCCTTGAAGCCCTGGTCAAATGCGAAATCGAGCGTGACCGGGTGAATCTGGTACTGCATCCCGGGCCGTTTGGCCGAACAACTCAGCGAGATCGATTCGCTGGGCTGAATGCGAAAGACCAACTGGTTGGGGCGGGCCTCGACGAGTTCGCAGATATCCCCCTCGCACTCGACGGTTTTGAACAGGTGCAGCGGGGGCAGCTTGAACTGGATCGCGATCTCGCTGACCCGCCGGGGGAGCCGCTTGCCAGTCCGCAGGTAAAATGGCACCCCTTCCCAGCGCCAATTGTCGATCTTCACGGCGAGCGCCGCATAGGTCTCGGTCTGTGAGCCGGTGGGAATGCGGTCTTCCTCGAGGTAGCCGGGAAGGTCGGGTCCGCCCCGGGTGTATTGGCCCCGTACGGCCCACTCTTCGAGGCGGGTGGCGGCGGGTGCCAGCGCGTCGAGAACCTTGACCTTTTCGTCACGGATTTCCTTCCCCCGGAACGACGAAGGGGGTTCCATCGCCACGAGGGCCAGCAACTGCAAAAGGTGGTTCTGCAGCACATCGCGCAGGGCCCCCGAACTGTCGTAGTAACCCCCGCGGCCATGCTCCATGCCTTGGGCCTCGGCCACAGTGATCTGCACATGGTCGATGTGCGTGCGATTGAACAGCGGTTCAAAAATGGCGTTGCCGAAACGAAACAGCAGCAGGTTCTGGACGGTTTCTTTGCCGAGGTAATGGTCGATGCGGTAGATCTGCTCTTCCCGCAGCAGCCGGCCCAATGAGGTCTGCAGTTCTCGGGCACTGGCCAGGTCGCGGCCGAACGGTTTCTCGAACACGACCCGCAGGGTCTCGCCACTGTGTCGCGAAGGGATCAGCCCCGCCTGCCCGACGGACTGCACCGTGGGGATGAACAGATCGGGGGTGGTGGCCATGTAGAACAGCCGCTTGCCGGCCACGCCCGCCAGGCGTTCGAGGCGTTCCAGTTCCTGTCGGAAGGCAGGGTATTCTCCCGGCTGGGAGAGGTCGAGCTGCCGGTAAAACAGCCGTTGGGCGAAGGTGTTCCAGAGCTGGCGATCGATGGTGCCGCTGCGGCTGTGCGTCTGGACGTGCGACAAGATCTCTTCGCGAAATTCCGCATCGGTTTTCGGCCGCCGGGCGGCCCCGATGATGGGAGCCCGTGAAGAGAGATATCCGTCGCGCCAGAGATGGAAGAGGGCCGGCAGAAGCTTGCGGGCGGTGAGGTCGCCCGACGCGCCAAATATGACGATCGAAGCCTCTTCGGCCAAACTTCCGTTGTCGGGGGGGGGGACGTCGGTCACTCCGTTCATGCGCGATCCTGTGGGTCACTCGGTGCGGTGCTTTGTGCTTGGTGCGGGATTGTGCTTTACTGCCCGACGGGTTGCAACGGGGAGACCACCCGGTGTGGGCCGCGGGGTTTCCTTTGGAAGCCGTTCCCGGCACCGTGCCTCCCTACGGATCATCACCCTCCGTCGGAGAGCCAGGATGTCGGATCTGTCGCGTGAATTGCTGCGTCGTCTCGGGGCGGGAGAGTCGATCACGCAACTCTGCGCCAGTCAACATTGGTCACGGGACGAGTTCGACGCCTGGTGGCGTTCCGAATGCCTGACCCGGGTTCCCGTCACAACAGGAGCGCTGCCGCAGGGGGTCTCGGCTCGGGTGCAGATCGCCCGTGACGAACAGGGAATTCCCCACATCACCGCCGCGCAGGATCTCGACCTGTTCTTCGGATTCGGCTTTGCCACCGCGCAAGACCGCCTGTTCCAGCTGGATCTGCTGCGACGTCGGGCGAGGGGAAGTCTGGCGGAGGTGCTGGGGCCGACGGCGGTCGACAGCGACCTGACCGCCCGGACCGTGGGGTTGCCGCAGATTGCCGCACGGGAATGGGAACTGCTCCCCGCGGAGACCCGGGGGCTGGTTCAGGCCTGGACGGCGGGAGTAAACGCCTGGATCGACCAGGTGACAGGTCGGCTGCCGATCGAGTTTGATCTGCTTGACTACGCCCCAGAGCCGTGGTCCCCCGTGGATTGTCTGGCGATCGCCGGCGAGTTTCGCTGGTACCTGACCGGCCGGTTCCCCGTGATTGTCATTCCCGAACTGGCGCGGCGGGTGTTGGGAGAGGGGCCGCTGTACCGGGAGTTTCTGCAGGCCGAGGCCGACGCGGCGTCGATTCTGCATCCGGGCGAATTCCCGGCCCGTCGCCAGGGGGTGCAGCCGGTGGGGGTGTCGGTGAACGATCCCCAGGAGGGGCATGGCAGCAACAACTGGGTGGTGGGTGGACAGCGCACCACCACGGGCCAGCCGTTTGTGGCCAGCGATCCGCACATAGCGTTCGCGGCGGTCTCGTGCTGGCATGAGGTGCATCTGCGGGGTGGATCATTTCATGTGGCGGGTATCGCCTATGCCGGGATGCCGGCAGTGATGTTTGGCCGCACGCCGCGGGTGGCCTGGGGCATCACCAACAACATCTGCTCACTGCGCGATCTGTACCAGGAGCGGGCCGATCCGGCGCATCCCGGTTGCTTCCAGTTTGGCGATGGCTGGGAGCCCTGGCGCGAGCGGGTTGAGACGATCGTGGTCAAGGGGGCCCCGGCACAGCGGCACGTGGTGCGGCTGTCGCGGAACGGTCCGATCGTGGATGCCATTCTGCCCGAACCGGCCCGCGCGACCGGGCCGGTCGCGCTGCAGTGGCTGGGGAGTCAGTACTGCGGCTGGCTGCCGGCGCTGCACGCGATGGCCCGCGCCCAACGGGCTCCCGAGCTGCGCGAGGCGACACGCCCCTGGCTGGTCCCTACCTTCTGCGTGGTCTACGCCGACGTCGACGGGGAGATTGGCTATCAATGCACTGGTCGACTGCCGCTGCGCGAGGGGGTCGAGCGGGGCTATCGCCAGGGTTGGAATCCCGATCATCAATGGACGGGCTTGATTCCCTTCGAGGGGCTGCCGCATTTGGCCAATCCGGTGCGGGGTTGGATTGGGACCGCCAACAACCGCGTGGCCCCGGACGATTTTCCGTATCCCCTGTCGGGGACCTGGAGCAACGGCTATCGCGGCGAGCGGATCCGCGAGATGCTGGAAGCCACTCCGCGCGCCGCCTGGATTGACATGGTGCAGATGCAGCTCGACACGGTCTCGCTGCGGGCCCGCGATTGCCTCCCGCTGGTGTTGGCAGGGTTGAATCGGCTGCAGGATCCCCGGCTGGGTGAGGTCGCGCGGCTGCTGCAGGCCTGGGACCATCGCATCGAGGTCGACCGGGTGGGGGCGACGTTGTTCAATGTGTTCTTCCAACAGTGGAGCCAGCAGATTGCCGCCGCGAGATTTCCGTCCGAATTGGTCTCACTGACGGCAGGAGCCTGCGGCGGTCTGGCGCAGCGGCTGTTGCAGGAGAACGTCGCCGAGTGGTTTGCCAATGACACGGCCCGACTGCGGGCGTTCGAGGCCGCCTGGCGCGAGACGCTGGCCTGGTTGACGAATCGGCTGGGGCCCGAGCCAGGCTCGTGGACGTGGGGCCGCCTGCACTTGCTGCAGCAGAAGCATCCCCTGACCGACCGGGGCGACCTGGGCCAATTGCTCGACCGAGGGGCCGTGCCTGTACGGGGTGACATGCAGACGGTCTGCAACAGCGGTCAGTCCGCCGACTTCTCGGCCCCGACGGGGGCCGGTTACCGCATGATCGCCGACCTGGGGGATCCCCAGGGGACCCTCTGGGCAATCGATGCCGGGAGTGAGTCGGGCGTTCCCGGAAGTCGGCACTATGACGACCAGTTGGCGGCCTGGGTGCGGGGCGAGTACCACCCCGTGCGATTATTCCCGACCGCGGAGCAGACCGCAGATTGGGATCGGCAGACGCTGGTCCCTCTGGCAGCGGAAGCCGCGAGCTGAATTGGGCCTGAACTCAAGAGAACCGGTCCAGATCCAGTGCCGGATCGCCCGCCCGCAGCCCCGCCGGTCCAGTTCACGCCGGCCCGGTTGAATTGGGGGGTGACAGGCCCGCCGGAATCTGCCGCAGGGCGACCGAGAGGGTGTTGTAGCCCACCTCGCAGGCGGTGGAGAGGGGCATGTCGGTGAAGCACTCGATGGCCAGCGAACCCTGGAATTGGCACCGGGCCAATTCGATCACAAGAGGGACGTAGTCGAGTTCCCCCCGACCGGGAATGTGATGTTCCCAACGGGGATACCGGCCCCGGTGATCCTTGAGATGGGCGTGGCAGACCCGGGGGGCGAAACGGCGCAGAAAGCTGAGCGGATCGATTCCCTGCAGTGCGAGATAGCTGGGGTCGAAGTTGATCCCCAGAGTGGTTGATGCCACGTCGTCGAACAACTGCTGCAGCTGGTCGCTGGAGGTGACGAGCCAGGTGGGCCAGGGACCCAGGTCGATGGCCAGCCGGAGATGTCGGCTGTCGGCCGAGGCGACCGCCTCCCGCAGAGTGGCCACCGTCCGTTGCCAGACGTCGGTGAGGGGAACGTTGGGGACGGGGCCCCCCAGGTGGAAGGTGACGACGTCGCCACCCAGGTCGGCGGCCAGGTCGAGGGCGGCGATCAAGTCCAGCGGTTCGGGAGAGAACAGGCTGGTGCTGAGTTCGGCATGGGTCACGATGGCTTCGACACGCAGGCCATGTCGGCGTGCCGCGTCGCGAATGGCCCGGCGTCGCCCGGGAGAGACCGATGACGAATTGGTGTGCGGCCCGCAGGTGGACGACTCGTCGATCCCCTCGTAGCCCCAGCGAGCGATTTCGGCCAGCGTGCGGTCGATGTCGAGACCGAGTCGGTCGGTGTAGCTGTAGGTATAAAATGCGCGGCGCACGGGAGGTTCCGCGAGAGGGTGGTCAGACGAGGGGGTGGTCAGACGAGGGGGTCAGCCGACTTCCAGTTCATTCCAGACGAGCACCCCCGGACAGCTTTCGAGGGCCGCCTCGGCCACGAGTTGCTTGGCGTACCAGGTGGCGCATGAACCGCTGAGGACAAGTTCACCAGGGAGTGAGATGACCTTGAGGTGCCTCAGGGAGGCTCCCACCCGCGCCCAAATGCGTTTCTCAACGAGTGCTTCCAACGATTCCAGCGATCGCGATTCCAGCGATCCGAGGGAGAAATCTGTCTCCATGTGTCTCCTCCTTGATGGCAGTCACCAGATTCGAGGTTGACCGCAGGCCGTCTCCGGGAAGAATTAGCAAGGAGCAAACGACGGACTCCGCCGTCGGTGTCAGGCACTGCTCCCTCCCACGACCATACCCTGGGGAAGCGGGAAGTCAACTGGATTCGGGGGAGCCAACCTCCGTTGAACACGGAGATCTGGGTGCCCGCCTGGGGAGAACCCAGGCGTTACCGGGACTGCCCCGCCGCGGGTTGGGAAAGAACAAGTGAGGGAATTCTGATGAGTCTGCGACGTTTGGAAGATGTGTTCAAGACGACGTGTGTAGGGTTGTAATGTTCATGTAAGTGTGATCAAATGGTCTCATTCGCCAACCAACGAGCTCTTTTGCCAGAAAGTCACTGGAACCATGCCACATCCTGAACCGCATGCCTCAGCGCATCCCGCTCCGCACCTGTTGCAGAACAAGGTGTTTGAGATTGATCCCCGCCGTCACAAGCTGTGGGATTTCATCAATCTTTCGGCAGAAGAGCGGCGGAACTCGACCATGTGGGAAGCCCGTGACCTACTGCACCAGTGGCTGATGCGGAATCCGCATTGCCGGCTGGTGAAGGTCGAAGACCACAATCGCGACGGGGTGTTGGAGGGGGTCAATGCCACGTATTGCGAGCTGCAGGCGAATCTCGACGGAACTCCGGCCCAGGTCTGGCCGTGGGGGAATTGGGAGTTCGCGGTTTCCGACACGGTGGCCCAACTGTTTCCCCGGGAGTACATCGAAGCGGTGATCGCCGAGTCGTTCCGGGTCACCACTACCATTCCCAAGAAGTCTCGGATGTTGTTGGTAGCCGGTCGGCGGGGCGTGACCGTGCTGCTGAAACTGGGACAATTCCAGGGAATTGTCACCGATTGCTCGACGTTGATTGGGCAACTGCAGCACGAAGTGGCTCAGCCCCTCGGGGCTTGGTACCAGCTGCAGGAACGGACCCTGCCGTTCTATACCCTGGTGGTGACGCAGCGAGGGAAACGCAACGCCAACGAATGGAATTCGTGTGGTTCGTTTGAATAGCGGGGGCCTCTCTTCGGCGGCGAGGAGCAAGCCCTGTGCCCACGCTCAGGCCCACTGCGGCTAACTCCCCGACAGTCTGGCAAGCGGGCGGGCCGGTGGTGTGGCCCGCTGGGCGGGGGTTTACGAAGCCGAATCGAGCTCGCGGACGAACGTGGTGAGATCATCGGTGCGCGGCTCCGACGCCTGGAACCCGAATTGGGCGAAGATCGACTGCATCCGGGGATTGTCGGCCGTGGTTTGACCAACAATGCGGCGAATTCCCCACTGGTTGGCGATGGTCAGGCAGAATTCGGTGAGTTTCAGTCCCAGTCCCTGCCCCTGCCAGGTGTCGGTTACCAGCACGGCGAACTCGGCTGTGTCGTGATTCGGGTCGGCCAGCAGTTGGGCCACGCCGACGAGTTGGCGTTGATCGCCCTCGCCCCGTTCCGCGACGATCGCCAGTTCGCGATCGTAGTCGAGCACGCAAAACCGCGCGGCCGACTCGTGGGTGGGGCGTTTGGAAAGATGCCGGAACCGGGCGCGCAACGACTCTTTCGAGCAGCTTTCACGCAACCTGATCCAGAGAGTTTCGTCTTCGGGGCGGATGGGGCGCAGCAGCAGACGAGCGCCCGAATCAAGCACCACCTCCTTCACGAACTCCTCGGGGTAGGGGCGAATGGCGAGGTGGGCATAGGGGCGGGGTGATTCCTCCGCGGGGAGGGGACGTACCACCAACCGAGCGTCGAGCGCTAACACCCCCCGTGAGAGCACCAGCAGGGGATTGATGTCCAGCTCGCGGATCTCGGGGTGCCGGGACACGATCTGCGACAAACGGATCAATGCCTCGATCAGCGCCTCCACATCCAGTGGAGCCCTGCCCCGGTACCCATTGAGCAGCTTCCAGAGCTTCAGCGATTCGAGCATGCGGCGGGCAAGGCGTTCGTTGAGCGGGGGGAGTTCCAGGGCCCGATCCTGGTCGATCTCGGCCGTCACTCCGCCCGCCCCCACCAGCAACACCGCTCCAAACGTGGGGTCGGTTTTCATCCCGACGATCAGCTCCATCCCACTGGAGAGATTGGCCATCGCCTGCACCGTGACTCCCCAGAGCTGGGCCGAGGGGCGCCGGGTACGCACCCCGGTCAGCAGTTCGGTGTAGGCGGCCCGGACCCCGTCGGCATCGCGCAGCCCCAACCGCACTCCCCCCACGTCGGTCTTGTGTGAGATGTCGGGAGACCAGATCTTGAGAACGATGGGGTATCCAACCCGTTCGGCAATCTCCACCGCCTCGTCCACGGTGCGGGCGGGGTGGGCCAGGCTGGTGGGAATACCATAGGCGGCCAGGACCTGCTTGCTGTTCTCTTCGGTCAGTGTCTGTTCGCTGGCAACCTGCAAGAGCCGGGTGGCGTCGGCCAGCGATGGCCCCTGGAGGGGCAGCTCGATCGGGAGGTCGCGGGGAAGTTCGTGGAGGATTTCCCGATTGCGGCCCAGTGAGACCAAGTGCAGGAAGGCCTCAACCGCTCCCTCGGGAGTCTCGTAACAGGGGATCCCGGCCGCCTGCAGGCGTTGGGCTCCGACAGCCACCCGCGCCCCCCCGATCCAAGCCGCGAGGACCGGTTTGGAGCCCTGGCGGGCGACTTCGGCCACCCGTTCGGCAGTCCTCGTCGAGTCGGTCATTGATTGCGGAGTGAGCATGACCAGAACGGCATCGACATTGGGATCGGCCTGGGCAATCTCGACCGCTTGGGCGAAGCGCTCGGGCGGGGCGTCTCCCAAGACATCGATGGGATTGCCGTGCGACCACCATGGGGGGAGCACCGTGCTCAGTTGGGTGGTCGAGGCATCTTCCAGACGAGCCAGTTCCCCCCGGCGCTCCATCAGCGCATCGGTCGCCATGACGCCTGGTCCTCCGGCATTGGTCACGATCGCCAGACGGCGGCCCCGGGGGAGACGTTGCGAGGCCAACAGTTCGGCACAGTCGAACAGTTCTCCCATGTGGAAGATGCGTTCGATGCCGGCCCGGCGGAAGACGGCGTCGCAGACGGCATCTTCGCCCGCCATCGCACCGGTGTGCGAGGCGGCGGCATGGGCCGACTCGGCAAATCGTCCCGCCTTGTAGGCGACGATTGGTTTGGAGCGGGAAAAGGCCCGGGCGGCTGAGACGAAACCCCGGGCGTCGCTGATCGACTCGATATACAGAATGATCGCCCGGGTGTGGGGATCTTCGCCAAAGTAGTCGATCAAATCGCCAAAGCTCACATCCAGCATGTTGCCAATCGAGACGAAGTGCGAAAACCCAATCTGCTGACCAATCGCCCAATCGAGCAGCGAGGTGCAGAGCGCTCCCGATTGCGAAATGAGGGCCAGGGAACCCGGGGTGGGCATATCGGCTGCGAAACTGGCGTTCACACCGCTGTGGGGGGCGATGACTCCCAGGCAGTTGGGGCCGATGATCCGCAGGTGCGGGAACTTCCGGCGCTCGGCCTGGACCTGCTCTTCCAGATCTCTGCCGGCCCCCCCGGCCTCACGAAACCCGGCCGACAACACGACCAGTCCTCCCACCCCCAGTTCGCCACATTCCCGGACCACACCGGGAACCGTCGCGGCGGGGGTGCAGATCACCACCAGGTCGGGAACGTGGGGGAGGGCTGAGACCCGGGGATAGGCGAGAATGCCCGAGACCGCTTCCCGTTGCGAATTGACGGGGTAGACCACTCCGCCAAAGCCTCCGGTGATCAGGTTTCGGAGAACGGTGTAGCCCACCTTGCCACGGTCGTCACTGGCTCCCACCACCGCGATCCGGCGAGGTTGGAAGATGCGCTCGAGATTCCAGATGCTCATCGAAAGAAGACTTTTTTGAACAGCTTCCAGGAACATGGCCCGACGAAGAGCGTTTGGTTCCTGGAGTGACAGTCTGCGGCGTAACGGAGGGCGGGAGGCAACGGGTGGTCAGGGGGCCACTGGAGGGGGGGTGGCGAGCCCCTGGCGGTTGGCTGGACCTGGCCGCGAACTGCCGGGAACGACGTACACCGAAAAGGTCGAGTTGCGATAGGCGGGATCCACCTTGAAAGGATCGGCGTTCCAGGCGATCACGTAATCGATGGATCCGTATTGCCGCAGGTCGAACAGAGCCTCGACACCAAATCCCCGGGCGAAGTGCTTCTCTCGCCACTCGGCCACAAACCGCAGCCGGTCTTTCCATTCCAGAAGATTGGCGGCGTCCTGGGGACAGTCTTTCCAGGTGACGAACTCGGCCCGCTGCGCCCACCACTTGAAGCCAACGCTGTATTTGGGGGTGAGGCAAAGGGCCTCGGGGGGCAGCTCACGGGACGCCCAGTCGCAGACATCACGCCAGGCCTCGAAGTTGTCTGCCTTCCACGGGGGTTGAACCCGGTCCGGCTGGGGGCAGGCGAGTAATCCGCAGGCGGCCGCGGCCAGTGCGGCCCGGGCCATGCCCGGTGTCGCCCAATGCGGCCGGGGCGTTCGAGAGCTGAAGGCCGACCAACCGGCGGTCAACTGCAGCGCCGCCACGACGGGCAACAGCCCATCGAGCAGTCGAAACGGGTAGAACCGCAAGAACTCGGCTCCCCCGGGGGTCAGACTGGCAACGAGCCCGGCCCCCGTGAACAGACACGCCAGCAGCAGCACACAGCGCAGACTGCGCCAGGCAGGGCCGCAAGTGAGACGCCAACCCCCCAGCAGGCAGATGGTCAACAGCAATCCGGACCAGGCGACACGGTCCCCTGAGAAGGCCTGGGGCCACAAATGGTGCGGAAGACGTTCGTAAACCTGGATGCGGGTGGCCGCCCGCTGAACCTGCGGCGAATCGACCGCCTGCAGCATCTGCCAGACGGGCAGCAATCCCGGGAGGGCGCAGAAGGCCATCAACAGAGGATGAGCCCAGTGCACGATCTGGCGGTTTCGGTCGGGAACATCGGTTTCGTGGAGAGTGGAACTGGGCGGTTGCGGTTTTCCCACCCCCGAAACCCAGGACGGTCCCCAGCGATCGAGTGGCAGCGCCAACAGCCACGCGAGAGCCATCCACCCTCCCACCACGGGATGGAGGGCGACGCCCAAACCAAGACGGAGAGCAGCCTGGCGCCCCGCTCCCTGCAACCCGGCACCGAGCCCCGCAAGTGCCAGGCCCCACGCCAGCACTTTGGCCTCGATGCCGCCAATCAGCCATTCGCCCGAGAATCCCTGGGGGGCTGCGAGGGCCCCCCAGAGCAGTGCGGCCGCGATGATCTGGCTGCGGGATGTCAGCAGGGGGCGGGCCAGTTCACAGAACCCCCAGGCGAGCAGCCCCCAGCCCAGGCAACGCCCGATCCAGGCCGTGGCGGGGAACGAGAGCCAGCGGGTGAGCGCTCCCACGGTGTTGAAAAACAGCCAATGGGCGTCGCTCGACTGCAAAAACAAATCGTTGGCGCACCAGGCCGGATCCCAGAAGTGCCGACTCTTGGTGAGATAGTGGCCTTCATTTACCCCGGGAATGGCCGAGCGCAGCATTCCCGCGATGGCCAGCAGGGCCACCACCGCCAACCAGACGAACGACCGTCCCAAGGGGCCATGGTGCTTGAGAACTCGATGCATGGCAGCTGCCCAAAAACACGCGGCACGGGAAGGAAAGGTCGCCGTCGAGGTGGTCCAGCGACTGCCGCGTTATTTCTTTTTCTTGGCGGCCTTCTTGGGAGCCGTCTTCTTCGCGGCGCTCTTGGGAGCCTTTTTGCCCGCGGCCTTCTTAGCGGCCGCAGGCTCGGCCCCCTTCTTCCCTCCGAAGACCCGGTCCCAGTTCGACCAGAATTCCGGAGTGGTTCCTGTCCGCACGATTGGTCCGCCCATTACGCTTTCGCTCCTCGATGACTGCCGCCAGAAGGGGATGGTATGCTAGCGGAAATGAGGTGTCTGGCCACGTCCCCGCAGCGGCAAATTTCAGGTGGCGCGCCGCAACTTGTCAAGCGGGAGTTCGTTTTAGGGTGATGACCGATGACGGCCGAGTTCCCCACATTGCTCTCCCAACTGTCGCAGCCGGGAGCCTTTCCCCTTCCGGTTTCCCGGGTAGACGTACGGCAAACGCACATCTCGGCGGTCTTTCTGGGGGGCGACTGCGCCTACAAGATCCGCAAGCCGGTACGGCTTCCCTTTCTCGACTTCAGCACGTTGGAGCAGCGCCGCCAGGATTGCGTGGAGGAAGTGCGGCTCAATCGCCGGTTAGCCGCTTCGATCTACCTGGGTGTGGTGCCGATCACACGTGACGCGCGGGGACTGCATTTCGAAGGGGAGGGAACCCCGATCGAGTGGGGGGTGAAGATGCGCCGCCTCCCGGAAGAGGCCACACTGCAGTATCAGGTGCTCGCGGGTTCGGTCACAGTGGAGCAGGTGATCGGACTGGGGGAACGGTTGGCCCGGTTTCACAAAGGGGCGAATCGCAACCGGCATATTGCCTCCTTCGGCCGGTTTGAGGCCGTGGCTTTGAACCTGCGGCAGAATCTCGAACTCGCACGGCCGCAGCTGGGGCAGACGGTTACTGAGCCGGTGTGGAACAGCCTGTTGGCCCGTCAGGAAGAGCTGTTGGAGGAACACCGCTCTCTGATCGACTCGCGTGCGGAAAGAGGGGTCCCCTGTGAAACCCATGGCGATCTGCATCTCGACCATGTCTATTTCTTCCCGGAGCGTCTCCCTCCGGATGACGTCGCGATGATCGACTGCATCGAATTCAACGAACGCTTCCGCTATACCGACCCGATCGCCGACATGGCCTTTTTGGTGATGGACCTGAAGTTTCATGGACGGCGTGATCTGGCGCGGGCCTTCGCCGAGGCGTATTTCCGCGAATCGGGTGACGAAGAGGGCCGTTCTCTGCTGCCTCTCTATTCAGGGTATCGCGCGGCAGTGCGGGGGAAGGTCGAGGGGATGCTGCTGGAGGAGTCGGAGGTTCCCGAAGAGGAGCGCGACGAGGCACGCCAACGTGCCCGGGCCCATTGGCTGCTGGCCCAGGGAGAGTTGTTGCCCCCCGGAGAGCGCGCCTGCCTGCTGCTGGTGGGCGGGTTACCCGGGAGTGGGAAGTCGACCCTCGCCCGTCACATGGGGGAGGCGTGGGGCGTGCGGGTCATTCGCAGTGACGTGGTGCGGAAGAGTCTGGCGGGAATCGATCCCCTCAACCCGGGCCACGCGGTCCCTGGGCTGTACTCGGCCGAGATGACTGAGCGGGTCTACGGCGAGGTCTTGCGGCAGGCCGAGGGGGCGATCTGTCGGGGGGAAAGGGTGGTGGTGGATGCGATGTTTTCCCGGATCTGCCAACGGCAGGCCTTCCTGAGCGCCGCTGACCGGCTGGCGGTTCCCACTGGCTGGCTGATCTGTGAAGGACCCGAAGATGTGGTGCGAGACCGGCTCGCGCAACGCCGCGGGGATGTCAGTGACGCCGACTGGCAGGTGTATCTGCAGGCCCGCGCGCACTGGGAGCCGATCGACGCGGTGACCATGCGGCGAACCTGCCGGGTGACGACCACTGCGCCGCCAGACGAGTTGCTGCGGCAGGTTGGGCCGGTGTTGGCGACGTGGGACATGGCCGCTGCGACCGGAGATTTCGAACGGGGTTGAGAGTCCCTTCGAAAGGAGTGGGGAGGCGGTGTTCAGGAGGCGAACTTTCCAAACCGGCGTTGAATCGATATTGTCACCGCCGGTGTTCTTGTGTCACGCACGCCGCGGTTCGGGGAGTGTCCCGGACGACAGGGCGCGCGTTGCGTTCGGTTTGTGTTCGTCGGGAGATTGACGGAATGGGTTTGTTCACTGGCAAGAAGGGTCTGGTGTTTGGGATTGCGAACGATCATTCGATCGCGTGGGCCATCACCGAGAAGCTGCACCAGGAAGGAGCCGAGATGGGCTTCACCCACCTCCCCGATAAAGACCCTGCCCGGCCCCGGATGGAACATCGCGTCCGCAAGCTGGTGGAGCCGCTGGGGGCGAAACTGATTACCCCCTGCGACGTGCAGAAAGAAGAAGACATCGATCGGGTCTTCCAGCAGGCGAAAGAGGCTCTGGGAGGGCTCGACTTCGTGCTGCACTCGATTGCCTATGCCCCCATCGACGACCTCAAGGGCCACGTCTATGACTGCAGCCGCGGGGGCTTTTTGCAGTCGATGGACATCTCGGTCTACAGTCTGCTCGCGATTACACGGCGGGCCCGCGCGGTGCTCAATCCCGGGGGGAGCATTCTCACCCTGACCTACCTCGGCGGGGAAAAGGTGATTCCCGGCTACAACATCATGGGTGTTTGCAAGGCGGCGCTCGAGTCGCTGTTGACTTACCTGGCCCACGAACTTGGCCCAGTGAACATGCGGGTCAATGGTCTGAGCGCCGGTCCGCTGAAGACGCTGAGCAGTTCGGCCGTTGGCGATTTCGATGTGATGCTGAAGCTGTATCCCGCGATGGCCCCGATGCGGCGTAACGTGACTGCCGAGGAAGTGGGCAAGACCGGCATGTACCTGCTGAGCGACCTGGCGAGCGGGGTGACCGGAGAGGTGGTCCACGTCGACGCTGGCTTCCACGTGATGGGGGCCCCGCCGGCCGACGCCAAGCTGTAGCCACGACGTGGGGAGGTTTGACCGGGAGTCGATTGTCTCCGCGGGACCGAAGGATTGCGTCTCGCGGAGTGGCTCGACAGTGAACTGATCTGGGGGGAATTTCTCGGGAGAGTTTCTCGGGAAAAGTTGCTTGATTCGCAAGGAAGCCTGATGAATACGTTGTCCCACTCGCCCCGGTCTGCGGCACCGCTGAAGACCATTGGCATCGCGATCGTCGAACATGCCAATCGTTTCCTGGTGGGAATTCGCCCCCCGGGAGCAGATCTCGCCGGCTGTTCGGAATTCCCCGGAGGCAAATGCCTGCCCGGGGAATCTCCCCGTTTGTGTGCGGAACGGGAGTGCCTGGAAGAGACGGGGCTGCCGGTGCGGGCTCTCGAGTTGCTGCTCACCCGGCGGTTCGAATACCCGCATGGGACGTTCGACCTGAACTTCTGGTGGTGCGAGCCGGCGGACCCACGACAGGTAGCTGGGGAACACAGCGGATTCCGGTGGGTCCCCCGGGAGGAACTCGCTCAGCGGGTGTTTCCCGAGGGGAATTTGCCGGTATTGCGGCTGTTGCAAGGGGGCGCGCGGCAGCATTCAGGAGCTGCATGATTTTCAGTCGCGTAATGGTTGGGTAAGATCGGGGCTCTGCGGTCGGGGCGTCTGCTCTCTGGGAAGAGCGGGTGACGTTCTGGCCGATCTTGGCGGTGAAATCGGTCGTGCTCCGGCGCGGCGGATCACCCTGGCAGGGACGCCTTTCGGGTCGAACTGCTTGCGCGTGGCGCCGCCCGACGACCGCCGGTTGAGTGCTTACATTCGCCCCCGGGGTTCGTCTGCCATGGTGTTCCACAAGCTCTTCCAGCCGAGCCAGCTGCGCCGGTTGTGCCTGATTGGTTTGGTGGCTTTCGTCGGGGCCGGCACGGTGACCGCCCAGTTCCGCGCCCGGACAGTACCCGGGCGTGGGCAAAAGGTCGACCGCGTCGGCGATGACTTTGAAGCCGAAGATTGGGAGTTTTATCCCAATCCTCCCAAGGCGAGTTCGAATCTCGACAAGCAGGATCGACTACCTTCGGGAATCTCGAAGAACCAGCGCATTTACGAGAGCACCTATCGTGGCGAGCCCGACGTGGTGAAGCGGGTTCCCACTCCCCCCGGGGGGATTCCGGGCAGCAACGGCGCGTTGCTGCTGCAGTCGCTCTACACCGGCGTGCCGAATTTCATTTCCCGGAAGCAACAGCAGGACGATCTGTTGGTGAACGTCACCACCATGCTGGGGGGGCCGATTTCGGTCAACCAGAATCCCAGTTGCGTCGTGCGTGTGTACCTGCCCCCCTGGGAACAGTGGGAGCGTCGGACGGGGTCTTCCTTCGGCTTCCGGGTGGAGTTGGAGACGACCAAGACCGAGACGGTGAAGACCCAGTTCCGCCGTATGTTCCGGGGTGAGGGCTTCCCCACGACGACCACGAAGGTGGAGCAGTACTGGCCTGGCTTTTTCATCCAGTTCCACAGCAAGACGGACGGGCACAAGGAAGACTCGGCCATGCTGCTGATTCGGGCTGGTTCACGGGGAGAAGAAGTTCCCGGTCCCATGATCACCGAGCCGGGGTGGTGGACCCTGGGGATCTCGGTCACCCCCGATGGCCTGGTGCATTACTACGCCCACTCCGGTATTGAACCACTGACCGAGCGGGATCACATCTCGACCCAGCGTCCGTATGGCTTCACCGCCCAGCGAATGACCACCTTCTTCTTCAACGTGGTCAACATGGATGACGGGCGGTCGATGTCGACCCCCTGGATCGTCGATGACCCGACTCTCTACATCAACACGCGGTAAATCGCTGCGTGGCAGGATCTCGATGGATTCTTTGCCCTGAAGCTGAGGGCCGGCGCGTTGTTCACGCGCTGGCCCTCGTGCATTGGAGCAGGGGCGAGGCACCCCAGAAATGTCGGAATTATTCCGTCTGTCCGTCCCGGGGCGTTGGTCGGCTGTGTCTCAGCCTGCCAGTCCGAGCGCCAACCGCAGAATGATCAGACCCGCCCGCAGCCCTTCGGTGAGGCGGATCTTCGAGTATCCGTGGCGGCGCTCGGCAAACTGGTAGGGAACCTCGCAGAACCGGGCTCCCTGGCGGCGAAGGCGGTAGAGCAGTTCTTCCAGGACCGAGTAGCCGGTCGACAAGAACCGCCCCAGATCGAGCTGCCGCACCTGTGCGACCCGGTAGACCCGAAATGAGCCACTGCAGTCGCGCACTGGCAGCCGCAGCAAGAGTCGGGCGAAGAGATTGATCGACCAGCTCATCGCATGCCGGTACCAGGGCCAGCCGGCGACTCCCCCTCCCGGAACATAACGGGACGCCAGTACCACATCATGGCCAGGGGTCTGCCGGAGCAGAGATTCGAGGGTGTCGGGAGGGTGACTGAAGTCGGCATCGAGGTTGGCGACCCAGGCGTAATTGTGGTCGACGGCGTATTGCAGGGCGGCGAGCGTGGCTGTTCCCAGGCCAAGTTTGCCTGGGCGGGCCAGCAGCCGCAAACGCGGTTCGCGGGTCATCCAGTCGGCAACCAGTGTTCCCGTGCCATCCGGGGAATTGTCGTCGACCACCAGAATGTGGGCCTGCGGAACCACCCGCCAGATTTCGGGCAGCAGAGCCTCGATGTTTTCGCACTCGTTGTAGGTGCAGAGTGCGACCAGCAGGGAGTCGACTGTCATCCCGAGGTGGGCGAGGGGGCTGTCTGGAAAAAGGGGGCTGCTGCCGCCCGAGACAGGCTGGCAGCACAGGCCATGCACCGGGCGTTCAGGAGTTCGTCAGTGCCACCCGGTGCCAGGCATTGTATTGGTAGCCCTTGAGGTTTCGCACCATCTCACGGGGTTGGATTTGCCCGGTGGAGTCGGCGGCCCGCACACAGACGCTGCGAGTCTGGGGGGTAATGGGGAGCGTGGCCTGCCAGAGAACCCAACAGTAGTCCCGGGTGGGGGAGACCAGGCGGGCGGTGGTCCAGGTTTGGCCGTCGTCAGCCGAGACCTCGACCCGCCGCAGGCTGGTGCCGGCGGTGCCCCCGGCGAGGGCGAAGCCCCGCACCGACACGTGTCCGTCGCGGGGCCGCAGTCCCTCCTCGGGAGGAGCGATCACCGAGTTGAGGACGTATTCATGGATGGGATGGGCGGCCGCCAGGGCGTCGGGAGAGTCGTCCGTGAGCAGCTTGTAGGCGTCGGCGTGGTAATGGTTCGGAGAGGGGCGATCGCTGACGACCAGTCGGGTCAGCCACTTGACACTGCGGGCCCCGATGAACCCCGGGACCACCATCCGCAGCGGGGCCCCGTGCGATGGAGTGAGGGGGAGATCGTTCATATGGGTGGCCAGCAGCGGGAGTCCCGTATGGTCGTTCCCCGCCAGTGCCCGTTCGATGGGAATCGATCCACCAAACGGAAAGGTCGTTCCATGGTCGGTGATCTGGTCGGCCCCCTCAAACCAGATGTGGCGGGCTTCGGGCTTCAGGCCGCACCCCTCCAGCAGATTCCGCAGGGGAATTCCCGTCCACCGGGCATTTCCGATCGCCCCGGCATTCCAGGGGACGCCACTGATTCTGGGAAAGGCGAATTCATCGCGGCGGTTCCCGGCACAGGTGAGAGTGGCGGTCTGGTCGACCTGGGGGAACCGGCCGGCAAGTTCGTCCAGCGAAAGGGTCTGGGGACGTTCGACCAGCCCCTCGATCGACAGGCGATAGGCGGCGGCATCCAGCTGGGGTACATTTCCGTGGCTGCGGATGAAGAACGATTCCAACGGAGTGATCCAGCGTTCGGCCAGCCGGTGCAGCGCGGGTTCTGCGTTCAGCGGTCGGGGCGTGCGGACAATCAGTAATTTCCCGTCGGGCAGCGTGACCAGATCCTGGGCGCGGGCCGACCGGCTGCTGGGGTTGGCCAGGACGGCAGCGGCCGCTGATGCGCAGGCCAGCCAGTGACGACGGGAGAGGGACACTGGACTGGCGGCAGAGGGGAGCGGGATGGACATGGTGGGCACGGTGCAGGGAAACCGCGACGCCCCGGAGTAGATTGGCCTGGCACAACCGGGGCAGGACGGGGCATCAAGGAAATCGAGAGAAGTAATATACCCGGGGGAGTATGGAGCGGGACAGCGGAGCGGGCGGCTTCCCGTGTCGCCTTGGGACGGTCTGGTCTGGGGAGGGGTCGATCGAGTAAACTCTTGGTTCCTCCCTCTGGGGATTTGGTTTCGCATCCTGCCCTCCACTTCGCCGGCCATGATCACGCCCATCCAGTTCGCGAGTGAACCCGCGTCCAACCAGGTCCGCGCCATAATCGCCGCTCAGGAGCCAGTGGCCTTACGGACCTTCACTCCCAGCCAGGGAGTCCTGGCTCGATCGGCCGGGGTGTTCCACTACACGCCGGAGGGGCGGCGGCTCTACGACTACACCTCGGGAGTGCTGGTGGCCAACCTTGGGCACAATCCGCGGAGGTGGCTGCAGCGGTTCGCCCACTACATGGCTTGGACGCCCGAAATGCTGGGGGGCGGCCCGGCGGCGGCGGAGGAATTTGTCGAGGCGGTGACGATGACCGCTTACAACGCCATCACCCCGATTGAGGCCGAGTCGGTCCGCAGGCTGGTGAGGAATGTGCAGTCGTGGCCCGGCGGCCGACGGTTGGACACGGTGATGTGGGCCGCCTCGGGCAGCGAGGCGATTCAGAAGGCGCTGTGGGCCTGTCTGCACCGGGACAATTCCCGCGATTTGATTCTGGCGACCCGCTATGGCTTTCATGGCAAGAAGGGACTGGCTGGAGCGGTGACCGGCAGCGAGGCCGACCCCGAGCGCGATCCGAGAGTGAAGTTCATCGGCTTTCCTCGCGAGGAAGTGGATGATGTCTCAAAGTACGGCCAGACGCTCGATCTGGCCCCCTACCAGGCGGAACTGGAGGCGCTCTGGGCCCAGTATGGTCAACGGATCAACTGTCTGATCACCGAGCCGTACCTCGGCGGCGGTGGCAGCTATCATGTGCCAGCCGCCTACCACCAACTGCTGCGTCGGTTTTGCGATGAACATGACATCTTGTTCATCCTTGACGAAGTGCAGGCGAATTTCGGCCGCACCGGTCGGATGTTCGCGTTTGAGGCGTGCGGCATCGAGCCCGATTTTGTGGTGATGGGGAAGGGATTGGGGAACGGGGTGCCCGTCTCGGCGGTGGTGGGCCGGGGGGATGTGATGGCGAGCCTGAAGTACGGCGAAGCGTCGGATACCTGGAGTGCGAACCCGTTGGGGTGTGCTTCCGTGCTGGCGACGCTGGACGAATTCGAGGCGACCGATGTCTTGGCGCATACCCGGAAATTGACGCCCCTGTTTTTCGAGGGACTGAATCGCCTGAAGGAGACGGGTCTGGTCGCCAAGGTGCGGGGCGAGGGGTTGGTGTTCGGTATCGAATGCGCTGCCGGACTGGGCTTGGACAGCCGGCATGTGGCGGTGGAGATTGTGAAGGCCGCCTATCTGGGCGAGCCGGGAGAGGATGGCATTCACCTGCTGGGACCCCTTGCAGGGAATGTGATCCGCATCAGTCCGCCCAATGTGATCACGTTTGAGCAGGCCCGGGAGTCGTTGGACCTTTTGTACCGCGTGGTGTCGCGGCTTGCAGCGAAGGGGACTTCCCTTGGACCTGTCACCCGTGCCGCTCTGGTGGCTGCCCGATAAATCCTTCCCAGTCCCCCTATTCTTCCGGTAGTCTGCCAGAGGCTCGCCGATTGGTGGGTTTTGGAGGAGGGATTGCGTTGAGAGGTTTGGGAAAGATGCCGGAATTGGGCTTCATGCAGTCTGGGAAACTTGACTAAACTCCCTGCAAGGTGGTCACGCATGTGACATACAGGGAGCTGAATGCATGAAGGAACATGCCAGGATCGTTCACGGGTCGCACCTGCGGCTGGATCAACCAGTCAGTGGGCTGCGGCGCCTGGGGCAGTTGCGTCGAGAGATCTTCCGGGATTGCACGCTGCTGGCCTTGCGGAGGCTGGTGGAGCAGGTTCGGGCCCGGCAGGTGGATCTGCTGTTGTTGACCGGCCCCTGTTGTCCGGAGGATGGTCTCGGTCCCCGGGGGGCGTTGGCGTTGGCCGAGGCTTGCCAAAGCCTGGCGCAATCCCGGATTCCCATGGTGCTGACGGTTTCGGATGGCGAACTTGTGCGGCAGGGCTATCAGGGGCGGGGGTGGCCTCACAACCTGCATCTGCTGGAATTACAGTCAGGTGGCGGGCTGACGGTTGTGGGAGCCCGCGGCCAGTCCCTGGAATTGCTGTCGACGGAATTGCATGCTCCGTCCCATGGTCCGGGGAGTCAGTCGACCGGCAGGCAGTCATCGGGATTCCACCAGAATGGCCCGCAACGGGCGGGTCTACCGACGGATGGATTGCTCCAGGAACAGGCCGCACTCGAAGAAGACTGCCTGCGGATTGGAGTTGCACTTTCCGGAGAGCGCCTCCTGTTGAGTGATGCCCCGCTTTCGATTGTTGGTGGGTTGCCGCTGGATACGACCATCTCTTATGTGGCCACGTGTGAACCAGCCCGGCGCCGGACCCTGAACGTGGGGGGCACGCTCGTGCATTCTCCGGGGCCATTGCAGGGGCTGACGGCTCTGGAACCAGGACTGTGCGGCGCGACGATGGTGGAGTGCGGACCCGATGGGGAGCCACGCCTGGAGTTGCTTCCTACGGCGGCGTTCGCCTGGGAACAGTGGGGGCTGGAAGGGATTCCCGGTGAAAGCCGGAACGGACTGCTGAACAGGATGCTGGCGGTGGTCGAGTGCCATCTCGCCGATCGCTCCGACATACCACGGTGTGTCCGCTGGAATTTTTCGGCCGACGAATGGCCGAAGGAATTGGACGACGGTCGAGATGAACTTGATCGGTTTCTCGCCGAGGTCGATAACCGGGCCGCCCAGAAGGGTTGGCAAATTGCCAGTCAATCGCTCTCGCGCATCGCGCCGGCCCGGGGCATCGCTGTGAGCGATTCGCTGCTGGAGGAGTATGTCAGCCTGTTGACCGAGAATTCGTCTGAGTCGCGCCGATCTCTCCACCAGTGGACTGCCACGGCGGCTACACAGTGGCAGTGCGAACAAGCGGAACTTGACCGGTTGCTGGGGGGATCGGCATTTGGGCGTGTCTCACGGGAGGCATTGTTTTTGGGGCGGCAATGGTTGCTGGAACGGGAGGGACGTCTTCCATGAAACTCTCTTCCATTCAGGTGGATCGGTTTGGCGTGTGGAGGGATCTCGATCTGACGATCCCCACGGGACAGGTCGCGGTACTGAGCGGTCCCAATGGCACCGGCAAGAGCACGCTGCTGGAATTTGTACGGGGGGTGATGTTGGGCTATTCCCCCGAGATTCACAGGAAGCTACCCGATGGAGTCGGACAGATTCCGGGTCGGATCGTGATGCAGGAGAAGGGGGATCGGCATGTGCTGTCCCGTGCGACCGGCGGACCCGCCGGAGTTGGCGTCTTGCAGATTGATGGAAATGCGGTTGCGCATCCCGAGGAGACACTGAGTTTTCTGCACGGTCTGACCCCGGAACTTTGGGATGGGGTCTACTGTATGGGGCTGAATGAGATCCAGGAATTGAGCGCCCTGCAGGGAATGGAGGTTGCCAACCAGATTTACGAGGCCTCGCTGGGGCCGGAGGGACACCGTCTGGTGGTTGCTCGGCGCCGGGCTCGTGAGCACGGTGCTGAGCGTTTGACAACCCCCGGGCAGCCGGCGGTGGTTACGCGGTTGATTCAGGAGCGGCAACGGCTGAACGAGAGGCTGCGCGAACTGCAACAGCGGCCGCTCCCTCCGGGATTGACCCGTCGGGAGTCCCTGGCAACCGACATCGCCCGTCGCGAGGCGACCGTGGCCCAACTTCGTCGGCAGCAGCAGACTCTGGTGTTGCACGCCCGGCTGCTCCCCTGGTCGCGGGCCCTGCGGGAGGCACGTGCACGCCTCGAACGGCTGGGCCCTCCCCGCAATTTTCCCGAGCGTGGAGTCGAGCGGCTGTCCGAGATTGACACCGAGATCCAGCAAGTGAAGGGGCGTGGCCGGCGACTGTTGTCCCGCCTGCGCAAGCGGGGAGGATTCCAGACCCGTTCGAGGCTGAGTCTCTCCGAGGCGGCCGCTCTGCATGGATTTGTGTCCCAACGCAGCTGGTTTGTTGAGGTGACCCGGCAGAGGCAGCAGGCGCAGCAGCGTCTGCGGCAACACCAGTCCCAACTCGAGCAACTTCGTCAGTCCCATGCCGCAGGTTGGAGTCTCGATGCTCTGCGGGCACTGGACCAATCTCCCGAAACCGAGTCACGGTTGTGGGAAGTGGGGCGGATGTTGCAACGGGAGCAGCGCATGCTGGTGAGGCTGCGCCGGGCCCACCTGCGGCTCCTCGGACGGCTGGAAGACTCGGAGAGAACCTTGCGCGAGGGCCGGCGAGGTCTGCCGGCCAATACCATCGATGCCGCCGTGCAGTCGGTCCAGACCCAACTCAACGTCAGTCCGCAGGCCTCTGCTCTGCGGGCCCGCGAACAAGCACTGGTCGAGCAGTTGAAATCCCTGGGAGGAGCGGTCTCGGACCCGGTGGCAAACCGGGCTCCCACACCCCTTCCCGCGTGGTTGACCTGGATTGTCTCGGTGCTGTTCTTTCTGGGCATCATCGTGGCTGGATGGGGATTCATCGCCGGGGTCCAGACCAGTGCCATTGCCGGTCTGATCTATCTGTTCCTGGGCCTGACATTTGGCGGCATCGCCTGGGGACTGAAGAGCCAGTACGAGCTCGATCGATCACGGGCCCAATCGGGCCTCGTCCACCGCAGGCAGCAGGTGGAGAAGGAACTTGAGGGAGTGCTTGTCCAGTTGCGCGCGCTCCCCATCCCGTTTCCACCGATGGAAGCGGCCGGACCGCGCCGAAACCCGGCGCACCAGAGTCTTTCCGGGCCGAACCCGGTCCTCGCCGGGGCTTCGGAATCGTCCGACCTGGGACAGGTGACCAGCCAGTTGACGAAGCTGAGTGAAATGGCCTCGCTGGAGCGCAAACTCGAGCGTTTGTCGGCCAGTGAACAGCGGGTCCGACAGAAGTTGCGAACCCACCGCGCGAAGTGGCGGTCGACACGGCAGTCGTGGAGCCATCTGCTGAGTGGTCTGGGTT
Organism: uncultured Planctomycetaceae bacterium; assembly: GCA_903861195.1. Classification (GTDB taxonomy): domain Bacteria; phylum Planctomycetota; class Planctomycetia; order Planctomycetales; family Planctomycetaceae; genus UBA10511. The sequence continues at coordinate 40,307 of CAIOTJ010000392.1, read as the reverse complement.
TCGCGGAGAATTGGAATGTCGCCGAGGTCTTTGGAAGCTGGCAGTCGCTGGCGAGAGTGTCCGAGTCGGTGCGCGAGTTTGATCGACTTGCCGATCAGGCAGAAACCATCGACCAGCTGTGGCGTTCGGTCGAGACCAGTGTCGCCAATCTCACTCTGCGGTCTCCCCCACCGCAACCCTCCACCCGCGAGGCGCTCGCTCAGATCGACGACTGGTGCGATCTGCTCGCAGTCTGGCATGAGGATCAGATTTCCCGGCGGGAGTGGCGCCAGAAATCCTCCGGGATCCGCCGTTCCTTGCGGCGGCTGCGGCGCCGGTTGCGACAGTTGGAAGACGCCCGACAGGCCTTGTGGGTACAGGCCGGCGCCGGCGACCGAACCGAGTTTTTGTCCCTCTCGAGCGAGGTCGAACAGCGTTCCGTGTTGAGACAGGAGATTACCCGGGCTGAGCAGGCCCTGGCCGGGCTCAGTCGGGAGTTCCCCGAAGCCCCAGCCCTGTTGGCCCGACTCGAAACGAGCGAGGAAACGGAAACACTGGAATTGTCGGCGGTGGACGCCGAATTGACCCGGCAGGAGCGCGAGCTGGCCGGGGCACACGACGCACTGGCGGAACTCGATTTGGAATTCGAGGCCTGGTCGAACGATGCCACGCTGGCCGATCTGCGGTTGGACCTCCAATTGGTCGAGCAGCAGTTGGATGACGCAGTGCAAACCCGGGCCGCGACGAAACTGGCTGAGGATTGTCTCGACTCTCTGTGCCGGTCGTTTGAGCGGCGGACCCAGCCCGAGACACTGTCGCTGGCCTCGGATTTGTTGCAGAGGCTGACCTGCGGGAAGTACCGGCGGGTGTGGACACCTCTGGGAGAACGGCAGTTGCGAGTGGAGGATTCGTTTGGACATTCGTCGCAGATTGAAACCTTGAGCCGCGGTGCCCGCGAACAGTTGTACCTGGCCATCCGGCTCGCGGTGATCCAACGACTCGCTCAGACAGGATTTGAGTTGCCTCTGCTGCTGGATGATGTGTTTGTCAACTTTGATGCCCCCCGGACCGAGGCGGCGATTGACCTGTTGCAGGAAGTCGCAGAACGGGGGCAACAGGTGCTGTTCTTCACCTGCCACCAGCATGTGGTCACCCAGTTTGAAGAACGGGGCATGCGTCCGATATGGCTGCATCGCCTCCAGGAGATGTCTCCCCTTGAGCGCCGCGCGGGCTGAGCGGAAGCGGTTCGTGACGGTTCCAGGACCCTGTCGACATTAGGCTGCCCGTGCCGGGTGGAGACAGGCCGGCCCGCCATTCCCCCGACCCGGTGGCGCTGGCATGATGGAAGCTGCGGAGTGGTCACCAACGATTCCTCCTGTTTGGGTGAATCCGCCCCGCGGATTCAAGTCGATCGATCCGGGACCGTCTCACTTTCCTCATGGACCACGCTGTGCGGAACATGTCATGGCAACCTGCGGAGTTGGGGGCCAATCAGTCGGCACAGCCCTCCGGGGCACAGAGTGAAATTGCCCGACCTGGAAGAGATATCTCACTCTGGGCCCGCGTCGCCTGGTTCGTCTGGCTGCTGATGGGACTGCGATTGACGGTGCGGGGATTCGATCCAGACGAGTTGGAGCATCTGCATGCAGCCTTCTGCCTGCAGTCGGGACAGGTCCCCTATCGCGATTTCTTCGAACATCACGCGCCGGCCCTGTATTGGCTGGCGCAGCCGGTTCTGTTCTTCACCGGTCCGCGAATGACCGCTCTGTGGATCCTGAGACTGGGAATGTGGCTGCTGTCGACACTGGCGGTGTTGGCCACCACTCGCATCGCCCGGCGGGTGTTGGAGGGGCCCGCCGCAGCACTGGTCCCCGGACTCTTGTTGGGCAGTTCCATCTTTTTCGCCAAAGGAGTCGAATTCCGTCCTGATGTTCCTGCGATGCTGCTGCTGATCATCGCGCTGGAGAGCGCGCTGCAATCCACGACAGAGCGTCTCTCGGGGCGATCGACACAGTCGCCACGAGGTCATCTGTGGATCATGGCGGTTTGCGGCGGGGGGGCGACACTGTTCACCCAAAAGGCGATTGTGCCAGTAGTCGCACTGGGCGGAGCCGTTTGGCTGGTCGAATCGCTGTCCGGTCATTCTCTGCGCTGGCCCCGCGCTCTGTGTTGGCTGTTGGGGGGAGTGGGGGCGGGCTGGTCGGGGGTGTTGCTGGCGTATTGGTGGATGGGGGGGGCTCATGAATTGCTCGACTCGACGGTGTTTCAGTTGGTGCGTTGGTCGGTTGCCAGCGGGAAATTCGCCGCCTGGCGGGCGACCGGGGCGGCGGATCTGCTGATTTGGTGGCTGGCGGCGTGCGGACTGGCTGCCGGATTGTTTCGTCCGGCCGGCTGGACGTGGTTGCAACACGCGGCTCCGTCATCGGACTGCACGGGCCCTTCAGAATTCAGGGTCGACATCTTCCCCAGAGACCGCGTAACACCGGCGACTGGGGGGCGCGCCGTGGAGTGGCCGCATCGAGGGAAAACAGTCTCTTCGGAGGCGACTTTGATTCCCGGTGCCAACCGGGGCAGCAATGGGGATAGCAACGCGTCGACACCCCTCGCGGACGGAACGGGTTCTGCCCAGGTCTGTGTGGTGCTGCTGGCGACCCTGCTGTGCCTGGGTTCGCTGACCGTGGTGAAGGCCACCTTTCCCCAGTATTACCTGTTGTGGTTTCCCTGGCTGGTTCTTGCCGCTGGTGCGGGACTGCATTCGCTGGTGACGGTTTGGGATTCCGGAAAACTCCGGATGGCCCTGGGGGTGGGTGGCCTGTTGCTGGTGACCCAGTTGGGATGGCTGGTGCGGGGTTGGATCCGCGGCGAACTGGGACCCTTCCCCCACCTGACTGCCGAAAATCCTTTGGGAACGACGCTACTGGCCGTGGGATTCTTCTGGCTGGCGTGGGGTTTGGGCTGGAGAGGAATTCTGACAGACCGCCGCCAGCGCGGCCTGGTTTGGGGAGGCGCTCTGGCACTGGGGTATGGAGTATGTCGCCAATTGGATCTGCTTGCCTGGTCGAATTCGGCACAGGTTCGGGCGATCGAACAGTTGCACGCTCAGGTTCCCCCGGGAGGTCGGGTTCTGGATGGCTTCACCGGTTGGGGTGCACTGCGGCCGCATGCCTATCGCATCTGGTGGCTGAATGAATTCTCGATGGGTCTGATTCCGGCGCGAGATCTGGAGCGGGAATTGCTGGAACTGTTTGACCAAAAACCGCCCGAAGCGGTGCTGGATGACGAGAACTTGCGACGACTCTCCCCGGCCGTACGGGCGCGGATCGAGACCTGGTATGAACCGGTCGAACCCGCCCCACTTCGCGTACGCAGGTCTGCCCCGGCCCCGTAAAGCGTGAGACGCTCGCACTGGACTGGAAAAAGCCCGAGAGGGAACCGATCATACGGAACTGGCTTGGGTTTCCTTCCTGAAAAGCGGTCCGACCCATGGTGTTTCCCGCCGGCGACTTGGCGTCTGCCGTGACTTCCCTGCCTCGCGTGCGTTCGACCCTGCAACTCGGTCCGCTGACCCGGGTGCTGTTGATTCCGCTGGCTTTTTGCATCTGGTGGATACCGATGCAGCCCTGTCGCGCATCGGACCTGCGCTATCAACTGGGGAAGCGGGTGCACCGGTTCGAGGCCGCATGGGAAGAGAGGGATTCACCTGAGGCCAGAGCTCGGGTACTGACACCGCTGCAGGCGGCGGTTTCGGCTTTTTTCTCTGGAAATCAGACCGCCGCGGGAAAGGCCATTGACCAGGCGTGTCTTGCTCTGGATGAGGCAGGGGCCTCCCCGGAACAACAGCTGTGGCATTCGCTGAATATCTCGCTGGCGACACCGCTGATTCCCCTGGGAACCCCAGAGCTCGAACTGCGGGTTGAACGGGGCTACAAGCTGCCCGAGACTCCCGAACCGACGGGGATGATGGAAATGGCCCTGTTGCGTGGAGAACAGGTCTGTTCCGAGGGAGCGACACCCTGGACCCAACTGTCGCAGACGTTCGCGGTGCCAACCGCCGACCTCGCGGAGGGAGATTATCGACTCCGCGTGCGGCTGAAGCAGGGAGACCGGCAGTTCGAATTTCCCAGGCAGATGCTGTCGGTGACGGCCCATCCCGCCCGCAGGCTGTCAAAACTGGCCGACGACGAAGCCGCACTCCCGGAAGAAACACCGAAGTCATTCCGACGGACCCTGCGTGACACCATGAAGGAACTGACGGGGCTGTTGGGGGCGTCCCGTCCAGAGACCGATTACCCGGCCCATGCCCTGCTGGAACAGTGTGAGAGCTGGAGCTCCCAACTGGCTCGCGGAGAAGCTATCCGCCTGGCGACCGGTCCAGGGCAGTACTGGATTTCGCCCCAGGAGGATCGTAGGGCGGCTCGTTGCCGATTGCTGTGGCCCTCCAAACAGTTACCAGTCGCCGACCAGGCCGCGACCGCTCCCGTCAAGCCCCGCCCCCTGGTGATTGCCCTCCATGGAGCGGGGGGAAGCGAAAACATGTTCTTCGATGCCTATGGAGCGGGGAAGATTGTGCGGCTGTGTGAGGAAAGGGGTTGGTTGTTGCTGGCACCCCGCCTGAGCCCGCTGACGGGAACAGGACTGGAACTTCCCGGTTTGATCGCGGCAGTGGATGCCCTGCATCCCGTCGATCGCCGAAAAGTTTTTGTGGTGGGACATTCGATGGGGGCGATGCAGGGCCTGAATCTGACCTCGCGCAGTCCTGAGATGGTCAAACGTCTGGCGATTTTGGGAGGTGGGCAGCGGGTACGTCAGGTCGACGCCTTCCAGCAGATTCCGTTGTTCGCCGGGGCGGGGGCCGAAGACTTTGGACGCGGCGGAGTGCAGCAGGTGGCCCGGCAATTTCGTCAGGCTGGCCTGACCCTGGAAGAACGCGATTATTCGCAGGTCGAGCATCTGGGGATTGTGCAGGTGGCTCTCGATGATGTCTTTCGGTTCTTTGAGGCCGAGGAAACACCATGATTGCTGCCCCCTTGGTTCCCGCCACGTGGTCGCGTCGGTCGGTCTTGTCCCTGCTGATGTGTGGGCTGGGCTGCTTCGGGGTTGGGATCGGCGTGAACGGTACCGAACCGGTTCTCTCCGAATCGGCCCCCCGGGAAACCCAGCCAGTCGAGACAGACCACTGGGCCTTTCAACCCCTGGCGCCGGGGTCAATTGGCGATCAGCCGCACCCGCCGGGACTGCGGGGACCGATTGATGTTTTGATCCAGCGGGAGATTTCCCGGAACCAGTTGCGGGTGAGTCCTCCCGCCGACCGTGCCACCTGGCTGCGTCGTGTCACACTCGATCTGACCGGACTGCCGCCGTCCTCGGCGGAGTTGTTCGACTTTCTCGGTGATGGATCTCCCGATGCGTTCGAGCGGGTCGTGGACCGGCTGTTGGCCTCTCCCCGGTATGGAATTCGATGGGCCCGGCACTGGCTCGATGTGGCCCGTTATGCCGACGCTCGCGACCTGATCCAGCTTCCCGCCGAGAGTGATTTCCGCGAAATCTGGCGATACCGCGACTGGGTGGTTCAGGCCCATAACACCGATTTGCCATACGACCAGTTCCTGCGCATGCAGTTGGCCGGTGATCTGTCGCAGCCTGTCGAACCCGACAAGATCGATTCCGATGCGCTCGTGGCGACCGGGTTCCTGGCTCTGGCCGACTTTGTGCCTGGGGATGTCGACAAGACGCAGATGATCGCCGACTATGTCAACGATCAGGTGGATGTGCTGGGGCGGGCGATGCTGGGGCTGACCCTGGGCTGCGCCCGCTGCCACGATCACAAGTACGATCCAATTTCATTGCAGGACTATTACTCCCTGGCGGGAATCTTCTTCAGCACACGACTGATTCCCGGACCGATCAAGGGGAATACTCCACTCGTGAGAGCCCCCTTGTGGCCCGCGACCGAGATTGCCCAAATCGGGCGGCAGGCTGAGGAGAACCAGCAGCGATTGCTGCTGCTGCCGGGGGCCATTGCCACCCTGGAAGAGCAGGCCTGGCTGGCGGGGGTGGTGTCGCAGGTGGAGAACGACACGGCGGCGGGTCTGTTGGCGGCATGGTCTGCGTCGGCTGCGCGGGCCGAGACCGATCGTCTGACCGTTGAGGAATCTGCCGCCCGCGGGAGTCTGCCCTCGGTGCTGGTTCGATTTTGGACCCGACAGCTCGATCTGGCGAAGGCCGGGGAGCCCTTGCGGGAATTGGCTGCGGCCCCCGAGATCTCGATTGTCCGCGGTCAGATCCAGACACTGGTGCCCCAACTGGTGAAGGGTGTTCGCGAGCAGTTGACAGGCAGCGTCCCAGTGGGGGCGAGATCTGCCCTGTTGCATTTTCGGGCGAACGACCGGCGACTGGAAGTGAATGCCGAGCAGCAGGTGACCCACTGGTTCGACCGTGGGGGGGATCCGCAACCGGCGATTCGGGCGGCGGACACAGCTGGTCCTGTACGCCTGGTCGAGGAATTTTCCGGACGGCAGCGGCCGGTCATTCGCTTCAACGGCCAGAGCCTGTTGAAAGTGGCCCAGCGGATTCCCGAGGTCGGCAGCCTGTTTGTGGTCTTCCGTCCCGATCCTTCGGGAGAAGGGGGGCAACGGCTGTTGGGTTGGGAAGATTCCGCAGTGGGCCGCCATGGCTTGGGTCTGATGATCTCCCCTCATGGGGCCGTCCAGGTCATTGCCCGTCGGGAGGGGGAGGCGGGGGACGTCGTGGTCTCACCTCCGGGAACACCTGGACCGCAATTGCTTAGTGTGAGTTGGGGACCCGGTGGGGTGCGCGTACATCGCAATGGAACCGAAGTGGGGATGAACGCGGGACTGACTGCCGTGTCGTCCGATCCCGGGATTGGTGAGTTGACCCTGGGGGGGCCGGGCTCGGGCAGTGCTCCCCGGTTTCGCGGCGACCTGTGTGAGCTGCGAGTGTACGGAGCCCAAGTCGATGACGAATCCCGGATGCGCATTGAAGGTGAATTGCATCTCGATTGGCTCGACAACACGGAATTGACCTCGGCGGAATCGTCTGAGCCAGGAATGTCGCTGACGGATGCCCTGCTCTCGTCGGACAGTCCCTATTGGGTGGCTTCTTCCGAGAGAGCCCGACTGTTGTCCGCCTCTCAGGCACACCAGGTGACAACTCTGCGGGAGGAGTTGGCCCGCCGCAGTTCCTGGAAGAAACCAGAGATTCCCCAGGCGGTGGTGGTGCAGGATGGGGGGCCAGCCGAGACTCCACATGCGGGTTTCGGGGATGCCCACGTTTACCTGCGCGGGCAATGGAAAACGCCTGGGCCGAAGGTGTCCCGGGGTGTTCCGCGCGTCATCGCCTCGGAGTCCCTCGCGATTGTTTCGGGGAGTGGTCGGCGGGAGCTGGCCGAGTGGGTGACCAATCCGCGCAACCCCCTCACGGCACGCGTCCTGGTGAACCGCCTGTGGCAGCATCATTTTGGAGCGGGGCTGGTACGGACCTCAACCAATTTCGGGTTGCGGGGAGATCGCCCCTCTCATCCCGAGTTGCTGGATTATCTGGCGTCTGAACTGATCCGTTCGGGTTGGTCGGTGAAATCACTGCAGCGCGCGATGGTCTTGTCCGAGACCTATCGTCGTTCCTCTCGGCCGGCGGCCGAGAGCGCCCAGATTGATCCGGAGAATCGCTGGCTGGCTTGCATGCCCCGCCGATCTCTGGAGGCCGAAGCCCTGCGCGACAGTCTGTTGGCAGTGGCGGGTGAACTGGATGAAGCCCCGGGGGGACCGGGCTTTCTAGAAACCAGCCAACCGCGTCGCAGTCTGTACCTGATGTCAGTGCGCACCGGGTCCAAGGCGTCTGAGTTTTGCCCGCTGTTTGATGGTCCCACCGGGGGAGGCGTGATTGAGCAGCGCAGTCAATCGATTGTCGCTCCCCAGGCCCTGTTTTTCATGAATGATCCTTTCCTCACCAAGCTGACAGAACGGTTGTCGGCGCGGCTGCGGAGTGAGGTTCCGGGAGAGGACCTGAAAGAGCGTATGAATTGGCTGTACCAGCGGCTGTTCAGCCGGCTGCCGACCTCGGACGAGATCGACATCGCCAGTGATCTGCTGCAAGGGGATACAACGGCGCAAGGCTGGGATCGTCTGTGCCGTGTCATTGTCTGCACCAACGAGTTCTTCTATGTCGACTGATGCGTGGACTCGGCGCGAGTTGTTGTTTCGGACCGGCGGAGGATTCGGCGGTCTGGCGCTGCGGGCGTTGTGTGCGGATGATTCCCCAGCGAAGGCCGCAGGTACTCCGCAGTCTCCCGGTCGGCTGGAGGGTCCACTGGCTCCCCGGTTGGCCCATCATCCGGCGACTGCGAGGCGGGTGATTTTTCTGTTCATGCCAGGGGGGCCCTCCCAGGTCGATACGTTTGACCCCAAGCCGCGGCTGACAGCCGAAGATGGCCGCCCGTCGCCGAAGCTCTACCTGGGGCAGCAGCGCACGTTGCTGGGATCGCCGTGGAACTTCGGGAAACATGGCGATTCGGGTCTTGATGTGAGCGAGCTGTTTCCGCATGTCGCCGGATGTGTCGACGATCTGTGTGTGATTCGTTCGATGACCACCGACGATCCTAACCATCCCGGCGGGTGCCTGCTGATGCACACGGGAGAACGGGTCGCCTCGCGACCGAGTACGGGGGCGTGGGTCACGTACGGTCTGGGGAGTGAGAACCAGGATCTGCCTGGATTCATCGCGATTGGAGCCGGGCCGATTATCGAGGGGGCCCGGCAGTATGGATCGAGTTTTTTGCCCGCGAGTTACCAGGGGACTTTTGTCTCCGACCTGGCGCAGCCCCTGAGGAATCTCGCGAATGCCGAAGTATCGCGTTCGGCGCAGCGTCGCGAACTCCAGGCTTTGCGCCGGTTGAATGAATTGCACCAGTGGCAGCGTCCGCAGGATCCCCGACTGGAGGCACGACTGCAGGCGTTTGAATTGGCATATCGGATGCAGTCAGCGGCTCCCGAGGCATTTGATATCGCGGGAGAAACCGCCGACACGGCGCGGCTGTATGGCCTCGACAATCCCCAGACCGCCAGCTTTGGCAAGCAGTGCCTTCTGGCCCGGCGATTGGCCGAGCGCGGCGTGCGGTTCATTCAGCTCTATCACACCGATGGAGGTTTTCAGCCTTGGGATCAACACAGCAATCTCAAGGCGGGGCACGAGCAGCATTCCCGGGCGACCGACAAGCCGATCGCCGGGCTGCTGCGCGACCTCAGGCAGCGAGGCCTGCTGGAAGACACTCTGGTGATCTGGGGTGGGGAATTTGGCCGTACGCCGGCCCGCGAGGGACAGGCGGACGGCCGCGATCACCATCCCTTTGGCTTCAGCATGTGGATGGCCGGCGGGGGAGTACGGGGAGGGATGACCTACGGTGCGACTGATGAATACGGATGGGATGCCGTGGAGGACAAGGTGCATGTCCACGACCTCCACGCGACGATCCTCTACCTGCTGGGTCTCGACCATGAGCAATTGACCTACCGTTTCGCTGGTCGCGACTTCCGCCTGACCGATGTCGCCGGACGGGTGATCGACGGGATTCTGGCCTGAGCGGTTCTTTCGTGTTGATTCCGGGGTACGATTTGCCCTGCTTTGGCCGCCAGCGGTACACTGGTGGCACGCTGTCGCAGTGTAAGCACTGTGGATCCCGTCGCGATGAAACGCTCCGCAGATTCTTGGGGCGATGGGAGTCCGGTGTGTCGCCGATTCCACCCTGCCTGGAACCCATTGTTCCGCGATGATTCTTCTCAAAGACCACAACGCCGAGACGTTGCAGGAGGCCTTGGCCGACCTGCGGCCCCCGGAGCGCCTGGTGCGGCAGTTGCATGCCCTGGCAATGAAGCATTCTGCTCTCGAGATTCCGGCCGAATTGCCGAATTTTTCGAAACGGCTGCTGGCCCAGATTCGCGAACGGGTCTCGATCCCGGCGCTCACGCTGGTCGACAAGGTGGTCTCTCCGCGGGATGGATTCGCCAAGTACATCTTCACGGGAGCCGATGAGCGCCGGTTCGAGGCCGTGCGCATTCCACTGCTGCATCGCCCCGGCGATGAGAAGTACATCGTCTGCGTCTCGTCGCAGGTGGGGTGTGCCCTCGAGTGCGCCTTCTGCGCGACCGGCCGCATGGGTTTCCAACGCAATCTCGCCACCTGGGAAATTGTCGATCAGGTGGTGCAGATCCAGCAGGATTCCGAGTATCCGGTGCGGGGAGTGGTCTTCATGGGCATGGGCGAGCCGATGCTCAACTACGACCGTGTCATCCGCGCTGCAAGGATTTTCTCTGAGCCGTGCGGACTGGCCATCAGTGCCAAGGCCATCACCATTTCGACTGTGGGGGTGGTCCCCGGGATCCGCCGCCTGACCCGTGAAGGGCATGCGTATCGACTGATTGTCTCGCTGACGTCGGCCAATTCGGCAACCCGCCAGAAGCTGCTTCCGATCGAGAAGCAGTTTCCCCTGCCCGAACTGATGGATGCCGTTCGCGAGTACCAGGCGGCTACCCGTCGGCGGGTCACGCTGGCTTGGACATTGCTGTCGGGGATCAACACCTCGCGGCAGGATGCCCGGGATTTAGCCGAGTTGACCCGAGGTATGCCCATTCTACTCGACCTGATTGATGTGAATGATCCCACCGGGCTGTTCCGCCGTCCTGACTCAGCCGAGGCGCATGCCTTTTGGGATTCGCTGCGCGAGGAACTTGGAATGCCAGTCCAGAAGCGTTACAGCGGGGGGCAAGACATTCACGGAGCGTGTGGAATGCTGGCGGCGGTTCCCTCGGAGGCTGGGCTGGCCCCCCCAACCATCCTGGGAACCGGTATCTCACTGGGAGAGGGATTAAATCTGGCCGACGAGAAACAAGAAAACCCCAAGCCATAAGTCGCGCTCGGGACTGCGCGTGGCACGCACGCTTCGTGTAAATTGGATGAAGACGTCTTGTTTTGTTCCTTCGGTGTGTTGCGTATGTCCCGCCCCCCCACGTCTTTGTTGATTCGCCGCGCACTGCGGCTGACTTGTCCACGCTGCGGCAAAGCGCCGATGTTTTCCGGGCTGTTCCGCATGCCAGAGAAGTGCCCCTCCTGCCACCTCAAATTCGAGCGCGAACCGGGCTATTTTCTGGGGTCGATCTATCTCAACTATGGGATCACTGCTCTGGTTTCGACCGCCGCATGGACGGTGCTGAGGTTTGGCTACGGCTGTTCTTCGCGGAACATTTTGCTGGGGTTGGCGGCCTTTTGCATCGGTTGGCCGACGTTTTTCTTCCGCTACGCCCGGGCCCTGTGGCTGGCACTGGACCTGCGGTTTGACGAGAAATTGTTTCATGCCCGCGAGCGTCCCCCGACGGTCCCGAAGGAAACGCCATGAGTGAGCCGGAGGTGGTGGATGTCTACGTGGCGGCCAATGGTCCGCAGGCGCACTTTCTCAGGGGACTGCTGGAAGATGCCGGGATAGAAGCCCAAGTGGTGGGAGATGCCCTGCAGGCTGCTGGCTATAATACGGTGACGCCTCCCCACCTCTGGGTCCGTGCCGAGCAGGCCAAGGCGGCCCGCGATCTGTTGCGGGTCTGGGAAGGGCATGTCAACGACCGTCCCTCGGAAGATCGGACTCCCCCCACTTGGGTCTGTCCGACCTGCCGGGCCGAGGTGGATGCCGATTTCGAACTTTGCTGGCAGTGTCAAACCCCGCGGAAGCCGTATTGAGCACTGATCTGTCTCGACGGTGGGCTGGTTCCTCCCAACGCACCATGAGATACTTGCATCGACGAAGACTGCTCTGTTGAAGGGACTTGGGATTATCCCCAAGCTTCCCTCCCCCCTTCCTGGATGTTGTTCCACCATGAATCCAGCCACGCCTGCTTCGCCGCCGTCGCTTCCCTGTGGTCGAACCCGCCGGGAGTTTCTGTGGGAAGCCGGCATGGGGTTTACGGGGACTGCACTGACTGGACTGCTGGCGGAGGATGGCTTCTTCGGTTCCGCTGTTCAAGCCGCTGAGTTGGTTGCTCCTTTGTCTCCCCGGGTTCCGCATGCGATTCCCCGTGCGAAATCAGTCATCTTCCTATTCATGTACGGTGGGGTCAGTCAGGTCGATACATTCGACCCGAAGCCCGAATTGACTCGTCTCAACGGTCAACCGATCCCCAACCTCGACGCCGATCCACTGTTCAAAGTGCGCAACCCCGGTACGCTGTTGGGAAGCAGCCGGGTTTTCACTCCCTCCGGACAAAGCGGTCTGCCTGTCTGCGACATGTTTCCCCAGGTGGCGGGGGTGGTCGATCATCTGGCGATCATTCGGTCGATGTATGCCGACAGCTTCGCCCATGGCGGTGGGTTGTTGCAGATGAATACCGGGTTCCTGCGGCAGGGGTTTCCCAGCGTAGGGAGCTGGGTGAGTTACGGACTGGGTACCGAGAACCAGAATCTGCCGGGGTTCGTGGTCTTGCTGGACCATCGGGGGGGACCGATTTCCGGGCCCCCCAATTGGGGGAGTGGTTTCATGCCCGCCAGTTTCCAGGGAACCCAATTCCGGACCAGCGGACCGCCAATCATCGACCTGGTACCTCCCGAAGGGATGTCGGCCCCTCGGCAGCGCGATCAGTTGGCCGTCCTGGGAGAATTGAACCGGCGACATGCCGAACGGCGGCCGACGGAGACCGAGTTGGCGGCCCGCATTGGCACCTACGAGCTCGCCTTCCGGATGCAGAGCGAGGCGCCGGAGGCGGTCGATCTGTCGCAGGAATCACAGGCGACCCAGGAGCTTTATGGGCTCCATGACCCTGCCACTGAGAAATTCGGCCGTCGGCTTTTAATGGCCCGCCGGTTGGTTGAGCGCGGCGTGCGGTTCGTGCAGGTCTACTCGGGGGGAGGGCACAGTGAAGAGACGTGGGACGCCCACGGCGATGTCAACAAGAATCACGAATTGCACTGCCGTGAGACCGACCAGCCCATGGCCGGACTAATCCGCGACCTGGCATCGCGGGGACTGCTGGACGAGACGCTGATTGTTTGGACGGGGGAATTCGGGAGAACTCCCACGGCCCAGAATGGGAAGGGGCGCGATCACAGTCCGCGAGGGTTCACCGCGTGGTTGGCGGGCGGCGGGGTGAAAGGGGGGCAGGCCATTGGGGCGACAGACGATCTGGGATTTGCCGCGGTCGAGAACAAAGTACACGTTCACGATCTGCACGCCACGATCCTGCACGCGCTGGGAATCGATCACACCCTGTTGACATGGTTCCATTCGGGGCGCGACTATCGCCTGACAGATGTGGAGGGACGCGTGGTGCCCGAGGTGTTCGGATAACGCTTGAAGAGGGGCATGGCCAAGAGGATCCGAGCACAACGGACCGTGTTTCCCTCAAGTCAGAGAGCTCTCCTGGCCTCCCAGTATCTGCCGCAACCGTCGCAAAGCCCGCAGGTGTCGCATGCCCGCCGCAGGCTCCGACAATCCAAGGACATTCGCGGCCTCGCTGTTCGACAGATGCTCGAAATGCCGCATAAACAGAATCTCGCGATCCGGCTCATCCATCTGATCGATTGCGACCAGGAATTGCTCTCGCAATTCTTCCCGCAGAGCATGAGCGGCCGGGGTTAGGTCGGGATCCATCAATTGAGCGGCCAGTTCGAGTGACGACTGATCGGCTTGACCTCCCGCCACCAGAGGCTGTTCACGGTCGAGACTGCGCCGACCGGCGAGCCGGTGTCGGCGATGCATGTCGATGACCCGGTCCTGGGCCATTTGCCGCAGCCAAAGCCCAAAGGGAATGCGGGGATCCTTAAGATAGTCTTGCAGTCTTTGGCTGGCCTCCAGCATCACGTCCTGCACGATATCACTCGCGTCGATACGGCGGGCCATTTTCTGGTCCATCCGGGCATCGACCATTCGTCGCAGTCCCGCGCGGTGCCGCTCCAGCAAATCATTGACTGCCTCCAACCGTCCATCCTTGGCACGGGCCAGCAGTTCACCCGTCTGGGTGTGATCTGGCCAGCCGCCGCCCGGTATCGGGTTTGCCGGAGACTCAGCCATGGGCTCCCATTCCAAAAAAGACCTGTCGCTTCAGGAACCGGTAGAGCCAGTAGTCCTCGGGAATCTCGTCACCAGGAAGGTGATGGCTGTTGCGGGGTGTTCCCGCCCCCAGTTCCGTGAACGCGTCCCGGGTGGAGAAATCTTTGGCTCCCGCCCCGCCAATATAATCCCGTAGTTCCTGGGGATTCTCCAGAATCACGCAACCTTTGGTCCGCTCATGGACGAAGTCTTGAAAACCCCTCAGGAATTTGCTCTCGTTGATGGTCTTGTAGAGGTCGCCGTTGTTGTCGGTTATCATGTCCCGGGCGAAGGACAACGCGGGGCAGATTTCGACTCCGCCATGCGGGTTGACGTGAAAGCCCATCCCCGTCGCGGCCGGGCAGAACGCCTCTCCTTCGGCCGTCCAATAGGTGTCAATGATGAAGATTGGATGCTTCCGCCGAAGCTTCAGCAGCCGCCTGCGGATTTCGATCAGTTGTTCTTTCGACACGCAGTACTCTGGGTGCGGTTCGGCCCCCATGGGGCGATAAACGTAGTACCAGATATACAGGGCTCCACGATCGATGAAGTGCTGCAGGTATTTATCAGTGAGCACTTCGTCAACGTTTTGACCGGTAATCGTGGTCGCGATGCCGAAGATGATCTTGTTCTTCTTGAGCCGGGCGAGGCCCTCATCGGCCGCCTCGAAAACTCCTTCCCCACGACGCTTGTCATTATTCCCCTGGAAGCCATCAAGGCTGATCAGAGGGGTGATGTTTCCCAGTTCCCGGATGCGTGCAACATTCCGCTCGGTAAACAGCATCCCATTGGTAATGATCTGGAAGTAGCAGTCTCGATGTTTTTCGAGCACGTTCCACAGCTTGGGGTACATCATCGGTTCTCCCCCCAGCAAGGTGTAGTAGTGGGCGTGTTGTTTCTTCCCCTCACGGATCACCGTGTCCAACTGCTCCTCGGGGAGGTAGTACCCCACTCCTTCTTTCTCGACCCAGCAGCCATGGCAACGAAGATTGCACTTGTTGGTCAGTGCGATGAACATGAACGGGGGATACAGTTCCCCTTTTTTCAGCCGGCGCTTGTAGGCCCAGACGGCCCGCATCCCTTTCCACGCACAGAGATATCCTCCCTTCAGCGCCAGGCGGGGGGAAATCTCAGTCATCAGTCGCCAGGTCAAACGGGGAATCACCATGGTCTCAGGCCATCACGTTGGGTTGGGGCTCGCGTGTTCGCCTTGAGATTATAGACTCTCGGCGGGGGGAATTCCGTCGTGGCAGTGAAAACACCCTGGGGAGGGCGATCTGTGGACCTCCCGGGGGTTGTCGGAGCACCCGCGGTCTCGGAAGGGGCAGAGCATTCGCCGGTTCGGCAACCGTGTCGGACACTGCTACACTCCTCGTCTGCGACTTCTGATCCTCCCTGTTTTCCCGATCGCGTGGACCTGGCCGACCGGCCGGAGTCCACACCCGCCTGTGACCCCGCCCCCCTCCCCGCCTACCGAGTCGTCTCTGCGGCCCTATCTGGCGATGCTCGCGGCCGCCGCCGCCTTCACGGTGATGGGAGGCTGCGCGCATGCCTTGGGCAAACGCTGCGATTGGCAGATCGCCATGATCGCCCGTTCGGTCATCCCCATGATCTTGTCGGGAAGCCTGGCAGTCGCCGGGGGAGCCCGGTTGGTCTTCTGGGGCCCACGGAGCCTCTGGCTGCGCAGCATTGCGGGGAGCCTGAGCATGATGGGGGCCTTCTTCGCCTTCACCCGTCTGCCGGTCTCGCAGGTGCTGACGCTCACCAACCTCTATCCCATTTGGGTAGCGGTGCTGTCGTGGCCCTTCCTCGGGAATATTCCCGGGCTGGACGTCTGGATCGCCGCAGTCACTGGCGTGGTCGGTGTCATCCTGATTGAGCAGCCCGACTCACCGGGCGCGGGGCTCGCCTCGGCTGCGGCGTTTTTCAGCTCGCTGATGAGCGGGTTTGCGATGATTGGCCTGCACCGGCTCAAGGCGATCGATCCACGTTCGATCGTGGCGCATTTTTCGGTGGTTTCACTGCTGACGGCCTGCGCGGCCCTGGTCCTGTTCGATCGGGTCCGCCCCGGAGCCGTGTTGACCGACCCGGGCACACTGCTGCTGCTGGCGGGGGTGGGGCTCTCGGCTACCCTGGGTCAATTTCTGCTGACCATCGCCTTCACTACGGGGCCGGCGGCCCAGGTGGCGGTGGTCGGGCTGGTTCAGGTGGCGTTCGGGATGCTGACAGATGTCGTTCTGTGGAACCAATCCTTCAGCTCATTCACCTTGCTGGGAACACTGCTGGTGATTGGGCCCACCGCATGGGTGATGCTGCGGCGATGATCTTGACCAGTTTTGTGCAGCAACTGAGGGGCAGGCAGTGTCGACAGCGAATGATTGCTTCCGACCCGCTGTGGTGATTTGCCAACCACACCCCCCCTCGATAAGAGACAGGGGGCTGGGTCAGCCCAGTTCTTCTTGCAGTTGGCACCAGCGTTCTTCGGCCTCGGCCAGCGGTTGTTGCAGGGATTCCAGTTCGTTGTGCAGGCGGAGTGCCTCCTGGGGATTGGAGGCTGTCAGCAGTTGTTCGGAGAGCTGTTTTTTCTGCGTGTCGAGCCGGGCGATGGTCTTCTCGACGGTGGAGATCTCCTTGCGGATCTCCCTCTCATTCCGGCGGGGGGCCGAGTTAGTCCGGGACGGTGGAGGGCCTCCGGAAGGACGTGCTCCGGTCTTGCCCCGGGCGGCGGCGGCGGCCCGTTCGCCCTCATCGATCTCGCGGTTGACCGCGTAGAGGTAGCTGTCGTAGGCGCCGTTGTAATTCACCACCCGCCCGTCGCGCACCTCGATGACGCAACTCGCCACCCGCTGCATGAAATGCCGGTCATGGCTGGTGAAGATAATCGTCCCCTCATACGAGACCAGCGCTTCGGCCAGCGCCTCGACCGTATCAACGTCAAGGTGGTTTCCGGGTTCGTCAAGAATCAGGATGTTGTAATTTCCCAGCAAGAGACCCGCCAGACAGAGACGAGCCCGCTCGCCCCCCGACAGGACCGAGATCGGCTTTTCGATGTGGTCCCCGCGGAACAACAACGCTCCCGCCTGGTCGAGGATCTCCTGGGTCTTGGTTCCCCGGGCGGCGACCGATTCAAGGTATTCCATCACTGTCTGCGACTGGGGCAGGCTGGTGTAGACGTGCTGGGCATAGGTCCCCACTTGGCACCCGTGACCCCAGCGCACCTCCCCGGCCAGCGGAGAGAGTGAATCGACAATTGTCCGCAGGAAGGTGGTCTTTCCCTGCCCGTTGTCCCCCACAATGGCCGCCCGTGAGCCATGATCGATCTCAAGGCCGATCCCCTCGGCCACTCGACGTTCGGCATAGCCAATCGCCATGTCACGGCAACGCAGGGCCGGTCCCCGCCGCGGTTCGATCTGGGGGGGGCGGATGCGGGCGGTCGGTTCGTCTGTGGCCACCTCAACCAGCTCGAGCTTTTCGAGCTGCTTGCTCTTCGATTTTGCCCGGGTGGCGGTGCTGGCCCGGGCCTTGTTCTTGGCGATGAACTCTTCGAGGTGCCGGCGTTTCGCGAGGATCGCGGTATTTTGTCGTTCTTCGTGTTCGCGCCGCTCGCGTTGGTTGTCGAGAAAGGCGTCGATTTTTCCGGGGAACAACGTGAGCCGTCCCCGCGACAGATCGAGGGTATGAGTGCAAGTGGCCCCCAGGAAGGCCCGATCGTGCGAGACGATCAGGCAGGCCTGGCGGTAACTCCTCAGGAAGTGTTCGAGCAGAATCTGCGTGCGCAGATCGAGAAAGTTGGTCGGCTCGTCCAACAGCAGCAGGTTCGGCTCGTGCAGCAGCAGGGCAGCCAGTTTGACCCGCGTTTGCCAGCCTCCTGAGAGTTTGGCGATCGGTCCCTCGAGATAGGCCCCTTTCAATTCGAACTGGCCGGCCACCTCGCCGCATTTCCAGTCGGGTTGGCCGCTGTCACGCTGCAGGAACTCCAGGGCAGTCTCGCCAGGGAGGAAGGGATCATGCTGCCGGAGATAACCCAGCCGTAATTTGGGGTGGGGAATGATCTCCCCCCGATCGAGCTGCTCTTCGCCCAGGATGCAGCGCAGCAGGGTGCTTTTGCCCGCGCCATTCCGGCCGACAAAGCCCACTTTCACATCCTCGACCAGAGTGGCCTCAGCCGAGTCGAGCAGCACCTGGCTGCCATAACTCTTACAGGCATCCCGGATCTGCAACAACGCCGCCATGAGACATTCATCCAGGCATGAGAGGGGGAGACAGAACACACTCGAACGAAACAGCCCTCGCCAGTCTTTTTTCTTCGCAGTGACTGGCCTGTAGGGGGTTGACAGACGGACGGGTATTCCTGGGGGAGTATCCCCTGGCCCATCAATCCTCCATCACTTCCTTTTCTTTAGACGCGGCCATGTCGTTGGCTTTGGCCTCGTACGATTTGGTCAGTTCCTGGATCTGTTCCTTCAGCGCGGTCAGCTCGTCTTCGGTGCACAGCTTGTCCTTCTCGAGTTGCTCGGCGTGTTTGTTGCCGTCGCGTCGGACATTTCGAATCGCCACCCGGGCTTCCTCGGCCAATTCCTTCACGCGGCCGACCATCTGGCGGCGACGGTCGGTCGACAGGGGGGGAACATTGATCCGGACCAAGCGTCCGTCGGAGTTCGGGGTCAGGCCCAGTTCGCTCCCCTGGATCGCCTTCACAATCGAGCTGATGGTGCCCGGATCGAACGGAC
Source organism: uncultured Planctomycetaceae bacterium (assembly GCA_903861195.1). Lineage (GTDB taxonomy): Bacteria > Planctomycetota > Planctomycetia > Planctomycetales > Planctomycetaceae > UBA10511. The sequence continues at coordinate 21,518 of CAIOTJ010000392.1, read as the reverse complement.
GAATCACCAGTGTCTTCCCTTCCTGGACGGTCACACTGGCGATCTGCTTGAGAGGCGACTGAGAGCCATAGACTTCGACACGCACCGAGTCGACCAAACCCGGCGTCGCCCGGCCCGTGCGGATCCCCTGCAGCTGGGTGTGTAGCATGCTGGTGGCCTTCTCCATGCGTTCTTCGGTATCGAGCAGAATCTCGTCTTGATCCATGATCTGGTCCTCAGTGACAGGTCGCTTGAGTGAGAGAGAAACCGGGAATCCCAGGTTGTCGCGGTGTGACAGTCGGCCGTGGTGCGGCGGCTCTGGTTCAACCCGTGGTCACATCGGGTTGAGATTCGGTGAGTTGCGCAGGGGACACCACCCGGGTGCCAATCCGTTCCCCTGCGATCACCCGTTCGATGTTGCCCGGACGCTTGAAGTTGAAGACCACGATGGGCAGGTTATGTTCCTTGCAGTGATGAACCGCCTGGGCGTCCATCACTCCCAGCCCCTGGGCCAGGAAATCCTGATACGTGATTTCGCTATAGCGGACGGCATGGGGATTTTTCTCGGGGTCATCGGAGTAGATTCCGTCGACCCGGGTCGCCTTCAGCAGCACGCTTGCATCGATCTCCCGGGCCCGCAGTGCGGCCGCGGTATCGGTGGTTACGAAGGGGCTGCCCGTTCCCCCCGAGAGGATCACCACGCGACCCTTTTGGAGGTGCCGCACACAGCGCCGTCGGATGAACGGTTCCGCGACCCCCTCCATGCGAATGGCCGATTGCAATCTGGTGGGGACGCCCACACTCTCGAGCGCGTCGTGCAGGGCGAGGCCATTCATGACGGTGGCCAGCATCCCCATGTAATGTGCCGTGGCCTGGTTGATGTGCGGGGAGGCGGCGAGTGCCCGTCCACGGAGAATGTTGCCACCGCCAATCACGATCGCCAGTTGGGCGCCGGTCTTGACGATGTTCTGAATCTGGAGGGCAATCAATTCGACCGATGCCACACTGATACCGGTCTCTCCGGGGCGCCCCAGAGTATCACCAGAGAGTTTCAGCAGGATTCGCGGATAGACCGTTCTTCCGGGGGGCACTGCGGCTTCCGACATCAACACCACTCCTAACGATGGCCCCGCGAAGGGGTAAGTTGGTCTATGCAGCCTGAATGAAAACAGGCGGCGGAGTCGAACCCCGCCGCCCATCGAGATGGCTTCATTGCCCACCGCTCCGGAGGGAACGGTGGGCGTCACACCCGGACGACCGGTGGTTGCTGCCGCTCAGTCTTTTCCCAAGCGCCAGCGGGTGAAGCCGGCGGCTGTGTATCCAGCGGCACCCAAAGCCTGCTCCACTGTCTTTGAATCATCTTTCGCAAACGGTTGGGCAGTCAAAACCCCCTCGCCCGAAAAGAAGATCCGCAATTTTCCGTCAACCATCTTGGCGAGAATGTTCTCGGGCTTGCCTGTGGCACGGGCGTCGGCCAGCAGTTTCTCCCGCTCGGCCTCCACCTTGGCCGGGTCCAGATTCTCAGGCAGACAAACCGCCGGGCTGAGGGCCGCAATGTGCATCGCGACATCCCTCAGCACCTCGCTCTTGCCCGCTCCCTGGGCCTGAAACAACACACCCAAGGTCCCGTCGTGGTGGGTATAGGCCGCCACGGGTCCGGACAGCTTCAGAATGCGGGCCACGACGATGTTTTCGCGGATCTTGTTGACGACGTCCTCGTAAAGATCCTTGAGCTTGGTGCCTGGCTTGTCGGGGCAGGGTTGGCTTAGCAGTTCCTCAACCGTGCTCGCTCCAGGGCCGTTGAGCAATTGCTTGGTCAACTGGTCACAGAGCTGCAAAAAACCTTCCGACTTCGCAACCGGGGCCGATTCGCAGCGCACCTCGACCAGCACCGCCGCCGAGGCATCGGACTTGGCCAGCGAAGCGACTCGCCCTTCCGAAGTCATCCGATCGGCCAGCTTGACCTGCAGGCCCTTGACCCGTTCCTTCAGAATCTGAACCGCCTTCTCCTGATCTCCCCCCGCCTCAGTCAGTGCTTTTTTGCACTCCATCATCGGCAAGTTGGTCAATTCACGCAGTGCACGGACTACTTCGGCTTTGATCTCGGCCATGTCTCTCCTCGTCTCTGATCGGGTGATTCGCTAAGGGGTGCTCGAATGGTCTTGATACTGCGGGAATCGGACAAACTTTCATTTGTCCGCTGATCCGCCAGGGGGTCTTATGGGACCATGATGCTCAGGTCGCCGTTTCCCAACGTCTCAGTCTCCTGCCGTTGTTCCTCACCCCGTGGGAACAGCGCCGCGGAATCCGAGAGGTCCTGGGAAGACACTTCCCGTGAGCTGAATGTTTCGGCCAAAATCCGCAGCCACCGGGGAGGGAGGCTGCGAGATCGGCCGCAATCGAAAAACTACAGGCTGGGAACCGGAGCCGGACCAGGTCCTTCTTCCTTCTGCGGTGCCGGAATCAATGCCTTCCCCTCGAGGACGGCATCGGCGAGATGCTGCAGAATGAGGTCAATCGAGCGGATCGAGTCGTCGTTGCCAGGAATCGGCAAATCCACCACATCGGGATCGGAGTCGGTATCGATCAGCGCAACGACCTTCACTCCCAGCAGTTTGCACTCCTTGACGGCATTCGACTCACGGCGCGGATCAACCACCAGAATTGCTTCCGGCAGACGATTGAGCTCACGGATGCCCGAAAGGTTGGTGAAGATCTTCTTCCGTTCGCGATTCAACGCAGACTGCCGCTTCTTCGAGTAGCTGGCCAACTCACCCGAGGTCTCGAGCGATTCCAGTTCCTCCAGCCGCTTCAGCCGGCTGCGAATCGTCCGAAAATTTGTCAGAGTGCCGCCGAGCCAACGTTCGTTGACGTACGGCATTCCACACTTGCGCGCCGCAGCCTCAATGGGCTCGGCGGCCTGGCGCTTGGTCCCAACGAACAGAATCAGGCTGTTCTGGGAGGCGACCTTGGAGAGGTACTTCTTCGCCCGCAGCAAACCCCTCAGGGTCTCCTTCAGATCGATGATATGAATATGGTTCCGGCGGGCGTAGATATACGGCCGCATCTTGGGGTTCCAGCGGGCCGACTTGTGCCCAAAGTGAACGCCCGCTTCCAGAAAGTCTTTAACAACAATGTCAGCCACAGTCGCGTACTCCTATCCCCGATAGTGCTCAGGGAGCCGCAGTCAAAATGAAGAACTGTCAGGATGTCCATGCCAACGCGGCTTGGACCAGCCAAGCCGAGGAGTGTAGCGGAGTCGACCCGTCTCCGTCAAACGGCCGCGATCGTTCCCGCTGTTGCACATCGTGACTGCCTGTTCGAAACTGGGGTGGACCGCCTGACTCGCCCACGCGATACCTGGCTCCCCGACTCTTGATGAACTCACTCCTGGTGTTGTCTCGCCTGTTGTTTCCCAGCGGATCTGAGAACCGGTGGCCAGTGCTGGCCGCTCGGTCTCCCGCATTGGATGGGGCCCGGGGAGTGGCCGCGTTGTTGGTGTTCGGAAAACACTTTTGCACACTGGCGACGCCCTGGACTGCTGATCACGGGGTCGTTCAGATCCTGTTCCAGTTGCTGGACGTTGGGTCCCTGGGGGTCGATTTGTTTTTTCTGCTGAGTGGCTTCCTGATTTACGGATCGCTGCTCCGCGAAGCGCGCCCGTTCGGACGCTATCTCGCTCGGCGAATGCAGCGGATTTATCCCACTTTTCTCGTCGTGTTCGGGTTGTACGTGGGGCTGATGTGGCTGATTCCCAGCCAGAGCAAGATTCCCCAGCCGTTTTGGCCGACGGGAGCAGGTTACCTCGTGGCCAATCTGGTTCTATTGCCGGGGGTTTTCGCGATTCCTCCCCTCATGACGGTGGCCTGGTCGCTCAGTTTCGAATTGGCCGCCTATTTGGGGTGGCCCGTTTTAATTGAAACACTGCGGTTGCGGTCGTGGAGTCGGGCTACGCGAATCATTCTACTTGCACTGGGTTCGGTCTGGATTTTGCAGTCCGCACCCAGTCAGCCAGAGCAGCCGCTCATCAAGTTTGGCGTGCTGTTGACAGGTGGGCTGGTCTGGGAGGTGACGCAGTCACCAGTCGCGCCCCGGCTGCCAGGGTGGGGGCTGGTCGGGTTGTTGGCCGTGGTCCCACTGGCCCGCTGGTTGCTGATCACCTACCAGGTGGACGTTGTTCAGCGCTGGATTCTGCTGTGCCTGGTCGTGCTGCTCTACGATCTGGCGAAGACTCCCGAGTCTGTGACAGGGCGGGTTCTGTCGCATCCAATGTTTCGCCGGTTGGGATTGATCAGCTATTCCTTCTATCTGATCCACGGATTGATGCTGCACGCTGTGTTTCTGGGATGGCAGCGAATCACGGGGGGAGCCGACACCGTACTGTCTCTTCCGGCGTATCTGCTCTTGATGATCATGGCGGGGGCCGTCAGCGTCGCGGCTGCCCTGATTCTGTTTCTGACGGTCGAGGAGCCGTATTCGTTCGCACGCACTTCGGGTCCCGTGGGGCCCACCTGACTTCACTGCCCTTCTGGTGGTGAGGGAGCTCCGCTTCCTGACGGGGAATCTGGATTTTTCAGCAGCCAGCGTTCGAACCACGCGAGGTTCCGTTCCATGGCGTCGAGCAGCAGTTTGGGTTCCTGGATGGCATGCGGTTGCCGGGGATAAACCACCATCTGGACGGGCACGTTTTGCCGCCGCAGGGCGTTGTGCAGTTCATACCCTTGGGAAATGGGGACCCGCAGGTCGCGATCCCCATGTTGAATGAGGGTGGGCGTGCGAATCGATTTGGCCTGGAACACCGGGGATCGCTCGCGCCAACGGGTGGAATCAGACCAGAATTCTCCCCGGAAATAGTCGGGAATGAATCCCGCGATGTCGGCCGTGCCTGTGAACGAAATGAGGTTGGTCACCCCCGCCCCCACGGAAGCAGCCTTGAACCGCGTTGTTTGTGAGATGGTCCAACTGGTCAGGAAGCCACCGTAGCTCCAGCCCATCACCCCGAGACGCTCGGGATCGACCAGCCCGTCGGCCACGAGCGAATCGATCCCTGAGACCAGATCGTCCAGGTCGCCGCCTCCCCAATCGGCCTCATTGGCGAAGCGAAATTCCCGTCCGTAACCGCTGCTGCCCCGTACGTTGCAGCGGAGAATCGCGAATCCCTTCGCTGCGAATGCCACCAAAGGATAAGGGCTGCGCGACAACAGGGAAGTCTGCTGGAACACCCCGGTCGGACCTCCGTGGATCACCACCAGCAGTGGCAGCTTCCGGGGAGGAATGCCATGGGGCAGTGTCAATAACCCTTCAATCTCGCGTTGGTCGGCCGACTTCCAGGAGACTACTCTCGTCTCGGGCAGCGGCCAAGCGGATAGTTGCTGCACCTGGCTGACCTGACGGGGCTCGAACGAATCGGTCAATGAAACCCAGGCCTCGGCCGCCGTCGTGGGACTCTCGCTGGTGAAGGCGAGCATTTCGCGGCTGGAATCGAGTACCGGTTGGACAACCATCCGGTCAGCCGGTGTCAGTGCGACCGGTTCGCCCCCGTTGACAGGCACCTCCCACAACCGCGAGACGGTGCGATCAACCTCCGAGGCGATCACCGCCGTGCCGGCATGGTTCCAGCCAACCAGGTTGGGCTTCTCGTCCCAGGTGGTCGCCAGTGCCCGTGGTACCTCTCCCTGCAGGTCCAGGATTTGGATCCGAGCGGCGTAGGCCCACCGGGGAGGAATGGAGCTGGCAAGGAACGCGAGTTGCGAACCGTCGGGCGAAAATCGGGGCTGCGATTCGGATGCCGCAGTCGCGGCAATCACCCGGCTCTTGCCCGTATCGACATCGAGCAGGGCGATGTCTGACAGCAGCCAATCGTCCACCCTGGGACTGGGTTGCACTGTGTAAGCGATTTGCCGTGAATCGGGGGACCAATCGAACACCCGTCCCGGTTGTCCGCTCCCGACATGAGCCGGTCCACCGGTCAGTCGCCGCACCTGCCGTACGTGTCCCGGAGCGGAGTCGACTTCCACCACGTACAACCGGCTGAACTTGGGATGTTCATCGACCAATACCGCATCGTTCCGTTCGCGTTCGGCCCGTTCCTCGGCATCGGTTTTGGGGTCGGGCATCACAAAGGCGATAACGGTTCCATCGGGTGACCATTGAAACGCTGTGATTCCCCCGCGTTCCTCAGTCAGTTGTTCAGCTTCGCCACCGCCGACGCGTATCCGCCAGAGGTTGTTGGTTTTTCCGCCGCGACTCGAAAGAAAGGCGATCCAGGTTCCATCGGGGCTCCACTCTGGGGCGGTGCACGATTTGTCCCCCCGGGTCAGCTCGAACGAGTCTCCTCCCAGAGTGGAGGCAATGTGGATCTGAGTCAGCCATTCGCTGTGTTCGTCATCCATCCAGGGATTCGACACGACGAATGCCAGCCGGCCTCCTCCCGGTTCGAGTGCCAGGTCGCTGATCTGCCTGTATTTCATGATCTGGGCGGGAGTCCAAACGCCCGCGGGAGCATCGCCCGCCGCGGCCGTGGTGAGCGACCAGACAACGAGGGCCGGGAAACACCAGACCCCAGTCAGACAGCGTGCGAAAACAAACATAGGGATGACACAGCACAGGAGAAACACAGGTCGGGCCACCGGGAACCCGGTGAGGAATACCGGCAGGTTCCATGGAAATGGCTCACACCCCTCCAATCGACTGAACCCGCTGAGAAAACATGCTATGCGAACCCGCCCCGGTTCACCATCTTGGCCGGATTGCCTGTTTTGCCGGGGGCTCCCTGGGAACTGATCTCGCCCCGTTCTGTCGATTTGGGTACGTTCCACCCCGAATTGGTCGGCTCTCTGTTGAGGCAGCCGTGGGGCAAGTGTTTTGCAGAGGGGTCTTGATGTCGTCTGGTCCGGTCGTACTCGAACGTCCTGATCTCATCCAGCGGTTGGGTCAGCTGACGCTGGCCTTTGTGCAGGATACCGGTCAGCTGGCGTTGTTCACATGTGAACTTCTGGTGTGGCTGCTGACGCACCGCTGGCGGCGGTCGGTGCTGGTGAGCGCACTGTATCAGATCGGGTACGAGAGCATTCCGGTGGTGATCACGACCGGCGGCTTCATCGGGATGGTGATGGCCGTGCAGTCGTATGACCAATTGCGGTACATGCATCTGGAGACCAATCTGGGAGCGGTGATTAACATCTCGCTGGTCAAGGAGTTGGGGCCGGTACTGGCGGCCACCATGCTTGCGGGGCGGGTGGGTTGCGCGATGGCGGCCGAGCTCGGCACAATGAAGATCACTGAGCAGATCGACGCCCTGCGGGTTTTGGGGGCCAACCCGATGCACTACCTCGTGGTCCCCCGGTTTGTGGCCAGTGTCGTGATGGTCCCGATCCTGACCGTGCTGGCTGATGCCGCCGGAGTCTTGGGCGGCTGGTTCTTTGCCACCCGTGTCTGCGGTGTGGATGGGCATCACTACTGGACCCATACCGAGGAGTTCATCAACTGGTTTGACCTCATCGGGGGGATTGTCAAGGCGGTCTTTTTCGGTGGGGCGATTTCGATCGTCGCATGCCAGCGTGGGTTCTCCTGCAAGGCGGGGGCCGAGGGGGTCGGCGAAGCAGCGACGCAGGCGTTTGTCTATGGGTTTGTTGCGATTCTGGTGATCGATTTCTTCCTCGGCATCCTGCTGAATGCGCTGTATCCCCTCACCGGGTTGATGACCACCACCTTCAACTGATTCTCGTCCTGTGTCTCCCGAAGCTGAAGCTCCTCCCATCCTCGAATTCCACCAGGTGCACCGGCAGTTCGGGCACCAGCAGGTGCTGCGCGACGTGTCATTCACGATCCGTCGGGGGGAATCGGTCGCGATCATTGGGGAGAGTGGCTGCGGCAAGAGTGTCACGCTGAAGCTGATGATCGGCCTGTTGTCACCCTCGACAGGAAGCGTACTGCTCGATGGTGAACCGATCGCCGGGCGCAGTGAGCAGCAGCTGACCCGTGAACGCCTGCGGTTTGGCTACGTCTTCCAGCAGGCGGCGCTGTTCGACAGCCTGTCGGTCGCCGACAACGTGGCGTTTGGCCTGCGGCAGAATACGCGACTGCCGGAAAGCGAAATCGCCGTCATCGTGCAGGAACGATTGCGCGAGGTGGGCCTGCCTGGCTCTGTGGCCACCAAGAAACCAGCCGAGTTGTCGGGAGGGATGCGCAAGCGGGTGGGGCTGGCCCGCGCCCTGGCGCTGGCTCCGGAAATCATGCTTTACGACGAGCCCACCACCGGGCTCGACCCGATCATGAGCGACGTGATCAACGAGCTGATCCTGCAGGTGCGGGCCCGTCGTCCCATCACCAGCATCGTCGTCACTCATGACATGGTCACCGTGGGGCGTACCGTCGACCGGGTGATCATGCTCTACCCGATTTCCCGCCTGGGGGCCGACGAACCGCAGATCATTTTTGACGGCACCCCCGCTGAGGCGTTTTCGGCCCCCGATCCCCGGGTCTACCAGTTTGTCCACGGCCAGGCGGGGGAACGCCTGCTCGAGATGGCCACCCGATAAGGATCTACCCAAATGTCCGATCAACGCAAGGAATTCCGTGTGGGGCTGCTGGTGCTGATGGCCCTGCTGGTCGCCGGCGGATTGATCATCCGGTTTGGCGAACTCGACAATGTCTGGCAGCGGCGCTACACGATCATCGTCCATTTCGAGAAGGCCCCCGGGGTGACCCGCGGCACCCCCGTCCGCAAGAGCGGCATCCTGATCGGGTCGGTGCGTGAGGTGACATTTGATGACAGTCGCGGCGGGGTCGACCTCGTCCTGGATATCCGACAGAAGTATCTGTTGCATGAAGACGGTCCGGCGACCCTGACCCGCTCGATTCTGGGGGATGCGACGATCGAATTCGCTCCCGGAAGAAGCCGACAGTATTTGTCGGCCGGGGATCACATCGACGGTTTGACCACCGAAGATCCTGTCGAATTGGTGACCCGTCTCAGCGTGGACGTCCAGAGCACCCTGGAATCATTCGAAGCGACAAGCAACGAGTGGAAGCTGGTGGGCAAGAACGTGAACTCGCTGGTCGACACGCACCGGGATGATCTGGAGACGGTGATTGTCGAGGCGGTGACGTCGCTGCGCGAATTCAGCGAGGCTACCCGCAATGCCAACCAGTTGATGGCCGACCCGCGCAACCAGGAGAACCTGCGCAAGAGCCTGGCGGCGATGCCCGAGATGATCGAGGAGACGCGGGAGACGATCGCGGGAATCGCCTCGGCCGTTTCGAAGGCCAATGGAGCCCTGGGGAACATCAACGACGCGACGTTACCCCTTGCGAAAAAGAGCAGCACGATCGTCACCCGGCTCGACAATGTCTTTGCAAATCTCGAAGTGCTTTCGCTCGATCTGACCCAGTTTTCCAAGGGAATCAATCGCGAAGACGGGACTCTCAACCTGCTGCTGAATGATCCCCAATTGTACCGCACGACTGAGCAGACCATGTCGTCGCTCACCACGGTCATGAAAAATCTCGACCTCGTGATGAAAGACCTGCGGGTCTTCTCCGACAAGATCGCCCGTCACCCCGAGTTGATTGGCGCCGGCGGAGCCCTGCGGGGGTCCAGCGGGTTGAAGTAAATCCTGGCGCAGCGTGGAAACCAGAAAGGAGATGCCTTTCCGAGTCAGTGGTATTGGTCACATCAGCATTCTGCGCGGGCAGTTTTTCATAGGATGAAAAGTTTCGCAAACCCATCTTGCCCGGAATCTCGGCTTTCCCCTACATTCCGTCCGATTTCCGGCTCCCCAGGGATGGGGCGGCTGCGTTTCTGGCGTGATTCTCCACGCCGAAGGCGAGAGATCACCCGGGATTGATGACCAGGAGGACCCGCTTTGCGGCAGGCACCAGGGATGGATCCTCGGATTGATGACCGGACGTTTTCCAGGACCAACGGACCATTCGCGGTTGTGACCTCTCCGAGGCGGGCGACTGCGAAACACAGCATGGACGCTTTGAATCCACCCAACGAAGACGAACCGTCGCGATTCCAGATCTTCCTGCGCTGGGTCACCGTCGGCAGCGCCCGCTCTCCCTGGCTCACCCTGACGGTGTGCTGTGGGCTGGCGCTCGCGGCCACCTGGCTGACGCAGACCCAGCTCAAATTCAAGACCAAACGGGCCGACCTGATCGATCCCCAGACCGATTACCACCAGCGCTGGCTGAATTATCTCGACGCGTTTGGCGACGCCTCGGAAGACATCGTGGTGGTGGTGGAAGGGGACGACGTCAAGCAGATTGAGGCGGCGATTGACGACCTCGGTCAACAAGTGGATGCCGACACCGAGCACTTCCGCAATACCCTGTATCGGGTCGATCTGGCGGGGCTGCGCGAAAAGGCCCTGCAGTTCGCCGGTCCGGATGATCTGCAGATGCTGTTGGGACAGCTCGATGAGTTCCAGGTGCTGCTGAAGGATTTCAAAAAACTCAACCTGTACCGCATGGTGCGGGAACTGCGGTTTCAGCTGAAGGGGGCGTTGGAACAGCCTCCCGATCTGGCCGAAATCGCCGCGGCTCCACTGGTCCGGCAGATTCACCTGCTGGCAACCAGCCTGCGGGAGTTTTCGGCCGAGAAAGCCCGCTATCAATCCCCTTGGCAGATGGCGATGGGGGGGCAGTTCGCCCAGATCGAAACGCAGTTCGCCGACCGCTATCTGATGAATGCCCGCGGCTCGATGGGGTTCCTCAAGGTGCAGCCCCGGACCAGTGGCGACGACTTCAATGGTCCGGCCCCGGTGATTGAGCGGCTGCGGTCGCTGATGGCTGAGGTGGGGGGACGACATCCCGAGGTGCGTCTGGGAGTGACCGGAGTGCCCGTGCTTGAAAGCGACGAGATGCGCGACTCCCAGGCCTCGATGACCCAGGCGTCGGTCCTCTCGTTTTTCGGGGTGACCGCACTGCTGATCTGGGGACTGCGCGGTTTCCGCTATCCCCTGCTGTCCACCATCACCATGGCCATCGGCATGGCGTGGTCGTTCGGACTCACCACCCTGGTGATTGGACACCTGAACATACTCTCGGTTTCATTCGCGGCAATGCTGCTGGGGATTGGTGTTGATTTTTCGATCGTGGTTCTCGAGCGTTACATCGAACTGCGGCACCATGGACATGATCTGAATGATGCCCTGGGAGAGTCGGCGGTCAGCATCGGCCCGGGAACCGTCACCGCCGCCGTCACCAGTGCGATTGGCTTTTTCACCGCCCTGCTGACCGACTTCACTGGAGTGGCTGAATTGGGAGTCATCGCGGGGGGGGGCATTCTGCTGTTCCTCGTAGCCGCATTTGTGGTGCAGCCCGCCCTCATCGCCATCGCCGACCGGAATCTCAAGCCGACGATGATCTGCAATCCGATCGAGGCCAATGGCTATCGCCGACTGCTCTCCAGGCATGCCTTGCCGATCTGCGTGATCTGCCTCGCGGGTCTGGCCTTCCTGGGCCAGCGGGCTTTCGATGTGAAGTACGATTACAACCTGCTCAATCTGCAGGCCGAGGGTTTGGACCCAGTCGAGGTGCAGCACCGCATCTTCGAACAGTCGGACAGTTCGCTTCTGTTTGCAGTCTCACTGGCGAGCAGTGCCGAAGAAGCCCGGGAACTCAAGGCCAAGTTCCTCGCCCTGCCGACGGTCCACCGGGTCGAAGAAATCGCCTCGGTGCTCCCCGCCCACAGCACTGAAGAGACCCAGCTGTACGTGCAGGCGATCCATTCGATGCTGCAGAAGCTTCCCGAGCGCCCGATGGGACCGCGAGGAGTCGATCCCAGCCAGATTGGGTCCGAGCTGGAGAAGATAGAGACCCTGCTCGAGGGGCTGCCTGGCACGCTGTCGAAGGCGACGCTTGAGGAGGTCGGGAATTTCCTGGACCGGTTGGACCAGTGTGACGACGCGCGGCAGTTGTCGCTGCTGCGCGAGTATCAGACCCGCCTGACCACCGAGCTCTGGCAGAGCTTCCGGGCCCTGTCGATGATCTCGAGGACCGATCCGGTCACTCTCACAGATCTGTCTCCCACCCTCGTGGATCGGTTCGTCTCTCCGCGACAGAAGTGGCTGCTGCAAGTCTATCCGAAGCAGCAGATTTGGGATCAGGAGCCGCTGGCGGAATTCATCGCCGACATTCGCTCGGTGGACCCTGAGGCGACCGGCACCCCGCTGCAGACCTTCGAGGCCTCTCGTTCGATCAAGGAGAGTTATGAGAAGGCCGGGGTCTATGCCCTGTTCGCCGCCTTTTCCGTTCTGTTGCTCGATTTTCGCAGCGTCAAGCTCGCATTCCTGGCGATGCTGCCGCCTATGGCGGGAACCGTGCTGTTGTTCGGCACCATGGGACATTTCCAAATCGATTTGAATCCGGCGAACATGATCGTGCTCCCGCTGATCATGGGGATTGGCGTCGACGGCGGTGTGCACGTGGTACACGACTCGCTGCACCAGAAGGGACGCTATGAAATCGGTTCCACCGCCTTCAGTGCGATTCTGGTGAATACTCTGACCACCATGGTGGGCTTCGGTGCCATGATGATCGCCCGACACCGCGGCCTTTACAGCCTGGGGCTGGTGTTGACCCTGGGGGTGGGAGCTTGCCTGCTGGTTTCGCTGGTACTGCTGCCGACGATTCTGGCGATGCTCTCGTGGCGGCGGGCACCAGCGGCTGACGCCTCGTTCGAACTGCCCCGCGAGGAGGTGCCCCGGCCCGTTCAGGAGCCTGCCGTGGTGCTGGCCCTCTCGGCAGCGGTCCCCCTCACAAGTCACCACTTCGCCACGGCCGACATGCGGCCCCCTCGGACAGGGACTTACGGCTGAGACCGAGTGGCTGTCAATCACGGCCGTCCGGTGAACACCGGCGAGCCGTTCAGGAGGCGGCCTTTCGCTTGCGCTTCGGAGCTGCGGAGGCCGGCTCAATCAACTCTCGGAGCGTCCGCAGGTTGATGGCGTCGAGCGGCTCTCCCTCTTCGTCTCCCTTGGGCGTTTCCATGTACATCGGAATCGCGGCAAATCGGGGATCGTTCAGCAGCAAGCGGAACGGTTCCAAGCCGAGCTGACCGCCGCCAATGCGTGCATGCCGATCGACCCGGCTGCCCAGCCCCTTGACACTGTCGTTGAGGTGGAACGCACGGATGCGGTTGAGGCCGATGATCCGGTCGAATTCCTCAAACGTGGCAGCATACTTCTCGGATGTCCCCAGCTCGTAGCCAGCGGCGAAGATGTGGCAGGTATCGACGCAAACCCCCGTCCGCTCGGGTTCCTGCAGCCCTTCCAAAATGCGCTGTAGTTCTTCGAATCTCCAGCCGAGATTGGTCCCCTGGCCGGCGGTCGTCTCCAGCCACGTCTGCACGCGCACTCCCCGGGTTGAGCGGTGCGCCTGGTTGAGCGCCTCGATGATCTTCGCGAGTCCCTCGTCGGCGGTCGAACTGACATGACTGCCCGGGTGCATCACCACTCCCAGACAACCGAGGGCCTCGGCCCGTTCCAGCTCGATGATGAACGCGTCGAGCGACTTTTGCCACAGGGCCGGGTCGGGGCTGGCGAGGTTGATCAGGTAACTGTCGTGCGAGCAGGGAAGCGTCACTCCCGTGCGGTCCAGCGTCGCTCGGAATTCGGCGATGTCGGCATCGGTCAGCGGCTTGCCGTTCCACTGGTTGTTGTTCTTGGTGAAGATCTGCACGCAGTCCATCCCCAACTCGGCGGCGGCTTCCACCGCCCGGAAATAGCCACCGGCGATCGACATGTGGGCTCCCAGCGGGGGCACGGCAACATCCTGACAAATGAGTGCGACGAAGACAGGTCCAAAGCCTGGGAATTGAGCGAGAGACTACCGAAACCCCACGCAGATTCCCATTCGCCAACGCCGCGACCACGGCTCTGGCAGGGGACCGTCGCCGAGTCTCCTCCCGGAACTGAACCCCATCCATTGGTGAATCTTGATGAAATGACATAGTCTCTCGTGCGGCGCTCCAGGGGGATTGAGCATCGGACCATCGGCACAAACCGGGAGGCCCGCGGCACAGCGGTCCCGACGGGGCTGAGGTGAGACCTGACCGGCACACGATGACTTTGGGAGAACATGCGATGATGGCTGAGACAACGGCGCGAAACCTCGGGAGCAGAGCGCTGGCCTGCCTGTTGGGCCTGGTGCTGGTCACGGGAGGAGCGATCCAGGGGGCCGAAGGGGAGATCGACCTGGGCGGCGTGCGCGAAGAGCACGTGATGATTCCCATGCGCGACGGTGTCCGGCTCTCGGCCTACCTGTACTTTCCTGAGGGAAAAGGTCCGTGGCCCGTGCTGTTCGAGCAGCGGTATGCGGACCTTAAGGGAGTGGGAACCCGCCAGGCCTTCGCCCGACTGGCGAAGCCGGGTTACGTCGTGTGCGGCGTGAACTTCCGGGGGGCGGGACTTTCGGAAGGGACGTGGGTTGGCTACCGCGCGTTGGGTTGGGGCGAACTCAAGGATGGTTATGACGTCTGCGAGTGGCTGGGGACCCAGACCTGGTCGACCGGCAAGGTCGGCACCTTCGGCAGTTCGCAGGCCGGTTATGCCCAGAACTTCCTGGCGATTACCCAACCCCCTCACCTCGCCGCCCAATACATGATCGACACTGGGCTCAGCCTGTACCAGGAGGGTTACCGGATTGGAGGGACCACCCGCCCCGAGCGGTTCAAAAACATGGGGGCGGTCTGTCGGGTGCCGGCTCACAATCATGACCTCATGGTCGAATGGTTCCAGCATCCCACCTACGATGCCTACTGGCAGGATGAAGACTGCAGCCTGCATTTCGACAAGATGAACGTTCCCTGTTTTACGATTGGCAGTTGGTATGACTTCATGAACCAGGGATCGGTCGACAGCTACGTGGGACGTCAGCACCGTGGGGGACCAAATTCCCGTGGACAGCAGCAGTTGCTGATTGGCCCCTGGCTGCATGGGGGACTGCAAGGCAAGAACAACGCCAAGGTGTCGGAGTTGACCTATCCCGACAATGCCCGCTTCGATGGCGAGCAGCACCTGATTCGCTGGATGGACCATTATCTCAAGGGGGTCGACAATGGCGTGGATCGCGATGCTCCCGTGCGGTATTACGTGATGGGGGCGTTGGGAGAGACGGGAGCCCCGGGCAATGTCTGGCGGGAGGCCGAAGATTGGCCCATTCCCAGCCGGTCGCGCAGCTACTACCTGCACGCAGGGGGGAAGCTGAACGAGACCCGTCCCGCCGTGGCCGATTCGCGGACGGCGTTCAAGGCCGATCCGAAGAATCCCAACAAGATGACAGCCACGGTGGCCTTCCCCGGAGCGGCTGACGCCCAGAAGTTCGAGGCCGAGCCCGAGGTCCGCACGTTCACCACCGAGGTGCTGACCGAGCCTGTGGAATGGACGGGAGAGATCCAGGCCGACCTGTGGGTGACCTCAACGGCCCGCGACACCGACTTCATCGTGCGGGTCAGCGATGTCTATCCCGATGGCCGGTCGATCACCCTGGTCGACTACGTCCGTCGGGCCCGGTACCGGGAGGGGTTTGAGAAAGAAGTGCTGATGGAGCCTGGCAAGGTGACCAATGTCGCGTTCGACGTGGGGTGGATCAGCCAGGTGTTCAACAAGGGACACCGCATCCGGGTGACCGTCTGCAGCACGGGGGTGGCGTTCTACGAGCCGAACCCCAATACCGGGGGACCATTTGGTTTCGACATGCCGGCCGATGCGGTGGTGGCCGAGAACACGGTCGAACACAACCAGAAACACGCGTCCCGGATTGTGGCCCCCATTCCCCGACGGCCGGTGCAGTGAGTGTGTCGCCGGAGGCCCCGTGCCGGATCAGATTCCGGCACGGGAGGCGTGGATTAAGAGTGGACTGAGCACCGTGGACCGGTGGGGCCAGATGCGGTTCCTTCCGTGCGGATTCCAGCGGTTGGGACAGATCGGATTTGCGGCAGACCGGCAGCTGGGGTATGGTCCCGTCAAGGGGATGGACGATTGTGAGGTTTTTGGGTGGGCGTGGTACCCGCCTGGGGGCCTTTGGGCCGGTTGAGACGCAAGTGAGTCGAAAGGTGGTGCGCGATGCTGACTCTGAACGGCAGTCTGCGGCGGTGCTGCGATGGGCTGACGCGTCGGGAGACCCTGCGGGTCGGAGGGCTCTCGGCCCTCGCCGGTTTCGGGGGGGGATTTGGCCTGTCAGATTACCTGCGGGCGGCAGAGGCGCAGCCCAGCCGGGTCGGCAAGGCGAAGTCGGTCATCGTGCTGTACCTGCTGGGGGGGGCGGCCACCCAGGACATGTACGACATGAAGCCCAAGGCCCCCGCCGAGATCCGGGGTGAGTTCAAGCCCATCGCCTCCACGGTTTCGGGCATCGAGGTGTGCGAACATCTGCCGAGTTTCGCGCAGTGGATGAACAAGACCGCCATCGTCCGGTCGCTGAGCCATCGGGGGGGCTGCCACAATCCCCTTCCCAGCTACACCGGGTACGATCTGCCGCTCGACAACATCGTCAGCACCAAATCGAGCTATCCCCCCAGCATGGGCTCGGTCTGTGAGTATCTGGCCGGGGGCCGGCAGGAACAGCCGGCTTACGTCTATATGCCGTGCTATCTCGGCTGGGGTCAGTCGATCCGCCGGCCTGGTCCCTACGGCGGATTTCTCGGGGCGCGGTTTGATCCGCTGTTCACCGAGTGCGAGCCGTTCGTCGACAACCCTCCCGACCAGCCCTACTCGTCGCAGCCACTGCGCGGGTTGCCGGTGATTCCCAACACGGGTCTGGGCGAACAGATGACAGTCAACCGCCTGGGGTCCCGGCAGGATCTGTTGCGGCAACTGGATGCCGAGCGGTTGCGCGTGGATGCCCAGGGCGAACTGGGTTCGTTCAACCGCCAGGAGCAGCGGGCCTGGAGTATTCTGACATCGTCGACCGTGCGGGATGCGTTCAATCTCGAGACTGTCGATCACGCAGTGCGGGCCCGGTATGGCAACACGCTGTTTGGCAACTGCACGCTGATCGCCCGCCGCCTGGTCTCGGCCGGAGTGCGGTTCATCAATGTGACCTGGGACTGTTACTGGGAACGGCTGAAGCTGCAGTTCGAGTGCTGGGACACCCACGCCGCCAATTTTTCGGTCCTCAAGAAGAACAATCTGCCCTACCTCGACATGGCGTTCGGTTCGCTGCTGTCCGATCTCGAACAGTCGGGCGAACTGGATGAGACCTTGATCGTGGTGATGAGTGAGATGGGACGGACGCCGAAGATCAACGGCAACGCCGGCCGCGACCATTGGCCGTTCGTCTACTCGGTGCTGTTTGCCGGGGCGGGCATTCGGGGGGGAACAGTCTACGGAGCGTCGGATTCGCAGGCCGGTTTCCCGGCTGAGAATCCGGTGACCACGGGCGACGTCTGCGCGACCATCTTCGAGTGCCTGGGGATCGATCCCGAGTTCGAGGTGCGCGATCAGGTGGGGCGGCCGTCGAAGATTGCCCAAGGCGGTGTCCCCATTCACGACATCCTGGCTTGAGTGTCGGGCCCGCGGACCGGCTGGACCTCACCCGGGCCGGAGAGTACGGAAGGGCAGCGCCCGCCCTCGAAGCCATATTGAACCTGCGGGCGGCAGTCCGCGACCAGGGAGTGAACTCTGTGAAGACTTCGACCCGTGCCACCGAAGTGGCACGCACGCTGCGTGGTGGGCTGGGCCTGATGGGATTTTTGGTGGGCCTGCTGGCTTGGGGAGGGACTGTCCTGGGGGCCGACGATCCCGCAGGGGTGGCCGGCGGGCTGGTCGAGCAGTTGGGTGACCAGTTGCCGGTCTGGTCGGTGTTGCCGTTCGTGGCCCTGCTGGGCTGCATTGCCCTGCTGCCGCTCTTTCATGGCCACTGGTGGGAACACAACAAAAACAAGGCCATCATTTCGGCCGGACTGTCGGTCCCGGTGATCCTGGTGCTGGCCGGGCTGTTTGGTTCGCGGGGGACACATGCCCTGGTCGAGTCATTGCATGAGTATCTCTCGTTCGTCTGCCTGCTCGGGGCGCTCTATATCATCAGTGGCGGCGTCTACGTGCAGGGGTCACTTTCGGGAACGCCGCTGTTGAATACGGCGGTTCTGGCTCTGGGGGCGATCATTGCGAATTTCGTGGGAACGACCGGAGCGTCGGTGCTCTTGATCCGGCCGCTGCTGCGGGCGAACAAGGCCCGGGTGCGGAAGACCCACATTGTGATCTTTTTCATCTTTGTGGTGTCGAATTGTGGTGGATTGTTGACGCCGCTCGGTGATCCGCCGCTCTTCCTCGGCTTCCTCAAGGGCGTTCCGTTTCTGCAGACACTGTCACTCTGGAAGCAGTGGTTGTTTGTAAATGGCTGCCTGCTGGCGATCTTCAACGTCTGGGACCAGAAGGTGCTGGATGCCGAGGAGGTGGATCGCCCTGGTTCGCAACTCGAAGAGGTGCAGCAGCATGAGCCGTTGCGAATCTTGGGGATGCATAATCTGCTTTTGCTGGCCGGGGTCGTGCTGATCGTCTTCTGTTCGGGGCAGCGGATCGGGTTTGGCGGACAGGAATGGCCGCACTTCCTCGCGCAGGGGCTGACAGCGGCCCTCGCGGCGATTTCATACTTTGGGACCCGTCGGTCGATCCACGAATCGAACCGGTTTACTTTCGGTCCGATTCTCGAGGTGGCAATTCTGTTTTTGGGGATCTTCATCACGATGACCCCGGCCCTGCAGATTCTGAACGCCCGGGGGGATGAACTGGGTGTGCGCGAGCCCTGGCAGTTTTTCTGGGTCAGCGGGGCTCTCTCAAGCGTGCTCGACAACGCCCCTACCTACATCGCCTTCGCCGCCACCGCCTGCGGAATTCACAACGTCTCGGTGGAAGGGCAATACCTGGCCGAGTTTCTCAAGCTGCCAATCGCCTGGAGCCTGCTGGCGGCCATCTCGTGCGGATCGGTCTTCATGGGGGCCAACACGTACATCGGGAATGGTCCGAACTTCATGGTGAAGGCGATCGCCGAGGAAAATGGCGTCCCCATGCCGGGCTTCTTCGGCTACATGCTCTACTCGGGCGGCATCCTGATCCCGATCTTCATTGTGACGTCGCTGTTATTTTTCCGAGGGTGAGGAGATTTCGCAGGGCCCCGCGATTCAGGACGTTGGCAGCGATTGTGCTGGAATGCTGCATTGAAGGGGTTGTCACTTTCATCATGTAATCCGGTTCTGCCCAGCCTCCCGCACAGAAGAGCGAGATGGACTCCCCCGAGGCGAACTCTGCGCCTTCCAGGTCGTTGGTCGGCAACCGGGCTGGCGAAGAACGGGACGACAACGGGCTGAAGATGAAATTGGTCTGGTGCCCGCCGGGGACGTTCACGATGGGAAGCCCGCAGTCGGAACAGGACCGAGGCGATGATGAAGATCAGGTACAGGTACTATTGACGCAGGGCTTTTGGCTGGGGAAGTACGAGGTGACGCAGGGGGAATGGGAGCGGGTGATGGGAACGACGCCGTGGAAGGGAGAGGAACACGTCCAGGAAGGATCGCTGTCTGCCGCGAGTTGTTTGAGTTGGGAGGACGCCCTGGAATTTCTCTGGAAACTGACGGAGCAGGAGCGGCAGGCGAAGCGCTTGCCGGAGGGTTGGGAGTACACCTTGCCGACTGAGGCGCAGTGGGAATATGGGTGTCGGGCGGGAACGACGACGGCGTTTTCTTTCGGCGATTCCAGTGACTCACTGAGCGACTTCGCGTGGTGGGGCGGTGACTACGGAAATGGAAATACTCAGTCCGAACTATACGCCCATGAAGTGGGAGGCCGGAAGCCGAACTCGTGGGGTCTGCACGACATGCACGGCAATGTGTGGGAGTGGTGCGCGGATGGCTATGAATTGAAGTTGCCGGGGGGGTGTGATCCATTGGTTGGGGAGGCTTCGCACCGGGTCCTCCGTGGCGGGGGCTGGCTCGACGACCCGTCCGGTTGCCGGTCGGCGCTCCGTGTCTGGATCTCGCCTGACGACCGCTGCGACAATCTTGGCTTCCGCGTCGCCCGCAGCCCCGTTCGCTGAGAAAATGCGAGATGTCTGGACCATGGGGTTTCCGTTGAGAACGTAACTGAATGTAAACCCAGAACGAGGGCCAGGATTGCACGGAGATTCGCGATGCCATTACGACGTCATTGTCTGTACCAGCCTTGGGTCCTGGCCTGCGTTTTCCTAATTGTATTGGCCGCAGAGCCATCGGCATCCGTCCAGCCACCCTCGAGAAAGGTAGAGAAGGCGGGCGTGGAGGCGCACTCCGCCTCATCCCGGCGATTGGTCGGCACTCGGGCCGGCGAGGAACGGGACGACAACGGCCTTAAGATGAACCTGGTGTTCTGCCCGGCGGGGACGTTCAAGATGGGGTGCCCGAAGTCGGAAAAAACCGCGAAGACAGTGAAGGCCAGGTGCAGGTAATGCTGACGCGAGGGGTGTGAATCGGGAAGTACGCGGTCATGCAGGACGAGTGAACCCGCGTTATGGGGACGGCACCGTGGAAAGACCAAGCTTATTTGCAAGAGGGACCGCGATATCCGGCAAGCTACATCACTTGGGACGATGCACGGGAATTTGTTCGCAAGTTCACAGAAAAGGAACGGTAGGCTGGGCGGTTGCCGGAGGGGTGGGAGTAGACGTTACCGACGGAGACGCAGTGGGAGTACTCATGCCGGGTGGGAACGGATACGGCGTATTCATTCGGCGATGCCGTGACGCAACTGAGTGACTTCGCGTGGCGTGGCGGTTTTGTGGGGAATGGCAACGCCCCGAAGCAATACGCGCATGAGTTGGGAGGAAAGAAGGCGAATCCGTGGGGGCTCTACGATCTGCACGGGAACGTGTGGGAGTAGTGTGCCGATGGAATCGACATCTATGACGAAAAGCTGCCGGGGCGGCGTGACCCGGTTCTTGCGGAATGATTGATTCGGGTCAACCGCGGCGGCGGCTGGTACTACGAACCTTTCGAATGCCGGTCGGCGTGCCGTGGTTGCGATGCCCCCGACTATTGCAACAGCAATCTCGGCTTCCGGATCGCCCTCATTTCCGCTCGATGAGTTTGGTCATGCCACACCCAGGCTGTGCAGGTTGTGGCACAGGCTGCCTGCGGAGGGGAAAGCCTTGCCGAGCACACACCTGAGCAGCCGATTGGCCCGTGGTGTATTCGCAGCAAATCGTTGGCCCGGGGAAACGGGCGTTAATTCAGCGGATGAACAGCCAGTACAGAAACTTGCCCGTGCATACTGGAGCCGGGTTCCGAAGCGGCTAGCAACTCGGGCCAAATATGCAGCGCAAAACAACGCCCCCCCGGCAGGTTCACGACGACCTGCCGGGGGGCGTTTGATTTAGGGAGTCATCCAGGCGGACCTGTGAAAGTAATCCCCGGTCTGCGATGGCTCAGTCGTGGGCCGCGTTGGGATCGGGCTCGGGCAGGAAGAAGCAGCAGATGTTGCCCAGCAGGTAGACGAAGGCTGCAACTCCTGCCGCGGTCAGGGCGAATTTTTCAGGCGTGGTTCCCACGCTGGCGGGCAACAGGT